>CAYNKL010000004.1:0-68652 GCA_964397775.1 uncultured Rhodobacterales bacterium | reverse complement strand
CCCGTGGCTCAACTGGATAGAGCAGCCCCCTCCTAAGGGGCAGGTTGCAGGTTCGAATCCTGCCGGGGTCACCAGAACTTAGCTATGATGCTGGTTCAGGGAGCTTTCATTCGATCTGGATCCTTGTCTTCGGAGGTGGGGCTTTTAGCTCCACTTGCGGATGTCTTTGCTGCCCGATCTCCCGGAGGGTTTGAGGCCGAGCCAGGCGCCAATCCGCGCTCATCTTCGCCAGCCCCCGTCAGTGCCTCCGGAGGACGTGAACCTTCCGGTCGATAATTCCTGGCTTTCAGGTTGCAACGGTCGGATGGCCGGTCCGCTCCGAATCTATTTTGTCGGACCAAGGTGAGCGCGCCGTCTTCTTGGTTCGATGCTTGGCGGCTCATTTCGTGGTTATCGCCTTGTTTCGGCGTCTGGGAAAGAAAATTCTCTCTCTCTGGTAGTCGAAGATTGATGTTCGTCCTCGTCCATGCCTTATTTGTCCAACCAAAGAGGGCGAGCAGCCCCGCCTGGTTCTCTGGAGGAGTTGAGCCAGGCTTGGATCAGAGGGAGGACGCTATGACTTTCATCAAGACCTTTGCCGGGCTGGCGGCTGTGACGGTTACGGCCATCGGCCTTGCCAGCGCTGCCGTGGCGCAGGACTACAGCTGGACGTTCCAGACGTCGGAGACCGCCGGCGAGCCGGGGTTCGTCAACAAGCAGAAGTGGGCTGACGAAGTCGGCACGCTGTCGGGCGGCAGGATCGAGATCGAGATTCTGCCCATCGGTGCCGTCGTGCCGCACACGGACACGCTCGAGGCGGTCGGTGCGGGCATCCTGCAGGGTCATCTGACCGACCCGAGCTATTTCGCGGGCAAAGATCCGGCCTTTGCGATGATGGGCAATCTGGTCGGCGCGTGGAGCGATCCGTTCGAGCTTCTGGGTTTCATGGAAAGCGGCGGCGGCAACGAGCTTTATGCCGAACTGGTCGAGCCCTACGGCGTGCAGTTCATCAGTGCCGCGGCGACTGAGCCGGAGGCCTTCGTCTCGCGCGTGCCGATCCGGACGGTCGAGGATCTGAAGGGCGTGAAGATGCGCGCGCCCGAGGGCATGGTCTACGAGATCTTCTCGAAGGCCGGCGCCTCGCCGGTGTCGCTGCCCGGGTCCGAGATCTTCTCGGCGCTCGACAAGGGCGTGGTGGATGCCGCGGACAACACCGTCTTTGCCACGAACCAGTCACTGGGTATGAACGACATCGCGCCCTATCCGCTCTACCCCGGGTTCCACTCGCTGCCGCTGATCGACATTTCGATGAACAAGGCGACCTGGGACGGCCTGCCGGACGACCTGAAGGAGATCCTGAAGGTCTCGGTCACGCAGTTCGCCTTCGATCACATCTATTCGGTCCGGGAGCTCGATGCCGCCGCCGTTGAAGAGGTCCGGGAGAACCCGGAGATCGAGATCATCAACTGGTCGGGTGACGAGCGTGCCAAGTTCCGCCGCATCGCGCAGGAGGAATGGCAGAACTGGGCCGGCAAGAGCGAGATGACGCAACGCTACTACGACGCCGTGACCTCCTACCTCGAGGGTCGCAACCTGCTCTGATCCCCGTCAGGGGAAGAACAGCCTACCGCGCCCGGCTGGCCATCCGCCGGGCGCGACCACGACAGGCAGGGGGAGAGCCGAAAATGGCCGGCCAAGGCGACACAACAGACACCGTGGAACACGACGGCGACGAGATCCGCACCGGGCTGGATCGGGCGGTTTCCAGATCGACCAAGGTCCTCGCCTGGGGGATCTTCGTGGCCTTTCTGATCACCGTGATCGAGGTCTTCGCGCGATACGTCTTCAACAGCCCGACATTCTGGGCGCACGAGACGACGAGTTTCCTGATTGCCGCGATTTTCCTGATCGGCGGTCCGGTGGCGCTGGCGCGCGACAAGCACATCCGGGTGCGCATGATCTACGATTCCGTCACGCCGCAGCGCAAGCGCGTGCTCGATATCGTCAACTCGGTGATCGCGCTGATCTTCTTTGCGGGCCTGACCTATGCGAGCTGGGTCATGGTGGGCAAATCCTGGTTCACGCCTGGCGGTGAGCTGCATCTCGAGGGCACGGGAACCTCGTGGAACCCGCCGACCCCGGCGCTGCTGAAGCTCATGGTGCTGATCTGCGTGGCGGTGATGTTCGTGCAGACCTGTTTTCACCTGATCGCAGCGCTGAGGCGCGACACCTCCGACGACACCGCAACCGACGGAGGGCAGTGACCATGGATCTCAGTGCAATCGGGATCGAGTACGGGTCCTACCTGCTTGTGGGCGCGATATTTGTCCTGCTTCTGACCGGGCAGCCGCTGGCATGGGTGACGGGGCTTGTCGCGCTCCTCTTCACCTTCGGCTGGTTCGGTCCCATGGCGCTGCCGCTGGTGACCTCTCGGATCTTCGGCTTCATCACCGAATACTCCCTCATCGCCATCCCGATGTTCATCCTGATGGCCGCGTTGCTGGATCGGTCGGGCATCGCGAAGTCGCTGTTCAACGGGATGCGCATCCTGGCCGGGCGCCTGCCCGGGGGTGTCGCCGTTCAGACATTGATCGTGGCGATCCTGATGGCGGCCATGTCGGGCGTGATCGGCGGCGAGATCGTCTTGCTGGGCATCCTGGCGCTGCCGCAGATGCTGCGGCTGGGTTATGATCGCAAGCTGTCCATCGGGGTGGTCTGTGCCGGCGGGTCGCTGGGGACGATGATGCCGCCGTCCATCGTGCTCATCATCTACGGGCTGGTGGCCAACACATCCATCGCCGACCTCTTCATCGCCGCGATCACGCCTGCGCTGCTGCTGCTGGGCTTCTACGTGGCCTATGTCCTGTTCCTGTGCTGGCGCAACCCGCAGCTCGGCCCGCCGATGTCGCGCGAGGAAGCGGCGGAGGAATCCGTCTTCTCGGCCCTGCGCGCATTGGCGGCCCCGCTGTTCATCGTCTTCGTCGTGCTGGGGTCGATCTACGGCGGCATCGCTTCGATCACCGAGGCGGCGGCCATGGGCGTCTCGGCCGTGCTGATCATCGCGATCCTGCGGCGCGAGCTGACGTTCAAGATGTTGCAGGACAGCCTTGTGCATACGCTGGAAACCTGCGGCATGATCATCTGGATCGGCATCGCCGCGGCCGTGCTGGTCGGGGTCTACAACCTTATGGGCGGCAACCGCTTTGTCGCGCAGGCGATCCTGGGGATCGACGCGGCGCCGGTGGTGATCGTCATGGTGATGATGCTGATCCTGCTGGTGCTGGGCATGTTCCTCGACTGGATCGGGATCGCGCTGCTGACGCTGCCGATCTTCGTGCCCATCGTCGTGCAGCTTGGCTATGATCCGATCTGGTTCGGCATCCTCTTCGCGGTGAACATGCAGGTGTCCTACCTGACGCCGCCCTTCGGGCCAGCGGCCTTCTACCTCAAGAGCGTGGCGCCGAAGGAGATCACGCTGAAGCACATCTATACGGCGCTTCTGCCCTTCATCGCCCTGCAGATGATCGTGCTGGCGACGATCCTCTTCTTCCCCCCGATCGCCACCTGGCCGATATGAGGGGCATCGTGACGAGAAGAGGCGGGGCGTGACATTGGACGATATCTCCGAAGATGCCGGTGGCGGATCGGCCGTCGATCAGGTGGTGGACCAAATCCGCGCCCTGATCGACGCCGAGGGGCTGACCGTGGGCGACAAGCTTCCGACCGAGCGGGAGCTGTGCGACCGGTTCGCGATCAGCCGCAACACCGTGCGCGAGGCGATGCGGATGCTGAAGGCCTATGGCATCGTGGATGTGCGGCCGAAGGTGGGTGCGACGATCATCGACCAGCGGATGAATCGCGCGCTGGATATCTTTTCGTTCAACGTGGCCGAGATTTCGCGCCAGACCTTTCAGGATATCCAGGGGTTTCGCGAGCTGATCGAGATGGGCATCGCGTTGTCGGTCTTCGATGCCGTGACAGCGGAGGATCTGGCCGAACTGCGCGAGGTCAACCTGCGGATGGTGCGGGCGGACAGCATCGTCGAGGCGTCGGAGTTCGATTTCCAGTTCCACACCAAGCTGATCTCGCTGACCGGGAACCGGTCGATCCTGGATGTCTACGGGATCATGAAACCGGTGATCTTGCGGATCATGCAGCACGGCAAGACGCTCAGGATCATCGAGGGGGAAACCTACATGGAGCACGATGCGATTGTGCGGGCGGTCGAGGCCGCGGACCATCTGGCCTTTCAATACCTCATGCGCACGCATCTCAAACAGGGGCTTGCGACGTTTCCCAAGGCCTCGGGTGTCGCCGGGGCGGGGGATTGAAGCTGCCGGGGCACGGCGCGTCTGGCCGTTGCGGAAGACGGCGCCTTCGGGCGCAACCGGCGGCGGGAGGCCGTGCCGCCGACTTTGAACAAGAGTGAGAGACTTACGATGACCAAGCCAGTGGCACTGACCGCCAATGACATCCTGCCCGAGGACGCGGGCGCCATTCTCCTTGGCCGGGTCTGGTCGAATGCCGCGAACGGGCCCTGTCCGGTGCTGATCCGGGAGGGGCAGGTTCTGGACCTCACGCATCTGGCCCCGACAATGTCGGAGCTTCTGGAAATCGAGGACCTCGCCGGGGCGCTGCGCGACGGCGGGCCGTCCCTCGGGGCGCTCGACGATTATCTCGACGCGGGGGATGGCCGGGGCGGGGCGGGGGCCTTGCTGGCGCCTTGCGACCTGCAGGCGATCAAGGCGGCGGGGGTGACCTTTGCCGGCTCCATGGTCGAACGGGTGATCGAGGAACGCGCCAAGGGCGATCCGGCCCTGGCCGAGGCGATCCGGGGCGAGCTGGCCGACATCCTTGGGGGCAGCCTGCGCGGGCTGGTCCCGGGTTCTGACAAGGCGGCTGAGGTGAAGGCGCACCTTCAGGAGGCGGGGCTGTGGTCCCAGTACCTGGAGGTGGGCATCGGTCCGGATGCCGAGATCTTCACCAAGGCGCAGCCGATGTCGGCCGTGGGCTGCGGGGCGCAGATCGGGGTGCATCCCCGCTCGCAATGGAACAACCCCGAGCCGGAGGTCGCACTTGCGATCAATTCGCGCGGCGAGATCCGTGGCGCGACGCTTGGCAACGACGTGAACCTGCGGGATTTTGAGGGGCGCTCCGCGCTGCTTCTGGGCAAGGCCAAGGACAACAACGCCTCGGCCTCGCTGGGGCCGTTCATCCGCATCTTCGACGAGGCCTTCACGCTCGAGGGGCTGAGCACCCTGCGCGTGGGGCTGGAAGTCACCGGAGAGGACGGTTTCGAACTTTCCGATCATTCCGACATGAGCCAGATTTCGCGCCAGCCCGCCGATCTGGCGGGGCAGCTTCTGAACGACACGCACCAGTATCCGGATGGCGCGGTCCTCTATCTCGGGACGATGTTCGCGCCGACGCAGGATCGCGGCGGGGCCGGGATGGGCTTTACCCACAAGACAGGGGACGTCGTGTCGGTATTCTCGGCGGGGCTCGGGCGGCTTGTGAACCGGGTGCAGCCCTGTGACGAGGTGGCGCCCTGGACCTTCGGAACCGGCGCCTTGATGCGCAATCTCGCGGCAAGGGGAGTGCTGAAATGAGCAAGCGGCGTCTGAGAAGCCAGGACTGGTTCGACAACCCGGATCACGCCGACATGACGGCGCTCTACCTGGAGCGCTTCATGAACTACGGGCTGACGCCCGAGGAGCTGACCGAAGGGCGGCCGATTATCGGCATCGCGCAGTCGGGCAGCGACCTGTCGCCCTGCAACCGCCATCACATCGACCTGGCCAAGCGGGTGCGGGACGGGATCCGGGATGCGGGCGGGATTCCCATCGAGTTTCCCACCCATCCGATCTTCGAGAACTGCCGCAGGCCCACGGCAGCGCTGGACCGCAACCTGGCCTTCCTGGGGCTGGTGGAACTGCTGCACGGCTATCCGCTGGACGGGGTCGTGCTGACCACCGGCTGTGACAAGACCACACCGGCGGCGATCATGGCGGCGGCGACGGTGGATATCCCGGCCATCGTACTGTCCGGTGGCGCCATGCTCGATTCGGTTCACGAGGGGCGGCTGTCGGGGTCCGGCACGGTCATCTGGAAATCGCGCCGCCGCTATGCCGCGGGTGAGATCGACCGGGCGCAATTCCTGGAGGCGGCGCTGGAGTCCGCGCCTTCCATCGGCCATTGCAACACCATGGGCACCGCCTCGACGCTGAACGCCCTCGCCGAGGCCATGGGAATGTCGCTCACCGGCTGTGCCGCCATTCCCGCCGCCTACCGCGAGCGCGGCCAGATGGCCTATCGCACCGGCAAGCGTGCGGTGGAGCTTGTCGAGGAAGACCTGCTGCCCTCGAAGATCCTGACGCGCGACGCGATCCTGAACGCGGTCCGGGTCAATGCGGCAATCGGCGGGTCGACCAACGCGCAGCCGCATCTTGCCGCCATCGCCGAGGCCGCCGGGGTGGAGCTGCGCCACGAGGACTGGCAGATCCACGGCTACGACATCCCGCTTCTGGCGGACGTGCAGCCCGCCGGGCGCTTTCTGTCGGAGCGGTTCCACCGCGCGGGCGGCGTGCCCGCGATCATGTGGGAACTTGCCGAGGCGGGCGTGCTGGAAACGGGCTGCGCGACCGTGACCGGCCAGACCATCGGCGAGAACCTGAAGGGCTGCGAGGCGCGCGACCGCGAGGTCATCCGTGCCTATGACACGCCCCTGATGGAGCGCGCGGGGTTCCGTGTGCTGTCCGGCAATCTGTTCGATTTCGCCATCATGAAGACCAGCGTGATTTCCGAGGACTTCCGCCGCCGGTTCCTGTCGGAGCCCGGCCGGGAGAACTGCTTCGAGGGGAACGCGGTGGTCTTCGACGGGTCGGAGGATTACCACGCCCGCATCAACGACCCGGCGCTGGAGGTTGACGAACGCTCGATCCTGGTCATTCGCGGGTCGGGCCCGCTGGGCTGGCCCGGGGCGGCAGAGGTGGTGAACATGCAGCCGCCCGACCGGCTGATCCGCGCCGGGATTTCCAGCCTGCCGACCATCGGTGACGGGCGGCAATCGGGCACCTCGGACAGTCCTTCGATCGTCCACGCCTCGCCCGAAAGCGCGGATGGCGGCGGGCTTGCCGTCCTGCAGAGCGGCGACACGATCCGCATCGACCTCAATTCCGGGCGCTGCGACATGCTGGTCGACGAGGCGGAGCTGAACCGGCGCAGGCAGGAGACGGCGCCGCAGGTTCCAGTCTCGCAGACGCCCTGGCAGAAGATCTTCCGGCAGGAGGCCTCGCAGCTCAGCGATGGGGCAGGGCTGCGATCTGCCAAGGGCTTCCATCGGATCGCGCGCACGCTTCCCAGGCACAACCACTGATCCCAGGCACAACCACTGAGGCCTTGGGCGAGCCTCGCCCTCAGTCCCCGAGGTCGAGGCGCATGGTGGCCATGCCGCCGCGGCGGGAGAGTTCCTCGTAGCCGGCGCCGAGGTAGGCGTTGAGGGCGGGGGCGTTGTCGGTCTCCACCTTGAGGGTCACGGTGAGCGCGCCGAGTTCGCGGGCCGCCTGTTCGACCAGCTCGGCCATGCGGGCACCGACGCCGCCGCGGGCCTCTTCGGTGACGAAGACGTAGGTGAGGTGACGGACCTCGGGGCCGACGCCGACGCGCAGGGCGAAGAAGCCGACCTCGTGGCCTGCGCCGTCGAGGATGTAGAAGGATTCGTCGTCCGGTTCGGCCAGCCATTTCTCCTGCCACTCGAGCGGATCGAAGGGATGCTTGGCGTTGGGGTTCACCAGTGCGAGATCGTCGCGGTCGGTCAGGATCGCCGCCAGCGGGGCGAGGTCGAAGGGGGCGTTTCGGCGCAGGGTGAGGTCTGACATCGGGGCTCTCCGGTCTCGGATCGGTTGGCGTTTCGGCTGGCACAGGCGGCGGCGCGGTGCAAGCCGGCCCGGGACAGGCGGGGGTGTCCCGGGCAGGGACATTTTTGACGTCAATAATTTCAATGACTTAGGATTTTGATTTTACCAGATTTTCACCTTTGTCCCGCTTTGTCCGCCCGGGCAGAGCCCGTCTCGGAAGAATTTCACGGGTTGGGCGGGCCCGGATATGCCGCGACCCATGCTCAGCCAAATGTGTTCTCCGGTGGCTGTCCGTCCGCACGAGCGGCTTGTAGCGTTTCCCGGGCGACCACCCAGATCTACACAGGGGACGGCGCTTCGCGTGTCCCCTTTGTAAGAGTGGACGAAAGGAAATAGTCATGAAGATTACTGCCGCCGTCGCGCGCGAGGTCAACGCGCCCCTGTCCATCGAGGAAGTCGAACTCGACGATCCCCGTGACGACGAGATCCTCGTCAAGCTGGTCGCAACCGGTGTCTGCCACACGGACATGGCCGTCATGGAGGGCCTGATGGGAACCGAGTTCCCGGTCGTTCTGGGCCACGAGGGCGCCGGCACGGTCGAGCGCGTGGGCAGCGCCATCACCAAGGTGAAGCCGGGCGATCAGGTCGTGATGACCATGGACAGCTGTGGCCATTGCCCTGCTTGCGCCAACCACGACAACGTCTACTGCCACAACTTTGGCGCGATGAACATGGCGGCAATGCGCCCGGACGGGACTCGGGGCATTTCGCGCGATGGCGAGCGGATCGGGTCGATGTTCTTCGGCCAGTCCTCTTTCGCGACCCATGCGATCTGCCATGAGGCCAACATCGTGAAGGTTGGCGACGACGTGGAGCTGGAAAAGCTTGGGCCGCTGGGCTGCGGCATCCAGACCGGCGCCGGCACCGTGATGAACGCGCTGGCGGTGACGCCGGGCAGTAGCATCGTGGTATTCGGTGCGGGGAGCGTCGGCCTGTCGGGCGTGATGGGGGCCGTGGTGCAGGGCGCCACGACGATCATCGTCGTCGACATGGTGAACAGCCGGCTGGAGCTGGCCAAGGAGCTGGGCGCCACGCATGTCTTCAACGCCAAGACCGACGATGTGTCGGGCGAGATCATGAAGATCACGGGCTACGGCGTGAACTATGCCTTTGACACCACGGGCAACGCCAAGGTGATCCGGCAGGCGGTGGAGCTTCTGGCGCCGAAAGGGACCTGCGCCATCGTCGGCGTCTCTTCCTCTGAGGCCGAGCTTGTTCTGAACGAGTCGCATTTCCTGTCGGGCGGGCGCCGCCTGATGGGGGTGATCGAAGGTGAATCGAACCCCGATGTCTTCATCCCGACGTTGATCGCGCTGTGGCAGCAGGGGCGTTTCCCCTTCGACAAGCTGGTCACCTTCTTCCCCTTCGAGCAGATCAACGAGGCGATCGAGGCCTCGGAGAAGGGCGAGGCGATCAAGCCGATCCTGCGCTTCGCCTGAGGCGTGACATCCTGCGGTCCCCGGAGCGATCCGGGGGACGCAGAGAACGGACGCTCTAGCCGTGGAAGGGCGAGAGCGGCGCGATGCCGTCGCGCAGGCGGCCGGTTTCGTCGAAGTCGCTGTCGGGGTGGAAGCCCCAGCGGGGACGGTCCGGCAGGCCCGCGATCACGTCGCGCTGTGCCGCGAGCAGCTTTGCCAGCCGGGCTTCGAGCGCCGTCTTGCGGTCGCCGCGGTGGTAGCCGTGCACGCCGTGGGCGGTAACCGGGGCGGCGATATCCATCCCGCAATAGCGCAGTGTATAGGCGAGCGGCCAGAGCAGGAGCTCGATCCGTCCCTCCTTGCCGCCGGGGCCGACCTCGGTTTCCTGCGCGCCGCCGGTGACGCAGAAGAGCGCGACCTTGCCGCGCAGGCGCCCCGCGTCGAAGCGGTTGGGGACGTCGTGCAGGTGGCCGTGCAACAGCACCCGTTCGGTCCAGCCCTTCAGGATCGCGGGCGGGCTGAACCACCAGATCGGGAAGTGAAAAAGGATGTTGTCCGCAGCGCGGACCTTTTCGGCCTCGGCCGCCGCGTCGGGCGGAGTCGGGGCCTCGGCCTGGGCTTTGAGCGGGTCGAAGGGCCCGTCGATGCCGTAATGCGCGCCGCGTTCCGCCGGGTCGAAGCCCATGGCATAGAGATCGGAGGTCAGGACCTCGTGCCCCAAGGCGCGGGCCGCGTCGATGCTGGACTGTGCCCAGGCGCGGTTGAAGGAGGTCGGGCCGGGTGCGGCCGTCACGACAAGCGTTGTGGTCATGGTGTCAGGCCCGGCCGCCCTCGGACGAGAGCGCCAGCGCGGCGACGCCGATGGATTCCAGCGCGGCCTGCCATTTCTCGTGGTCGGGCAGGTCGAAAACCAGACGCGCGTTCGCATCGCAGGTGAGCCAGCCGTTCTGAGCGAGTTCACTTTCGAGCTGCCCGGGGCCCCAGCCGGCATAGCCGAGCGCCATCAGGCGGCGCTCGGGACCGCGGCCCTTGCCGATGTCCTCAAGGATATCGAGCGTCGCGGTCATGTGGATGTCGTCGTTGACCTCGAGCGTGGTGACGATCGAGCTGTAGTCGGGCGAATGCAGGACGAAGCCGCGGCCCATCTCGACCGGGCCGCCGTAGTGCACCTGCTGGCCTGCCATGTTCTCGGCCCCCTCAATGGAGAGCTGTTCGAGCAGGGCGGCAAAGTCGACCTCGGGCGAGGGCTTGTTGACGATCAGCCCCATGGCCCCTTCCTCGGAATGGTCGCAGAGAAAGACGAGGGCGTGTTCGAACCTCGGGTCGCCCATGCCCGGCATGGCGATGAGCATCTGGCCGGTCAGGGTGGTCGGCGCGTCGGTCATGCAGAGTTCCTCGCGGCTGTCCCGACACCATGGCGCCCTGCGTCGCGGGGTGCAAGGGCGGTGCGGAGGCCTGCCTCAACACGCGCTATCTCTGGAACGTGACTTTTCATTTCAGTCGATTCCCGCCATCCGATCAGGCATGTGGCGTATTCTCCTCGTCTTCCTCATGCTCGTGCCGCTGCGCGTCTTCGCGCAGGGCGATATCGTGTCGGCTGACCTGAAGCCGGGTTGGCGGATGTCAAATGGCGAGCACATGGCCGGGCTTCGGCTGACGCTGGCGCCGGGCTGGAAAACCTACTGGCGGGCGCCGGGGGATGCGGGCATTCCGCCTGTCTTCGACTGGGCGGGCAGCACGAATGTGCGGTCGGTGCGGGTGCACTGGCCGGCGCCGCATGTCTTCTACCAGTCGGGGATGCGGTCGCTGGGCTACAAGCAGGGTGTAACGCTGCCCCTGCGGGTGACGCCGATCGATCCCTCGCGCGACGTGACCCTGCGGCTCGAGGTCGATCTGGGGGTCTGCAGCGATGTCTGCGTGCCCCGGCAGCTGCGGACGGGCGCGGCCCTGCCGGCGGCGGCGACGCGGGTGGACCCGGTGATTGCGGCGGCGCTGGCCGACCGGCCGCTGAGCGCGGACGAAGCCGGCATCGGCCAGGTGCGCTGCGAGGTGCGGCCGGCGAGCGGCGGGATCGAGCTGCAGGCGCGGATCCCCATGGCGCGCCCGGGCCCCGGCGTGGAGACAGTGGTCGAAACCGCCGATCCGCAGGTCTGGGCCTCGCAGCCTGACGCTGTCTGGACCGGCGGGCAGCTTCTGGTGAGCTCGCGGCTGAAGCACGCCGGCGGCGGGGCCTTCGCACTCGACCGCAAGGGCCTGCGGTTCACGGTGCTCTCACAGGGCCGCGCGGTGGATATCCGCGGCTGCACCGGCTGAGGGTCTTCAGGCGCTCTCAGGCGGGGCGGCGGCGTGACAGGATCAGGATCGCGCCCAGGATGTAGGCGGCAAGGCAGCCCGCCGCGACACCCCCAAGGAAGAGCAGGAAAGCTGCGGCCATGGGGGACATGGCCAGCAGGCCCGCGAGCGGGGCGGGCAGGGCGCCGGTGACGGCGACCCAGCCCAGCGTCACCGCAAGCCAGCCCAGCACCAGCGCGAAGGCGCCGCCCATCAGCGCGCGCACACCCGCGCGGCGGAAGCGCAGCGCGCGGCGGGCGGCGGTGGTGAGCGAGCCGAGGTCGTGCTGCACCGCCACGAGCGCCGGCACCACGAGCAGCACCAGGACAAAGCCGAAGCCCAGGCCGTAGACCAGCGTGATCACCGTGGGCTTGAGGAACTGTGCCTGCGAGGAGCTTTCGTAGAGCAGGGGGGCGAGGCCCAGGACGGTGGTGGCCGTGGTCAGGAAGATCGGGCGCAGGCGGTCGGCCGCGCCGTCGATGATGGCGGCGATGATGCCGCGGTCCTCGGCGTATTCGTCGATCTGGGCGACCAGCACGATGGAATCGTTGATGATGATCCCGGTCATCCCCAGCAGACCCACCACGGTGAACAGGCTGAGCGGCACCTCCCAGAGGTAATGCCCGTAGATTGCCCCGACGAGGCCGAAGGGTATCACGGCCATGACGACCAGCGGGCGGGTCCAGCTTGCGAAGACCCAGGCGAGCACGAGGTAGATGCCGGCGAGCACCATGATGAGCCCGTTGCGGGCGTCGGTGAGGAAGTCGTCCTCTTCCTCGGAGAGGCCCGACAACTGGAAAGCCACCTGCCGTTCGGCGGCGATGGCGGGAAGGATGTCCTCGGTCAGGGCGCGCTCGATGTCGGCGGCGCGGGCGGCGTCCTCCATGTCGATATCGCCGGTCACCGAGATCAGGCGCGTGCCGTTTTCGCGGCGCACGGTGGAGAAGCCGGTGCGCTGGGTGACGCTGACGATGTCGGCGAGCTGCACGTAGTTGCCGTCTGCGGTGGGAAGCTGCATCCGCTCCATGAAGTCGGCTGTCAGCTCGCCCTCGGGCAGTTCGACCCGGATGGCGGCGCTGCGTGGCCCGTCGGGATAGGTCGCCGCCTCGATCCCGCCGAGGCGGTTGCGCAGGATGCTGCCGAGGCTGTCGATGTCGAAGCCGAGCGCGGCGCCGAGCGGTGTCAGCTCCAGGATCAACTCTTCCTTGTCGTAGGAGAGGTTGTCCTCGACGGCGGAAACCTCGGGGAACTGGGTGACGGCGGCCTTGAGATCCTCGGCCGCGGCCTTGAGCGTTTCGGCATCGGCGCCGAAGAACTGCACGTCGAGCGCCGAGCCGCCCGGACCCGACCGCCAGCCGCGGAAGCTGATGGTTTCGACCAGCGGGTGCTGTTCGGCGCGTTCCTGCAGTTCGGCGACGAACTCGAAGCTGGAATAGGGGCGCAGGTCTGCCTCGATCAGCTCGATCGAGATGGCGCCGAGCTGGTCCGCGTCCTTGCTGTCGGCCCCCGCGAGCGGCCGACCGGCGTTGCCGCCGATTTCGGTCAGGACATAGAGCAGCGGGTTGCGTCCAAAGCGATCCTCATATTCGGCGCCCAGCTCCTGCGTGGTCTGCTGCAGCATGCGCATCTGTTCGAGCGTGTCCTCGCGCACGGCGCCGGGGGCCATGGCGAAGTTGCCGGTGACCGAGGCCTGTTCGGGCGAGTTGAAGAAGCGCCACTGCACGTCGCCGCGGATGAAGAGCGCCGCCTGCGAGGCCAGCGCGACGACGCCCAGGGCAAGCACCACGTAGCGGGCCCGGATGACGCCCGCCATGAAGGGGCGGAAGAGAGTTTCGCGCACCCAGACGAAGCCGCGGTTCACTACGCGCGAGGGCATGTCGTACCAGTGCTGGCGGTCGCTGGCGCCGATGGCATGGGCCATGTGGTTGGGCAGGATCAGGAAGCATTCCACCAGCGAGGCCAGCAGCACGGCAATCACGGTGAAGGGAATGTCGGCGATCATGTTGCCGAAGGTGCCGCCGATGACGGTCAGCCCGAAGAAGGCGATGACCGTGGTCAGCGTGGCCGAGAAGACCGGCATCGCCATGCGCCGCGCCGCGGTTTCGGCGGCGTCGAAGGGGGCAAGGCCCCGCTTGGCGAGGTGGTCGGCGTGTTCGCCCACGACGATGGCGTCGTCCACCACGATGCCCAGCGTGATGATCAGCGCGAAGAGCGAGATCATGTTGATGGTGAGGCCCCCCACATACATGAAGGCCAGCGCCGCCAGCATCGAGGTGGGAATGCCCGCCGCCACCCAGAAGGCGGTGCGCGCGTTCAGGAAGAGGAAGAGCAGCACCACCACGAGCGCAAGCCCGGTCAGCCCGTTGTCGAGCAGAAGGTCGAGCCGCCCGGTGATCGCCTCGGCGCGGGTGCGGATCAGGTCGATGCGGACCTCCTCGGGGAGGGAGGAGGCATACTCGGCGGCGGTTTCCTCGACCTGGCGCTGAATCGCGATGGCGTCGCCCTTGTCCGAGCGGTCGACGCGGATCGAGATGGCGGGGTTTTCGCCCACGAAGTAGCTGCGTTCGCGGTCGATGCCCTCGACCCGGATGTCGGCCACGTCGCCCACGGTCAGGTTGGTGCCGTCGGGGTTGGAGCGCAGGGCGATTTCGGCGATCTGATCCGCGCTGCGCTTCTCAATGCCCGCGCGGACCCGCGATCCGCCGTTGCCCACGTCACCCGCGGGCGAGGCGTCGACTTCGCCCGCGATGGCGGCTGCGATCTCGCGCATGGTGATGTCGTAGGCGATGAGGTTGACCGAGGGCACCTCGATGATGGTCTGGGGCGCGGCAAGCCCGCGGATCGTCGTGCGGGTCACGCCGTCCTCGAAGAGCCGGTTGATAAGCCCGTCGGCAAAGCGGGCGAGCTGGTCGACGCCGACGGGCCCGGTGATGACGAGATCGGTCACCCTGTCGCGCCAGTAGCTGCGGCTGACCTCGGGATCCTCGGCATCCTCGGGGAGGTTGTTGATGCCGTCCACGGCGCTGCGCACGTCGTCTTCGGCGCGGTTGATGTCCCAGCCGGGTTCGAACTCGATCTCGATCGAGGCGCGGCCCTCGCTGGAGCGGGCCTCGGTGCTCTGGACGCCTTCGACCGCGCGCAGGGCGGGTTCGAGCAGCTGCACGATGGCGGAATCCACGTCCTCGGCCCCGGCGCCCTCCCAGATGACGTCCACGTCGAGTTCGTCGATGATCGTGTCGGGGAAGAACTGCGCCCGCATCTGCGGCGCGGCAAAGAGCCCGGCGCCCAGCAGCAGGACCAGAAGGAGGTTGGACAGCGTGCGATGCCGGGTGAAGTAGCCGAGGATGCCGCCGGCCCCGCCGGGGATCGCGCGCGCCACGGGCCTAGCCCCCCATCCGGGATTCGATGCTCTGGACCACCTGCGCGGGCACGCGGCTCTGGCCGAGCTGGGCGAGGATGCGGGTGCGGGCCTCTTCGGGCATGGCGTCACTGGCCTCGACGAAGGCCACGAGCCGGGCGCGGCGTTCCTCGGTCAGTTCGAGCAGGGTCGCGTCGCCGGAGGTGTCCTGGCGGTCGCGGTCCGAGCGCGTGCTGGCGGGGCGGACCTTGATGCCGGCGCCGAGCAGCGGCGTGCGCTGGGCGACGACCCGCTGGCCGTCGAGCCCTTCGGCGCGGACGAGGATGTCGTCGCCCTGCCGGCGGATGAGCTCCACCTGCAAGGGCAGCAGGCGTTCGTCCTCGTCCACGACAAGCACCTCGTTCGCGGCGTTGATGGCGGTGGCGGGCAGGCGCGCGACGTTGTCGATGGGCGCCTCCTGGATGGTGACGGTGACAAAGTCGCCGGGCTTGAAGCCGCGGGCGTTGTCGAGGTCGGCAAACAGGCGTCGGCCGGTCTGGCCCTCGCCCACGGCGGCGCCCTCGCGGTCGAGCACGCCGGTCGCCGCGAGGTCGAGGCCGAAGGTGTCGAGCGTGGCGGTGACGGGCGCGCTGCGCAGGTCGCCCTCGTCGTCGAGAAGGCGGGTGTACTGGGCGGTGGAGACGCGGAATGCCACCTCGAGCGCGTCGAGGTCGACAAGCTGGGCAAGCTGTTCGTTCGCCGAGACAAGGCCGCCGGTGACTACGGTCACGTCGCTGAGGGTGCCCGAGAAGGCGGCGCGGATCTCGGTGTCGGCAAGCCGGCGCTCGGCCTCGGAGAGCGCCACTTCGGCGCGTTTGAGATCGGTCACGGCCTGGTCGATGCGGGCCTCGGCCTCGGCCACCGCCTGGCGGCGCGTGAGGACGGCCTGCCCGGCGGAGGACACGGCGAGTTCGGCGGATTCGACGTTGGCGGTGGCGCCGACGCCGCGGTCGACAAGGTCGCGCTGGCGCTGCAGGGCCTGTTCCTGCAGGCGGACCTGTTCGCGGGCGGCGCTGAGTTCGTCCTGCGCGATGACAAGGGCGCGGTCGGCCTCGCGCTGCTCGGCCTGGGCGTCGAGCAGGTCGCTTTCGGCACGGTCGAGCTCGGCCTGCGCCTCGGCGGGGTCGATGCGGGCGAGAAGCTGACCCTCTGACACGCGGCCGCCCTCGACGAATTCGGGGGCGAGTTCCATGACGGTGCCGGGGGTGGCTGCGCGCAGTTCCAGCGTACGGCGGCTCTGGACCTCGCCGAAGGCGGTGAGCACCGGCACCTCGGTGCCGGGCAGGGCGGTCACGACGTTGACGGCAAAGACCTGTTCGCTGGCGCGGCGCTGCGGGGGCTCTTCGCTCAGGCGGGCCTGCACGGCGTCGCGCACCATGGCGCCCGCCCAGACCAGCAGGCCCAGCGTCAAGGACAACAAAAACAGCCCCGTCAGGCTTTTCCTCAGAAACCGCATCCGGCCCTCTTTGCAAGGCGCGCCTGCCCCTGATCCCGCCGGGACAGGAGGCGCGCATGATCCTGGCTCAGGTCATGATACGGGGGCGCCCGTCACTTCCGTCGCCGATTTTCATCCAGACGAGGAAAAATTTCGACGAAGTTGCACGGACGGTGCCTGTAGTCGAATTGTCGCGCCAGAATGTCGTCCCAGGCGTCGCGGCAGGCCCCGGGGCTGCCGGGAAGGGCAAACAGGTAGGTTCCGCCTGCCACGCCGCCCGTTGCGCGGGACTGTACCGCGCTGGTGCCGATCTTCTGAAATGATACCATCGTGAAGACGGTGGCGAAGGCGTCGATTTCCTTCTCATAGACGTCCCGATGGGCTTCGACGGTCACATCGCGCCCGGTCAGCCCCGTGCCGCCGGTGGAGATCACCACGTCGATACCCGGCTCGGCCACCCACTCGCGCAGCTTGGCAGAGATCATGTCGCGATCGTCGGGAAGGATCGCGCGCGCGGCCAGGCTGTGGCCCGCACCTTCGAGCCGCTCCACCAGCGTGTCGCCTGAGCGGTCGTCCTCGGGCGTGCGGGTGTCCGACACGGTCAGCACGGCGATGCGGACGGGAATGAACTCGCGGTTTTCGTCGATCTTCATGCACCTCTCCTTCAGTTGCGGCCCGACAGGACCAGCCGCACCGCCAGCCCGCCGAACAGCGTGGCCGAGATACCGCGCAGCACGCGCTCGGCCCGCGCCCCGGGGCGCAGCAGGTAGCGGGCACGGGCGGCAAACTGGCCGACAAGGCCGTTGATGACGAAGCCACCCAGCGAGAACACCGCACCCAGCGCCAGGAACTGTGGCAGCAGCGGGCGGCTCGGGTCGGTGAACTGCGGCAGGAGCGCGAGGACGAAGAGAATGACCTTGGGATTGGTCAGGTTCACCACGAGCCCCTGCAATGCCGCCTGCCGCGGTGGCAGGATGCGGGCCTCGGCGCCACTCAGCGGGGTGCGCAGGCTCTTCCACGCCAGCCACAGCAGGTAACCCGCCCCCGCCCAGCGAATGGCATCGAAAAGCGCCGGGTGCGCCGCGACCAGTGCGCCAAGGCCCAGGGCGGCGAGCGTCACATGTGCCAGCCCTCCAAGCGCGATCCCGCCCGAGGCCGCCCAGCCCGCGCGGGGCGAGCCGCGCAGCCCCTGCGCAAGACAGAACATCATGTCGGCCCCGGGCGTGAGGTTCAGCGCCAGCCCGGCGGGCAGGAAGGCGAGCAGGATCACCGGATCGATCATCGGGCAAGACTCCGCAGCTTGGCCTGCACTTCCAGCAGGTCGGCCCAGGCCGCACGTTTCAGGTGCGGCTGGCGCAGCAGGTAGGCGGGGTGGAACATGGGCAGGGCGGGGCGCTCGGCGGCCTCGGTCCACTGGCCGCGCAGGCGCGTGATGCCGCGCTTGCCCAGCAGCGCCTCGCAGGAAATGTTGCCCATGATGATCAGCAGATCCGGATCGGCCAGCTGGATGTGCCGCATCAGGAAGGGCGTCAGCATCCCGATCTCGTCCGGCTTGGGGTCGCGGTTGCGCGGCGGCCGCCAGGGCAGGACGTTGGTGATGTAGACGGCCTTGTCGCCTTCGGCGTCACGGCCCATGCCGATGGCCTCGAACATCCGGTCGAGCAGCCGCCCGGCGCGGCCCACGAAGGGCTTGCCCTGCAGGTCCTCATCGCGGCCCGGCGCCTCGCCCACGATCATCACGCGGGCCTCGGGATTGCCGTCGGCAAAAACGAGATTGCGGGCTCCGCGCTTGAGATCGCAGTGCTCGAAGGCCGCCATGGCCTCGGCCAGCGCCGTCAGGTCCGGGGCCGCCTGCGCCGCCTTGCGCGCTTCGGCCACCGGATCGACCTTCTCGATCACCGGCGGCGCGGGACGCCCCTTTGCGCCCTGCGCGGGCGCTTCGGCCACCGCCTGCTGGGCGGCGCGCGCGGCTTCGGCCTCGGCGAAACGGTCGACGGGGGCATCGCCGATCGCCTCGTCCACGCCGAGTTCCACCTGCCATTCCAGCAGCGCGCGCGCGCTGTGCCAGTCGAGTTCCGATTCCATGAGCCGCACCCTAGCGCCCCGCGCGGCCGGGCACATCCGGGTTCTTGCCTGCCATGTCCATTCCCGCCCCTTGCCCCCGCACCGCCCCCTCCGTAAACACGAAGGCGTCCACCGATCCGAGGTCCAGATGCGTTTCGATCACCGCCACCTACTGGGCATCGCGCCCCTGCGCCCGGACGAGATCGTCACAATCCTCGACCTCGCCGACCAGTACGCCCGCTTCAACCGCGGCCGCGACAAGCACGCCAATGCGTTGGCGGGGCTCACCCAGATCAACATGTTCTTCGAGAATTCCACCCGCACGCAGGCCAGTTTCGAACTGGCGGGCAAGCGGCTGGGGGCGGACGTGATGAACATGTCGCTGCAGGCGAGCTCGATCAAGAAGGGCGAAACGCTGATCGACACGGCCATGACGCTCAACGCCATGCACCCCGACCTGCTGGTTGTGCGCCACCCGCATTCCGGCGCGGTCGAACTGCTCAGCCAGAAGGTCAACTGCGCGGTCCTGAACGCGGGCGACGGGCGGCAGGAGCATCCGACGCAGGCGCTGCTGGATGCGCTGACGATCCGGCGGGCCAAGGGGCGACTGCACCGGCTCAACATCGCGATCTGCGGCGATATTGCCCACAGCCGCGTGGCGCGGTCCAACATCCTGCTGCTGCACAAGATGGAAAACCGCATCCGCCTTGTCGGCCCGCCGACGCTGATGCCCTCGGGCATCCAGGATTTCGGGGTCGAGGTCTACGACACCATGGAAGAGGGCCTTCGGGACGTGGACGTCGTGATGATGCTGCGGCTGCAGAAGGAACGCATGGACGGCGGCTTCATTCCGTCCGAGCGCGAGTATTTCCACCGCTACGGCCTCGATGCCGAAAAGCTGTCCTACGCCAAGCCCGATGCCATCGTGATGCACCCGGGGCCGATGAACCGCGGGGTCGAGATCGACGGCACGCTGGCCGACGACATCAACCGCAGCGTCATCCAGGACCAGGTCGAGATGGGCGTGGCTGTCCGCATGGCGGCGATGGATCTTCTGGCGCGCAACCTGCGCGCCCGTCCGACGGAGGTGATGGCATGATCACGCTCGAGATCAACGGATCGGAGACGGACACAGTCCGGCTGTTCCATCTGGACCTGCCGCCCGAGGCGGTGGACCGCTTCTGCAACCAGGCGGGCACCGGCGAATGGCCGCTGCAATACGCGCTTGGCGCCAGCAAGCTGCGCCCGGCCTTTGTCGAAGTGGTGGCGATCCGCGATCTCGGGTCCATGCCGCTCTCGCAGTATCTGGCCGAGGCGCATGGCGCGACGGGGCCGGAGTTCCGCGCCGCGCAGGCGGACATCAACGCGCTCGATGGGCATGTGGTGATCCTTCCGGCGCAGGCCTTCGACCACACCAGCCAGACGCTGACCGTCGCGGCGCCGCTTTACCACGTGGGCACCTACGGCGAGACCAAGGCGCATGGCGCGGGGCCGAAACTGCGCTCCGACAGCGCCCGGCGCGGCCAGAACGACGCCACCGCGAGCACCGGCACCGGCAATTCGCGGATGCTGCGCCTGCTGGTCGCGGCTGTCGCCGCCGCCATCCTGATCGTCATCGCCTACGCGCTGCTCTGAAACACGCCTGCCACCGGGCCACGGGACACCCTGCATGACCAAGAAGACCCTCATCCTCAACGCCATGCTGATCGACCCGGAGGCCGACAGCCCCGCCCCCGGCGCCCTGCTGATCGAGGGCGGCCGCATCGCGCAGGTCTTCGACACGCCCATGCCGCCGGTCGATGACGCCGACCGCGTCGATGCAGGCGGCACCTTCGTCGCGCCGGGCATCGTCGACGTGGGCGTGAAGGTGGGCGAACCGGGCGAGCGCCACAAGGAAAGCTTCAAGACCGCGGGCCTCGCCGCCGCCGCCGGGGGCGTGACCACCATGGTCACCCGCCCCGACACCACCCCCGCCATCGACACGCCCGAAACGCTCGAATTCATCCGCCGCCGCGCCAACGAGGCCGCGCCGGTCAACGTCCTGCCCATGGCCGCCCTCACCAAGGGGCGCGAGGGCAAGGAAATGACCGAGATCGGCTTTCTCATGGACGGGGGCGCCGCTGCCTTCACCGATTGCGACCGCGTGGTCGAGGATACCAAGGTGCTGTCGCGCGCCATGACCTACGCCCGCGGCGTCGGCGCGCTGATCATGGCCCACCCGCAGGAACCCGTCCTGAGCCGCGGCGCCGCCGTCACCAGCGGCAAGTTCGCCTCGCTCAAGGGCCTGCCCGGCGTCTCGCCCATGGCCGAACGCATGGGCCTCGACCGCGATATCGCGCTCGTCGAGATGACGGGCGTGCGCTACCACGCCGACCAGATCACCACGACCCGCGCCCTGCCGCCGCTGGAGCGCGCCAAGGCCAACGGGTTCGACGTGACGGCGGGCATCTCCATGCACCACCTGACGCTGAACGAACTCGACGTCGCGGACTTCCGCACCTTCTTCAAGGTGAAGCCGCCGCTGCGCTCCGAGGAAGATCGCCAGAACGTGGTCGAGGCGGTGCGCAGCGGCCTCATCGACGTGATCGGCAGCTTCCACACCCCGCAGGACGAGGAATCCAAGCGTCTGCCCTACGAAGAGGCCGCCTCCGGCGCCGTGGGACTGGAAACCATGCTGCCGGTGCTGCTGCGGCTCTACCACTCGGGCGAGCTTTCGCTGAACGTGCTGTTCCGGGCGCTGTCGGCCAACCCTGCGAAGCGGCTGGGGCTGGAGAGTGGCAGGCTTGCCAAGGGCGCGCCCGCCGACCTCGTGATGTTTGATGCCGACAAGCCGCTGATCCTCGACCGCTTCAAGCTGCGCTCGAAGTCCAAGAATACGCCCTTCGACGGGGCCCGCCTGCAAGGCAAGGTGCTGGGCACCTGGGTCGCCGGCACGCGGGTGTTCGAGGCATGAGCGGCGCGGTGATCTTCTGGGTGGTCGCGGGCTACCTGCTGGGCTCGATCCCCTTCGGCATCGTCATCACGCGCGCCATGGGGCTGGGCGACCTGCGCAAGATCGGCTCGGGCAACATCGGCGCCACCAACGTGCTGCGCACCGGCAACAAGCCCGCCGCGCTCGCCACCCTGCTGCTCGACACCTTCAAGGGCGCCATCGCGGTGCTGCTGGCCCGCCACTTCGCGGGCGAGGGTCTTGCACCCCAGCTCGCGGGCCTCGCGGCCTTTGCCGGGCACTGCTTTCCGGTCTGGCTGCGCTTCCTCGGGGGCAAGGGCGTGGCGACCTTCCTTGGCACCGTGCTGGCGCTGGCCTGGCCTGCCGGGCTGCTTTGCTGTGCATCCTGGCTTGTGGCTGCCGGTATTTCGCGCATCTCGTCGGTGGGCGCGCTGGGGGCTGCGGCATCTTCCCCGGTCTGGATGCTGGTGCTGGGCCGCGGGGATCTGGCGCTGCTGTGCCTCGCGCTCGCGGCGATCATCTTCTGGCGGCACAAGGAAAACATCGCCCGTCTGCGCGCGGGAACCGAGCCCAAGATCGGCGGCAAGCCGAAGCCTCAGGACACCGACCGACCCGAATAACGAAGAGCTATCCGGAGTGCTCGGCCCGTCGCCAATGGCGGCGGCAGGCGTCGACTCGATTGACAGTCAGAAATTTGATCATATTTTTCCGCCATCCCCGGACAGGAGGCGCCGATGACCATTCTTACCCCCAATTCCCCCACGGCCGAACTGCAGCGCGCCGACGCGGCCCATCACATGCATCCCTTTACCCATGGCCAAGGGCTGACCGACCGCGGTGCGCGGGTCATCACGCGGGCAGAGGGTTGCTGGCTGAACGACAGCGAAGGCAACCGGATCCTCGACGCCATGGCGGGGCTATGGTGCGTGAACATCGGCTACGGCCGCCGCGAGCTGGCCCAGGCGGCGGCGCGCCAGATGGAAGAGCTGCCCTATTACAACACCTTCTTCCAGACGACCCACGTGCCGGCGATCAACCTCGCCGCGCGCATCGCCGAGCTGGCGCCGGGGGACCTGAACCACGTGTTCTTCGCCTCGTCCGGGTCAGAGGCCAACGACACCAACCTGCGACTGGTGCGGACCTACTGGGCCGAGAAGGGCCAGCCGGAACGGCAGTGGGTGATCTCGCGCTGGAACGCCTACCACGGGTCTTCGGTGGGCTCGGGCAGCCTGGGCGGCATGAAAGGCATGCACGCGCAGGGCGGCATGCCGATCCAGGGCATCGCCCATATCGACCAGCCCGACTGGTGGTCCGAGGGCGGCGACATGACCCCCGAGGAATTCGGCCGCGAGCGGGCGAAGCAGCTGGAGGACAAGATCCTCGAGCTCGGCCCCGAGAACGTCGCGGCCTTCATCGCCGAGCCGGTGCAGGGCGCGGGGGGCGTGATCGTCGCGCCCGACAGCTACTGGCCCGAGGTTCAGAAGATCGTCGACAAGTACGGCATCCTGCTGATCGCGGACGAGGTGATCTGCGGCTTCGGGCGGACCGGCAAGTGGTTCGGCTCGGAAACCGTCGGCATCCGTCCCGACATCATGACCATCGCCAAGGGCCTCAGCTCGGGCTACCAGCCCATCGGCGGGTCGATCCTGTCGGACGAGGTGGCCTCGGTGATCTCGGGCACCGAGTTCAACCACGGCTACACCTATTCGGGCCATCCGGTGGCCTGCGCGGTGGCTCTGGAGAACCTGCGCATCCTCGACGAGGAGGGCGTGGTCGACCGCGTGGCGAGTGATACCGGCCCCTACCTGAAGGAGCGCTTCGAGAGCCTGACGGATCACCCGCTGGTGGGTGAGGCGAAGATCGTCGGCATGATGGGCTCGATCGCGCTGACGCCGGACAAGGCGTCGCGCGCGGCCTTTGCCTCGGAGGCGGGCACGGTCGGCTACATCACCCGCGAGCGGTGCTTTGCCAACAACCTGATCATGCGCCACGTGGGCGACCGGATGATCATCTCGCCGCCGCTGGTGATCTCGCGCGAGGAGATCGACGTGCTGATCGAGCGGGCCTGGCAGAGCCTCGACGAGGCGCACGAGGAGCTCAAGGCGCAGGGCCTGATGAAGGCCCGGTGAGCGGGTGTGTATGGGGTGTCCCGAGCCGGGACATCCCGGCCGCTTATATGAATCAATGGGTTACAGAGACGGTTTAACCGTTTCTTAGGATTGTCCCGGGGCAGGGGCGTTTCGCGGTTTTGCGCTGGCCTTCCCCCTGGCAGGGGGCCAGTTGCGCTGGGCGATGCGGGCTCGACGTCATCAACGGTCGTCGCTACGCCCGCTCACCCCGAGCCTTCCTTGGCGCATTGTCGCGAGAGGCTGTTGCGCCCTCGGTGGGAGGGCGTCCTTCAACTTCAGAGTGATTTTACAAAGAGCGTTCGTGATCAGCGCGAGCCGTGCCATGCTGCGGGCAGGTTCTTTGAAGGTCGGACGGACCCCGTTTGGCCGCAAGTCATTCGAGAAGGAGTTCACCCATGCCCAAGGGGTTCGGAGACCTTGTCTTCAGGGTGCTGACGGCCAGTCCGGCCCTTCACCGCTTCATCAACCGGAGGGTGGTGTCCTCCTTCGCCGACCGTGGGCCGCTGCCCGGCCTCTACTCGACGGGCGGGCCGGGGCGCACGCAGCTTTGGGAGATGATCGACAAGGACTATTTCTCGCTCGAGGTGCCGACGCCGGCGCCAGAGGAGACCGCCGGCCTGCCGGAGATCGAGGCGCTTCTGCCGCTGTTCAAGCGCGACGGGCCGGCGCCGGAAAGCCGGGTCTCGGTGCTTCTGCCCTTCTTTGCCCAGCACCTGACGGACGCGGTCTTCCAGAGCGACGGGCAGTTCGGCACGAGCGCGCCGCACGAGATCATCCTGAACCAGATCTACGGCAATACACAGGATGACGAGGCGCTGCTGCGGTCGGGCGAGGGTGGCCGGCTTCGCACGCAAATCCGGCGCAAAGACGGACGCGAGGCCGAGTATCCCGACGCCCTTTGCGAGCAGCGGGACGGGGCCTGGCTGATCCGCGACCGCTACGTCAAGCTGTCCTACCTGCAGGCGCCCGGTCGGGTGGAGGCGCTGCTCGAACGCTACGCGGGCCGCGAGGGGGATCTCTGCGCGACGGGTCTGTTCCAGGGCAACATGACGCTGGGCAATTTCGCCATCACAGCGCTGCTGGTGCGCGAGCACAACCGGCTTTGCGCAGGAATCGTTGAGGAGCGGCGGCGCAAGGGTCTGCCCGCCGACGATGAGACGGTGTTCCGGATCGCGCAGCAGAACAACATCACCGCCTACCTCAAGGTGGTGATCGAGGACTACATCAACGCCTTCGCCGGGCAGAAGATCTTTGTTCTCGACACGAAAAGCTTCTTTCATGAGGGCAAGCGGTGGTGCCGCGACACACCGATCCCCTATCACTTCAACATCCTCTACCGGCTGCATTCGATGATGCCGGACAGCCTGAAGGGCTTCGAGGACCGCGGCTTTGCGGTCATGCGCGCGAACAACGACCTGGTCATGGAGCGGGGGTTGGGCGAGATCTTCGATCTGGCCTCGCGCCAACGAGCAAGCCGGATCTGCCTTGGCAACACGCACCCTGAGCTGCTTCCGGCGGATCGGGCGGGGCTGGAGAAGACCCGCAGGATGCTGGGGTTCTTCAACGCGCACCGGGAGGTGCAGGAGCTAGGGTCCGCAGTGGGCTTCGACGCCTTCGATCCGGCCTATCGCGACCAACTGGAGGCGCTCTACGGCGATCCGGACCGGGTGGAATACGCAGTGGGGGTGCTGGCAGAGCTGCCCGCGCCGGGCTGGGCCGAGAAGTTGGGGCTCAAGGACGATCCGATCATCGGGCCGACGCTGATGCGGGCGATTGCCAAGCACGCGCTGCGGCACATCCTGAGCAACCGCTTCATGACGCGGGAATTCCTGAACCGCGAGGTGCTGGGCGATTTCGGGTGGGAGAGCCTTCATGCCACGTCTGGCGTGGGCGACATCGTGCGCCGCAACCTGTCGGGCGAGATGGATCAGGCGCGCGCGGATGCGTTGCGGATCGGCTTCACGGCTCCGGACTGAGTGGGCTGTTGCGCTTTGGTGTTGTCGGCGGGGGCGAGTTCCGGACGTACCTCGCCCCTCACCCTGACCCTCTTCCCCGAGGGGAGAGGGGAGAGGGGAGACGTTGCGCGTGGGGTGGGCGTGGCGCCGCCCATCGCTGGGGCTCAGCTGTTGACGCGGTGGGGGGCGCCGTTGGCCATGTTGGTGCCGATGTAGGGCTTGCCGGCGCCCTTCCAGGCGCCGAAGCCGCCCTCCATGTGGGCGACGCGGGCCATGCCGGCCTCGATCGCGGCGCGGGCCACTTTTTCCGACCGCGCGCCGGAGCCGCAGTGGAAGACGATGCGCTTCTCGCCCTGCCCGGGCAGGGCGTCGGCCACGAAGAAGGCCATGGGCATGAGCAGCGACCCCTCGATGTGTTCGAACATGAACTCCTGCGGGGTGCGCACGTCGATCAGCACGATCTCGTGGTTATCGAAGGCCTTTTGCACCTCGTCCACGGTCCAGGTTTCGAGAATGGAGTCTCCGGCTTCCTCGGTCTTCATTGGGGTCTCCTCAGAAGTGGTTGGCAGGGATCTTGAAGTAGGCGCGGCCGTCATCCTCGGCCGGGGGCAGGCGGCCGCCGCGCAGGTTCACCTGCAAAGCGTAGAGCATGCGGTCAGGCAGCGACAGGGTGGCGTCGCGGGCGTCGCGCAGCTTGGTGTACTCGGCCTCGGAGGTGCCGCCGCCGACGTGCTTGTTGTGGGCCTTGTGCTCGGCCACCGTGGCCTCCCACGCGGGGTCGGTGCGGTCGCCCACGGGCGGGTAGTCGTGGCCGACGAAGAGCCGCGTGTCCTCGGGCAGTGCGAGGATGCGCATGAGCGAGGCATAGAGGGCCTTGGACGAGCCGCCGGGGAAGTCGGCGCGCGAGGTGCCGCTGTCCACGTGCATCAGCGTGTCGTGCACGAAGGCGGCGTCGCCCACGTGGTAGGTGATCGAGCCGAGCGTGTGGCCGGGGGAGAGGAAGACATCGACGTCGAGCTCGCCGATGCGGAAGCTGTCACCGTCCTCGAAGAGCCGGTCGAAGTCGCGGTCGGGGTCGAAGGCATCGGGCAGGTTGTAGATGCCGGCCCAGAGCCTGGCGATGTCGCGGGTCTTCGCACCGATGGCGGCGGGGGCGCCGGTCTGTTCCTTGAGCCAGGCCGAGGCCATCATGTGGTCGGCGTGGGGGTGGGTGTCGAGCACCCATTCCACGGTGAGGCCATGCGCCTTGACGAAGTCGAGCACCTCCTGCGCGCTGTCGGTGCGCGTGCGGCCGAAAGCGGGGTCGAAGTCGAGCACCACGTCGATGAGCGCCGCCTTGCGCGTCGCGGGGTCGGCGGCGACGTACATGATGGATCCGGTGTCGGGGTCGTAGAAGCCGGTGACTTCGGGCGAGCCCTTGCCGGTCGACGGGCTGGTGCGGGTGAACATCTTACTCTCCATGCTACGGTGTCTGTCGATTTCCTTGCATTCAGATAATGGAATATAACTCAAGTGCAAGGGGCAATCCCGGAGACGGGTTTCGCCGGGTGGGGTGCTCAATTCAAGGGCGTCCGGGCTGCAACAGGTGCCACCCGAGCGGGGATCGGAGATTTTGCCGCCTTAACACCGGCTTGGGCGCACTATAGCTAGGCTGCCAGAGAGGGAGTTGCCGCATGTATGATCTTGCCGCCTTCGGCGCCTGGGCCGAATTTGCCGTGCGTTGGCTGCACGTCATCACCGCGATCGCATGGATCGGGTCGAGCTTCTATTTCATCGCGCTGGACCTGGGCCTGCACCGCGACAGGACCCTGCCCGAGGGCGTGGACGGCGACGAATGGCAGGTGCACGGCGGCGGATTCTACCACGTCCAGAAGTACCTGGTGGCGCCGGACAAGATGCCCGACGACCTCGTCTGGTTCAAATGGGAGAGCTACGCGACCTGGCTGTCGGGCTTCGCGCTGCTGGTGCTGGTCTATTACCTGGGCGCCGAGTTCTACCTGATCGACCCGGCGGTGATGGACCTGGCCGTCTGGCAGGCGGTGGGGATCTCGGTCGCGTCGCTGGCGCTGGGGTGGCTGGCCTATAGCTTTCTCTGCAAGACCTTCGTCGAGGCCAACCAGACGGTGCTGATGGTGGCGCTGTTCGGGGTGCTGGTCCTGATGGCCTGGGGCTACACGCATGTCTTCACGGGGCGCGCCGCGCTGCTGCATCTTGGTGCGTTCACGGCGTCGATCATGACGGCCAACGTTTTCATGGTGATCATCCCCAACCAGAAGGTGGTGGTGGCCGACCTCAAGGCGGGGCGGACGCCCGATCCGAAGTACGGCAAGATCGCCAAGCAGCGCAGCACGCACAACAACTACCTGACCCTGCCGGTCATCTTCCTGATGCTGTCGAACCACTACCCGCTGGCCTTTGCCAGCGACTATAACTGGGTGATCGCGAGCCTTGTCTTCCTGATGGGGGTCTCGATCCGGCACTTCTTCAACACCATGCACGCGCGCAAGGGCATGCCCTGGTGGACGTGGGCGGTGACCGTGATGATCTTCATCGTGATCGTGGGGCTGTCGACCTGGCCGCTTTACGATGCCGACGAGGAAGAAGCCTCGCTCGAGGGGAATCGCTTTGCCGAGGCCGCGGAGTTTGCCGAGGTGCAGGATATCCTCATGGGGCGCTGTTCCATGTGCCACGCCGCCGAGCCGGTCTGGGACGGCATCCACTGGCCGCCGAAGGGGGTGCGGCTTGATACGCCCGGACACATGGTCGACCACGCGCGGGCGGTCTACCTTCAGGCGGGGCTGAGCCACGCCATGCCGCCCGCGAACCTGTCGTTCCTGGCGGAGGAGGAGCGCGCCGTGATCCGCCGCTGGTATGCGGCGGCCACGGGCGGGTAGGTCAGCCCTGGTGCGTGAGCGAGATAGGACGGAACCACAGGCTTGCGAATCGCTCGCCGTAGACGGCCGAAATGGTCTCGTAGGTGATCAGGGGAACTGGCATTTTTCTGCTCCGATTCTAGTAAAATGCGACTGATGCGCGATACATGTGCACTACGCCTGACAGGTGAGCGCTCTGTTAAGCGTGAGACCTGTTTGTCACGCAACTTTATACCGTGACAAGCTTTCAGATGTGTCATTCGTTCTCTGCGTCACATGGAAGTGACGTGATCGCGGGTCGCGTCATCTGATCTTTCCGCGAATTCCCCGATTTCCAGAGCCCGGCAGGTTTGCTAGGTTTTGTGGTATGAACACGCAGGCCCCCAATATCGACACCGCTCCGCGACCCGTCATCCGGCAGCTCGACGATTCCGCCATCAACCGGATCGCGGCGGGCGAGGTGGTAGAGCGCCCCGCCAGCGCCGTTAAGGAATTGGTCGAAAACGCGCTGGATGCCGGCGCGCGGCGGATCTGCATCGAGGTGGCGGACGGTGGCAAGACGCTGATCCGGATCACCGACGACGGCTGCGGGATGACTGCCGACGAGCTGCCGCTGGCGCTGTCGCGGCATGCCACGTCGAAGATCGACGGGACCGACCTGCTCAACATCCATTCCTTCGGCTTTCGCGGCGAGGCGCTGCCGAGCCTTGGCGCCGTGGGGCGGCTGACGATCCAGAGCCGGGCGCAGGGCGCCGATCCCGCCGAGATCACGGTCATGGGCGGCGAGATGGGCCGGGTGAAGCCCTGCGCGCTGGGGCAGGGCACGGTGGTGATGCTGCGCGACCTGTTCCATGCGACGCCCGCGCGGCTGAAGTTCCTGCGCACCGACCGGGCCGAGATGCAGGCCATCAGCGACACCATCAAGCGGCTTGCCATGGCGGAGCCGAGCGTGGGCTTCGAGCTGCGCGACGTGTCGAACGGCGGCGACCGTGTGGTCTTTCGTGTCGATCCCGAAAGCGGCGATCTGTTCGATGCGCTGCGCGGGCGGCTGAGCCGCGTGATGGGCACGGAGTTCACCGAGAACGCGCTGTCGATCGAGGCCGAGCGCGAGGGGATTCGTCTGACCGGGCTGGCGGCGCTGCCGACCTATTCGCGGGGCAGTGCCGTGGCGCAGTACCTCTTCGTGAACACGCGACCGGTGCGGGACCGGATGCTGATCGGTGCGCTGCGCGGGGCCTATCAGGATTTCCTCAGCCGCGACCGGCACCCGGCGGTGGCGCTTTTCGTGGACTGCGATCCGCACAAGGTGGACGTGAACGTGCACCCGGCCAAGGCCGAGGTGCGGTTTCGCGAGCCCGGCGTGGTGCGCGGGCTGATCGTGTCCTCGCTGCGCCATGCGCTGGCCGAGGCGGGGCACCGGGCGTCCTCGACCGTGGCCGAGGCGGCGCTGGGCGCTATGCGCCCCGAGCAACCTTCGGGCCCGCCGCGGGTCTACCAGATGGACCGGCCAAGCGCCGGGGCCCGTCGCGCGGCCTACGACTCGCAGGCGCCCGCACCGCAGCCGCAGGCGCAGGGTGCCGAACCCGGCTTTGCCGAGATGGCGCAGGCCTGGTCGGGGCGCACGGTCGAGACGCCGGAGCCCGAGCCCGAGGCGGCCCCAGTCGAGGCGCTGCCGCTGGGGGCGGCGCGCGGGCAGGTGCACGAGAACTACATCATCGCGCAAACCGGCGACGGCATGGTGATCGTGGATCAGCACGCCGCGCACGAACGGCTGGTCTACGAAAAGCTCAAGCGGCAGATGGCCGAACGCGGCGTGGCGGCGCAGGCGCTGCTGATCCCCGAAGTGATCGAGCTGTCGGCGGGCGATGCCGAGCGGCTGCTGGCGGTGGCGGACGACCTGTCGCGCATGGGCCTGAGCGTGGAGCCCTTCGGCGCGGGGGCCGTGGCGGTGCGGGAGACGCCGGCGCTGTTGGGCGAGGTGAATGCCGAGCACCTGGTGCGCGACATCCTAGACGAGCTGGACGACAGCGGCGAGACGGCGCTGGTGCAGGAAAAGATCGAGGCGATCCTGAGCCGCGTGGCCTGCCATGGCTCGATCCGGTCGGGGCGCAGGATGCGGGCCGAGGAAATGAACGCGCTGCTGCGCGAGATGGAGGCGACGCCGCATTCGGGCCAGTGCAACCACGGGCGCCCCACCTATGTCGAACTCAAGCTGGCCGATATCGAGCGGCTGTTCGGGCGGAGCTGAATGGAAGACCTTGCCGAGGTCGGCGCGGCGCTCGACCAGGTCGGCCTGATCCTGTTCGCGGGCGGCGCGCTTGTGCTGCTGGTGCTCGTGCTGCTGATCGCGACCGCGCGCGGTGCGGCCAAGGCGGCGCGCAGCGTGGCGCCGCTGGCCCAGCAGATGGGGCAGATGCAGCAGCGGGTGGAGCGTCTGTCGGACGGGCAGGAGCGGCTGGCGGGCGGGTTGCACCACGTGTCCGAGACGCAGACGAAAAGCCAGACCGCGATGCTGGAGCTGATGGAGCGGCGGCTGGCCGAGGTGCAGGCGCACATGAGCGACAGCCTGCACGGCACAGCGCGGCGCACGGCGCATTCGCTGGGGGAATTGCAGGAACGGCTGAGCGTCATCGACAAGGCGCAGGAGAACATCACCAAGCTGTCGGGCGACGTGCTGTCGCTGCAGGACATCCTGTCGAACAAGCAGACGCGGGGGGCCTTTGGCGAGATCCAGCTGAACGACATCGTGCATTCGGCTCTGCCCTCGGACAGCTACGTGATGCAGGCCACGCTGTCGAACGGGCGGCGGGCGGACTGCCTGATCCGGCTGCCCAATCCGCCGGGGCATATCGTCATCGACAGCAAGTTCCCGCTGGAGCCCTACGAGGCGCTGCGCCGCGCCGAGAGCCCCGATCAGAAGGCGCGGGCGGGGCAGGGGCTGCGGCACGCGCTGCGGCGGCACATCCGCGACATCGCCGAGCGCTACATCATAGAGGGCGAGACCGCGGACGGGGCGCTGATGTTCCTGCCCTCGGAGGCGGTCTACGCCGAGCTGCACGCGCATTACCCGGAAGTGGTGCGCGAGGGCTTCGCGGCGCGGGTCTGGATCGTGTCGCCCACCACCTGCATGGCCACGCTCAACACCATGCGGGCGGTTTTGAAGGATGCGCGGCTGCGCGAGCAGACCGGCGCGATCCGGCGCGAGCTGGGGTTGCTGTCGGCCGACATGGAGCGGCTGGGCGACCGTGTGGGCAACCTCGACCGGCATTTCGGGCAGGCGGCGAAGGACCTGGCGGAGATCCGCACCTCGGCCGAGAAGGCCGGCAAGCGCGCGAAGCGGCTCGATAATTTCGATTTCGAGGACATCGGCGAGGCCCCGGCCGAGAATCGGGTGATGCCTTACGTCACGTCCTCGGAAGAGAAAGTTTAGCGTTAAACGAGTTTTTGCGCCCCACGCATACGTGATATGCGCCTTGTGCCCTGCAACTCCGGAACTACGGCTGTTAAACCGGCGTTGCGCCCGGCTCGCAGAATTGCGACCATCGGGTTGTACCCCATGCTGCGGAATGCGGCGTGCATTGGACGGTTTAACGTTAAACCACTTTCTGCGCTGCAGCGGCGCGCCAGAGGGAGAGGGCATATGAAAGATACGCCGGAAGACATCGATCCGGTCGAATCCCAGGAATGGCAGGAGGCCGTCGAGGACGTCATCCTGCGCGATGGGCCCGACCGGGCGCATTTCCTGCTGGACAAGGCCGTGCAGCAGGCCCGCGCCGCCGGCGCCATCCTGCCGTTCTCGGCCACGACACCTTACCAGAACACGATCAGCCCGGATGACGAGATCGACGTGCCGGGCGATGCGGAGATGGAAAACCGCATCCGCGCGATCAACCGCTGGAACGCCATGGCGACGGTGGTGCGGCGCAACAAGGAGAGCAGCGAATACGGCGGGCACATCGCCAGTTTCGCCTCCTCGGCGGCGCTCTATGACGTGGGGCTCAACCACTTCTGGCGGACGCGCAACCCGATGCACGGCGGCGACCTGGTGTTCTTCCAGGGCCACGTGATCCCGGGGATCTACGCGCGCAGCTTCATGGAAGGGCGGATCAGCCAGGACCAGCTCGAGAGCTTCCGCTCCGAGGTCGGCGGCGGCGGTCTGTCCTCCTATCCGCACCCCTGGCTGATGCCGGACTACTGGCAGTTCCCGACCGTCTCGATGGGGCTTGGCCCGATGATGGCCGTCTACCAGGCGCGCTTCATGAAATACATGGAGAACCGCGGCCTGATCGAGAAGTCGGATCGCAAGGTCTGGGCCTTCCTCGGCGACGGCGAGATGGACGAACCGGAAAGCCTCGGCGCGATTTCCATCGCGGCGCGCGAGGGGCTCGACAACCTGATCTTCGTCATCAACTGCAACCTGCAGCGTCTTGACGGGCCGGTGCGCGGCAACGGCAAGATCGTGCAGGAACTCGAAGGCTCCTTCCGCGGGGCCGGCTGGGACGTGATCAAGCTGCTCTGGGGCCGTGGCTGGGACGAGCTGCTGGAGCGCGATACCTCGGGCAAGCTGCGCCAGCTGATGGATGAAACGGTCGACGGCGACTACCAAACCTTCAAGTCGAAGAACGGCGCCTATATCCGCGAGCATTTCTTCGGGAAATACCCCGAGACTGCGGAGCTGGTGAAGGACTGGTCCGACGACGAGATCTGGGCGCTGCGCCGCGGCGGCCACGATACCAAGAAGGTCTACAACGCCTTCCTGCGCGCCTCCAAGGCGGATGGTCAGCCGACCTGTCTTCTGGTCAAGACGGTGAAGGGCTATGGCCTTGGCACCGGTGGCGAGGGCATGAACACCGCCCACCAGCAGAAGAAGATGCAGGAAGACCAGCTGCGTGCGATGCGCGACCGCTTCCAGGTGCCGGTCTCGGACGAGGACCTGCCCAAGGCGCCCTACGTGTCGCTCAACAACGCGCAAAAGGCCTATCTGACCGAGCGCCGCAAGGAACTGGGCGGGGAATTCCCCAAGCGGATCCACGAGGTCGAGAAGCTCGAGGTGCCGGGGCTCGACAAGTTCAAGCAGCAGCTCGAAAGCACCGGGGATCGCGAGATTTCCAGCACGATGGCCTTCGTGCGCATCCTGACCACGCTTCTGCGCGACAAGAACGTCGGCAAGAACGTGGTGCCGATCGTGCCGGACGAAAGCCGCACCTTCGGCATGGAGGGCCTCTTCCGGTCGGTGGGGATCTACAACCCGCTGGGCCAGACCTACGTGCCCGAGGACCGCGACCAGATGCTCTACTACAAGGAGAGCAAGGACGGTCAGGTGCTTCAGGAAGGCATCAACGAGGCGGGCTCGATGGCGGACTGGATCGCCGCGGCCACGTCCTACAGCACGCACGGCGTGCCGATGATCCCCTTCTACATCTTCTACTCGATGTTCGGCTTCCAGCGCGTGGGTGACTTCATCTGGGCGGCGGGCGACAGCCGGGCGCGGGGCTTCCTGCTGGGCGGCACCGCCGGGCGGACCACGCTGAACGGCGAGGGCCTGCAGCACGAGGACGGTCACAGCCACATCCTGGCGCAGACGGTTCCGAACTGCATCAGCTACGACCCGACCTTCAGCTACGAGGTCGCGGTCATCGTGCAGAACGGCATGAAGCGGATGTACCAGGATCAGGAAGACGTGTTCTTCTACATGACCCTGATGAACGAGAACTACACCCACCCCGAGATGCCCACGGGCGCCGAGGAGGGGATTCTCAGGGGCCTCTACCGGATGCGCAAGACATCGCGCCCGGGCAAGAAGCACGTGAACCTGATGGGGTCGGGCACGATCCTCGTGCAGGCGCTCAAGGCGGCGGACATGCTGAAGGAGGACTTCGGCGTGACATCGGACATCTGGTCGGCGACCAGCATGAACGAGCTGGCGCGCGACGGGCAGGACTGCCTGCGCCACAACCGCCTGAACCCGATGGCCGAGGAAAAGGTGCCCTACGTGACCGAGGTCATGAAAGGCGCCAAGGGTCCGGTCATCTGCGCCACCGACTACATGAAGAACTACTCCGAGCAGATCCGCGGCTTCGTTCCGAACCGCTTCACGGTGCTGGGCACGGACGGTTTCGGCCGCTCGGACAGCCGCGTGAACCTGCGCCGCTTCTTCGAGGTGGATGCGAACCACATCGCGGCTGCGGCCATGGTGGATCTGTGGCGCGAAGGCGCGGTCAGCGACCGCGACCTGGAGAAGGCGCTGAGCAAATACGACATCGACGGCGGCAAGCCGAACCCGCGCCTGAGCTGACGGGAAGGAGAGGGAAGTCTTATGACAGTGGAAGTCAAAGTTCCGGATATCGGTGATTTCAACGATGTTCCGGTGGTCACCATCCTCGTCAGCGCCGGCGATACGATCGCGGTCGAGGACCCTATCGTCGAGCTGGAGTCCGACAAGGCGACGATGGAAGTGCCCTCGTCGCATGCCGGCACCGTGAAAGAGGTGAAGGTCAGCGAAGGCGACAAGGTCAGCGAGGGCGCCGTGATCCTCATTCTCGAAGAGAGCGAGGAAGGCGGCGACTCGGGCGGATCGTCCGGTGGCGGTGATGCCAAGGAAGAGAAGGCCGAGGAGAAACCGGCCGAGAAACCGGCCAAGGCCGAGAGCTCGGGCGGCGAGAGCAAGTCCGCCTCCTCGGAAAGCTCGGACAGTGGCACCGTGACCGACACCGGGTTCAACAAGGTGCATGCCTCGCCCTCCGTGCGGGCCTATGCGCGCCGGGTGGACGTGGATCTGAACAAGATCAACGGGTCGGGCCGCAAGGGCCGCATCCTGCGCGAGGACGTCGAGAAGGCGCTCAAGTCCGCGACGGCCCCGGCCGCCGGTGCAGGCGCCGGTGCGCAGGGCGGCATGGGCATTCCGCCGATCCCGGCGGTCGACTTCTCGAAGTTCGGCCCCGTGGAAGAGGTCGAGATGAGCCGGATCAAGAAGCTGTCCGGCCCGGCGCTGCATCGTTCCTGGCTCAACATCCCGCATGTGACCAACAACGAAGAGGCGGACATCACCGACCTCGACAAGTACCGCAAGGAGCTGGACACGCAGGCCAAGGAGGAAGGCTACCGCGTCACGCTGCTGTCCTTCATCATCAAGGCCAGCGTCAGTGCCCTGAAAAAGCACTGGGAGTTCAACAGCTCGATCCACCCCGACGGCGACAAGCTGATCAAGAAGGACTTCTACAACATCGGCTTTGCGGCTGACACGCCCAACGGGCTGGTGGTGCCGGTCCTGAAGGACGCCGACCGCAAGGGCATCGTCGATATCTCGAAAGAGCTGGGCGACCTGTCCAAGGCGGCGCGCGACGGCAAGCTGAAGGGCGACCAGATGCAGGGCGCGACCTTCACCATCTCGTCGCTGGGCGGCATCGGGGGCACGACCTTCACCCCCATCGTCAACGCGCCCGAGGTGGCGATCCTGGGCCTGTCGCGGTCCAAGATGGCGCCCGTTTGGGATGGCGAGCAGTTCGTGCCGCGCAACATGCTGCCCATGTCGCTGAGCTACGATCACCGGGCGATCGACGGCGCGCTGGCCGCGCGGTTCAACGCCCATCTGAAATACCTGCTGGCCGATCCGCGCCGGCTGATGCTGTGAGGGGGCAATCATGGATGTGAAGGTTCCCGATATCGGAGATTTCTCCGATGTGCCCGTCGTCACGGTTCTCGTGTCGGTGGGGGACACCGTTGCCGAGGAAGACCCGCTGATCGAGCTGGAGTCGGACAAGGCGACCATGGAAGTGCCGAGCCCCGCCGCTGGCAAGATCACCGAGATCAAGGTTTCCGAGGGCGACAAGGTCTCGGAAGGTTCGGTCATCATGGTGATGGAGGCCGAGGGCGGCGACGCCGGGTCTTCGGACGATGGCGGGTCCTCGGAGGAGAAATCCGGGGACAAGGCCTCGGAATCGACGTCCAAGCGCGGTGGCTACGGCGACCGTGCGCCGCGCGAGGAGAGCAGCCCCAAGGCCGTGGAGCCGACGGGCACCTCGGGCGGCAAGGGTGACGTGCATGCCGAAGTGGTCGTTCTGGGCTCGGGCCCCGGCGGCTATTCGGCGGCGTTCCGGGCCGCGGATCTCGGCAAGAAGGTGGTGCTGATCGAGCGTTACGACACGCTGGGCGGTGTCTGCCTGAACGTGGGCTGTATCCCGTCCAAGGCGCTGCTGCACGTGGCCAAGGTCATCACCGAGGCCGACGAGATGTCGTCCCACGGGGTGAGCTTCGGCAAGCCCAAGGTCGAGCTGAAGGAGCTGCGCGAGTTCAAGGACGGCGTGGTCGGCAAGCTGACCGGCGGTCTCGAGGGGCTGGCCAAGGGCCGCAAGGTGCAGGTCGTGCGCGGTTTCGGCACGTTCACCGGGCCCAACATGATCTCGGTCGAGGGCGAGGGAGGCGCGACCACCGTGAGCTTCGACCAGTGCATCATCGCGGCCGGTTCGGAGTCGGTGAAGCTGCCCTTCGTGCCGCATGACGACGAGCGCGTCATCGACAGCACCGGCGCGCTGGAGCTCGAGGACATCCCCAAGCGGATGCTTGTGCTGGGCGGCGGGATCATCGGGCTCGAGATGGCCTGCGTCTACGACGCGCTGGGCTCCAAGGTGACCGTGGTCGAGCTGATGGACCAGTTGATGCCGGGCGCCGACAAGGACATCGTCAAGCCGCTGATGGACCGCATCAAGGGCCGTTACGAGAACATCTTCCTCAAGACCAAGGTCACCGGGGTGGAGGCGCTCAAGAAGGGTCTGAAGGTCAGCTTCGAGGACGACAAGGGCGAGAGCTTTACCGACACCTTCGACAAGGTGCTGGTGGCGGTTGGCCGCAAGCCCAACGGCGCCATGCTCGATGCCGAGAAGGCGGGCGTGTCGGTGGACGATCGCGGCTTTATCGCCGTCGACCACCAGCAGCGCACCGGCCAGAGCCACATCTTCGCCATCGGCGACGTGGTGGGCCAGCCCATGCTGGCGCACAAGGCGGTGCACGAGGGCAAGGTGGCGGCCGAGGTGGCCGCGGGCGAGAAGCGGGCGTTCGACGCGCGCGTCATCCCTTCGGTGGCCTATACCGACCCCGAGGTGGCCTGGGCCGGCCTGACGGAGACGCAGGCCAAGGCGCAGGGCATCAAGTACGAGAAGGGGGTCTTCCCCTGGGCCGCATCGGGCCGGTCGCTGTCCAACGGCCGTTCGGAGGGCATGACCAAGCTGCTGTTCGATCCCGAGGACGACCGGGTGATCGGCGGCGGCATCGTCGGCACCAACGCGGGCGATCTGATCGCCGAGGTGGCGCTGGCCATCGAGATGGGATCGGACGCGGTGGACCTTGGCCACACGATCCACCCGCACCCGACGCTGTCGGAGACGGTGAACTTTGCCGCCGAGATGTTCGAGGGCACGATCACCGACCTGATGCCGCCGAAGAAAAAGAAGAAGTGAGCTTAGCGCCTTTGGTGTGATGTTCGAGAGGGGCCGGGCGGAAACGTCCGGCCCTTTTTCGTTCTTGGATTCACGAGTGGTGCGCCGGGCCCGCCCCAGACCGCGGGGACTGTCCGGCGCTGGCCCGGCGGGGCTGACGCCCCTTTGTTCCGGGCCGGGAGTACGGCCCTCGGTGGGCGTATCCCTCAGATGATCTCGTCCTCGTCGAAGAGCGGCGCCGCCTCGAGATGGTCGTCGAAGGTCTCGGCGGCGGCCTCGGCCTGCTTGGGGGCCTTGGGGATGGCCACGTGGAAGAGCGCGTCGCCCTCGTTCACCACGGGCAGGTTGGTGCGACCGATGACGATGCCGGCATCCTCGGCGGTGATCTCTTCCTCGTGCTCGCCGAAGGGGTCCGAGACGACGCCGAGCACGGTGCCTTCCTCGACCCAGTCGCCGCTGGCCTTGAGCGTGCGCAGAAGGCCGCCGGACGGGGCGCGGAGCCATGTCGATCGCTCGCAGATGACCGACTGCATGCGGGTCTTGGGCACGCCGCGTCCGGCGATCATGCCGAGCTTGACCATGACCCGCAGGCTGCCCGAAACACCCGCCCGCACGGCGAATTCGTCGAAGCGCAGGCCTTCGCCCGCCTCGTAGAGCAGGACGTCGACGCCGGCCTTGTCGGCCTCGAGCCGGAGCGAGCCCTCGCGGGTCTTGGAGGTCAGGGTGACCGGCGCGCCGAAGGCGGCGCCGAGCTCGCGCAGGCGGTCGTCTCCGGGCGTCAGGCGGATCTGCGGCAGGTTGGTGCGGCCCACGGCGGCGGAATGCAGGTCGATGCCCACGTCACAGCGGCGCACCACCTGCTCCATGAACAGGTCGGCCAGCCGCGCGGCCAGAGAGCCGGTGTCGTAGCCCGGGAAGCAGCGGTTGAGGTCGCGGCGGTCGGGCAGGTAGCGCGACTGGTTGAGGAAGCCAAAGGCATTCACTATGGGCACGGCGATGAGCGTACCGGACAGGCGTTGCAGTGGCGTCGCGCGTAGCAGGCGGCGGACGATCTCGACGCCGACGACCTCGTCGCCGTGGATGGCGGCCGAGACGAACATCACCGGGCCGGGCCTGCGGCCGTGGATCACGTGGGCCGAAAGGGTCACGGGCGTGTGGTCCGACAGGACCGAGACAGGCAGGTCGATGGTTTTGCGGGTGCCGGGAGCCACCGTCTGTCCCCCGAGTTCGAACGGGTCGCGCATTCTGTCCTCCGCTTGCATCCGGTTCCGATTGGCAGGCCCGGCGCCGATGGGCAAGTGCGGGCATGCGGGCGTGACACCGCGACCGGCCGCACAGCCTTGCCACCGCCCCATCTTTTCGCGAATTTCTGAACCCATGCCCAGGGTTCTGAAAAAAGCGATTCGGATTGCCCTCATCCCGGCGCTGGTCGGGGCAGGGGCCCCCGCGCTGGCCGACAGCGCCGGTCGCGAGGGACCCTGGCGGCTGAACGTGCATCCCGACCGCTCGGCCCCCGAGGTCTGCTGGATCTTCGCACGCATGGGCGAGAGGGCGGGCGAGGACGCGGGCGATCCGGTGTCGCTGCACCTCTCGACATTCGCGGGGCGTCCGCTGCCCGAGATATCGGTCGCGGTGGACGGCAGTTTCCGCGAGGACCTCGCGCTGTCGTTGCAGGTGGCGGGCGAGCGGTTCGCCTTCGACTTCGACGGGAAATACGCCTGGCTGTCGGAGACGGACGTGGCGGTGGCCCTGCCTCTGTTGCAAGAGGCCTCGCAGAACCGTGGGCAGGCGCTGCTCGTCATGGACGACCAGCGCGGCTACGAGGTCCCGTTGCGGCGGCTGGGACCGGCCCTGGAGCGCGTGCGGCAGCTCTGCGCCCGGTGAGCGGGCGGGGAGTGTCCTGCGACGTATCGGCGGCGCAACAGCGCGGCTTTACGATGCGATAAGTGTCCGCCCTGGCGTGCAATTCACGGTTGTGTGTGGAGGTAGTGATCGGACACTCAGCGTTCAGGAGTCTCCATGCGACAGTTCCACCTTGTTACGGCCTTCGCCGTTCTATCCGCCAGCGGCAGCGCAGCTCTGGCTCAGGATCAATCTCCCTACTCAGTGGGGCTCGGGCTGACGACGCTCGGTCCGACCGTCGAGGGTAGCTACCAGGCGACGCCCCAGCTTGCATTCCGCGGGATCATTGCCGTGCCCGTCGAAGGCGACGGAACCGAGACCGAGGACGGGACCGACTATGATTATGAATACGAGACCGGCGGTTTCGGTGTCGTGGCGGACTACTATCCGGGCGTCGGCGGCCTGCGCCTGACGGGTGGCCTGTTCAAGTCCAACATGGGCCTTGATCTCGACGCGAGCGCCTCGGGCGCCGATACGATCCGGATCGGCAACACGACCTACGCCAATGTCAGCGTCGGCGGCGACATGGAATTCGAGCGCGAGTTCGCGCCGATGCTGGCCGTCGGCTATTCCGGTATGGTCGGCGGATGGCAGCTGTCGGGTGAAGTCGGTGCGCTCTTCGTGCAGGGGGTCGATGCGAGCCTCGAGCAGACCGGTGGCGCGCTTCCAATTTCCGAGTCCGACCTCGAGGACGAGGAAGACAAGCTTGAGGACGATTACGGCATCAACGCCTACCCTTACGTGGGGATCAGCATGACCTACCGTTTCTGATCCTGCCGGATATCCGCCACGTGAATGGCGCCGGAGTCCCGGCGCCATTTTTCTTGCACGGGTCGCGGCGCAGCCCGACAACGTGACCTGCGCAGGAAACGCAACACGATGTTGATCTTGCCGTTCCTGTCCATGGCGGCATGCGCCGAGACCAGAGAGGGAACAATCACGTTCTGGACTGCGGGAATTGTAGGGGGTGGGCGTGGCTTCCTCGTTGCTCGTCCTCAGTGCATCGAAAAGGTTGTTGGGCGGCGATGAAATCCAACTGCGCCGGCTGTGCTGGGTTTGGAGATGGGAAGGCAGCTTTCGTCTCGCTGCGACTGCAGTGTGACCGCGAGATGGATCGAGCGCCGCCTAGAGATTTTGTCACCCTCGAAGTGCCTTTGGTAATAAGGGCTTAACCGCTCCGCGTGGATAAGAACCTGACCCCCGTGTTCAGGAAAAACCATGCGTCACTTTGCACTTGCCATCACCCTCTCCGCCTTCGTCGCCTGTGGAACCATCGCTGGCGCGCAGGAGCAGCCGTTCTCGATCGGAGTGGGGGCAACAACCCTCGGCCCGACGATCGAGGGCAGCTATGAATTCACGCCGCAGCTATCGCTCCGCGGGATCGGCGTGGTCAGAATCAAGGGCGAGGACAGCGTCACCGAAGACGACACAAAGTACGATTACGAGTACGAGACCGGCGGTTTCGGAGTTGTTGCGGACTACTACCCCGATTTCGGCGGACTGCGCCTTACGGGCGGTCTGTTCAAGTCCAACATGTCGTTTGGCTTCGATGCCAGCGCCTCGGGAGCGGAAACCATCCGCGTCGGTGACATGACCTATACCAACGTGAGCGTTGGCGGGGACATGGTCTTCGAACGTGATGTCGCGCCACTGCTGGCGGTGGGCTACACCGGCATGGTGGGCGGCTGGCAGCTCGCAGGCGAAGTCGGTGCCCTTTTCATTGGGGGAGTCGACGCGAGCTTTGAGCAGACGGGTGGCTCGGTGACGATTTCTGAAGCAGATCTTCAGGAGCAAGAAGAGAGCTTCGAGGACGACTACGGAATTGGCGCCTACCCCTACGTGGGCGTCAGCATGACCTTCCTTTTCTGATCCTGTCCGTCTTGCGGACAGGGGAATGGCGCCGGGTCTCCGGCGCCATTTTCGTTTGTGCTCAGCTCGGCAGCTTGGCCTTGCGCAGGTAGGGCAGCACGGTGTCGATCTTGCCGTACTTGGCGATGGCGTCTTCGTCCGAGACCGAGGTGGGCACGATGACGTCCTGGCCCACGGCCCAGTTGGCGGGGGTGGCGACGCCTTCCTTTGTGCTGGTCTGCAGCGCGTCGAGGGCGCGCAGCACCTCGGCGAAGTTGCGGCCGACGGTCATCGGGTAGGTCATCGACAGCTTGAGCTTCTTGTCGGGGCCGATGATGAAGACGACACGCACGGTGGCGCTGTCGGCGGGGGTGCGGCCGTCGGGCAGGTAGGCCTCGGCCGGCAGCATGTCGAGCGCCTTGGACAGTTCCAGCCCGTCATCGGCGACGATGGGGAAGGTGGGCGCGGTGCCGCCGACCTTTTCGATGTCGGATTTCCACTTCTTGTGGTCCTCGACGCCGTCCACGGAGATGCCCATGACCTTGGTGCCACGCTTGTCCCATTCGTCGGACAGTTGCGCCACGGCACCGAATTCGGTGGTGCAGACGGGGGTGAAGTCCTTGGGGTGGCTGAAGAGGATCGCCCAGCTGTCGCCGATCCAGTCGTGCAGCTTGTAGGTGCCGAGGTCCGTTTCGACGGTGAGGTTCGGGATCTCGTCGTTGATGCGCAGTGCCATGATGTCCTCCTTCATGGTGGTGGCTCTGGGGGTTAATCTATGACGCCCGGACGGAGGTTGCATCCCTCGGATCGCAAGGACAGGGTGTCGCATGACGGAAGAGGGGGGCTGCAACCGGCGGGCCCGCCAGTCAAGAGGCTGAACATGATCGAGAAAACCGATTTCTACATCGACGGCGCCTGGGGGGCGCCGCTGGACGGGCGTGCCCACGAGGTGATCGCGCCCGCCACCGAAGAGCCCTGCACGCTGATTTCGCTGGGCGGGCAGGCCGATACCGACGCGGCCGTGGCCGCTGCCAAGGCGGCGCTTCCGGGCTGGATGGCCACGCCCGTCGCCGACCGCATCGCGCTGCTGGAAAAGGTGCTCGAGGTCTACAAGACCCGGGCCGAGGATCTGGCGCAGGCCATGTCGCTGGAGATGGGCGCGCCCATCGACCTTGCGCGGCGCAACCAGGTCGGCGCGGGGATCGCGCATCTGACCGATTACATCGAGGCGGCGAAGGCCTTTCCCTGGGAGGCGCCGCTGGGCGATCACGCGCCCAACGATCGTATCATCCACGAGGCGGTGGGCGTCTGCGCGCTGATCACGCCGTGGAACTGGCCAATGAACCAGGTCACGCTCAAGGTCGGCGCGGCCATGGTGGCGGGCAACACGATGGTGCTGAAGCCCTCCGAGGAAAGCCCGCTGAACGCGATGATCTTTGCCGAGATCATGCATGACGCCGGTGTGCCGAAGGGGGTCTTCAACCTCGTCAACGGTGACGGCGCGGGCGTGGGCAGCCAGCTTTCGGAGCATCCGGACGTGGACATGGTGAGCTTCACCGGCTCGACCCGCGCGGGCAAGCTGATCTCCAAGGCCGCGGCCGAGACGCTGAAGCGCGTGCATCTTGAACTGGGCGGCAAGGGCGCGAACCTCGTGTTCGCCGATGCCGACGATGCGGCGGTGGAGCGCGGCGTGCGCAGCATGATGAGCAACACCGGCCAGAGCTGCAACGCGCCCTCGCGGATGCTGGTCGAGGGATCGGTCTATGACGCGGCGGTGGAAAAGGCCGCAAGCGTGGCCAAGAGCATCAAGGTCGGCCCCTCGGACAAGGAGGGCAAGCACATCGGGCCCGTGGTGAACGCAACCCAGTGGGAGAAGATCCAGGGGCTGATCCAGGCCGGGATCGACGAGGGCGCGCGGCTTGTCGCCGGCGGCACAGGGCGGCCCGAGGGCTTCAACAAGGGGTTCTACGTGCGGCCCACGGTCTTTGCCGACGTGACCAACGACATGACCATCGCGCAGGAGGAAATCTTCGGCCCGGTCATGACGATCCTGAAGTTCGAGGGCGAGGACGAGGCGGTGCGCATCGCCAATGACACGCCCTATGGCCTCACGAACTACGTCCAGAGCGGCGACGACAAGCGGCGCCAGCGCATGGCGCGGCAGCTGCGCGCCGGCATGATCGAGATGAACGGAGAGTCGCGCGGCAAGGGCTCGCCCTTCGGCGGCATGAAGATGTCGGGCAACGGGCGCGAGGCCGGGTCCTGGGGCATCCACGACTTCGTCGAGGTCAAGGCCGTCTCGGGCTGGGGCGAAGACTGATTGCGGGGCCGGGCGGCGCGGGCCGCCCGGTTTCCCCTCAGATCTTGAGGAAGGGCTGCGCGAGGCGCGGCAGCAGACCCTTGAAGCGCAGCGGCGCGTCGGTCACGGCGAGGCAGATGCAGTCCTCGGAGATGTCGGCGACGGGCGTGTGCTGCACGGCGTCGTCGGCAATCTCGATGTCGCCACGGGCGAAGCGGCCGTCCTCGTCCTCGAAGGCGCCCTTGAGCACCAGCGTGAGTTCCATGCCGTTGTGGCTATGGTCGGGCATGGCGACACCAGCGGGGATGTAAAGCAGACGGGCCGTCGCCCCGGAGGAGGTGGGCAGGATCGCCTGCTTCACGCCCATGCCGACCGGGCGCCATTTCACGTCCGAGAGGCCCTTGCCGACGTAGGACAGAATCGGCGCGGGCAGAACGGCGTCGGGTGTCGGCGCGGAAGGCACCTCTGGCGCGGCACCCCGGATCGCGGCGAGCGCGCTGGCGCGCGCGCCTGTGGACATGTCCTCGGTCCCGCAACGTTCGATGACGGAGCCGCCCACCGCCTCGTGTGCTTCGACGGCGGCGCGGCATTCGTCGCAGAGCGACACATGCGTGGCGACGGCAAGGTTAACCGCCTCGGGCAGGGTCCCGGCGGCGTATCCCAGGATAAGCTCCTCGGTCAGGTGATGTTTTATCGTTCTCATTGCTTCCGCTCCATGGCGTGACGCAGGCGGTCCAGCGCCAGCCGGATTCTCGACTTGATCGTTCCCAGTGGCAGGCCTGTTTCGGCGGCGATCTCGCTGTGGGTCAGCTCGCCGTAGAAGGCCTTTTCGATGAGGTCGCGCTGCTTTTCGGGAAGGTCCGCGATGGCCTGTCCGAGATACGCGCTTTCCTGTTGCAGTTCGACGACCTCGGCCTGATCGGGTTCGGACTCGGGGCCCCAGGGCAGGTCCTCGGGTTCGGGGCGGCGCTGCTTGCGCAGGGCGTCGATCTTCTTGTTGCGGGCGATGGTGAAAATCCATGTCGCCACGGAGGCGCGCGACGGGTCGAAGACCGCGGCCTTGCGCCAGACGGTGACCATGACCTCTTGCGCGCATTCCTCGGCCATGGTGGCGTCGGCGCCCGAGCGCATGAGAAAGGACTTCACGCGGGGCGCGAAGTGGTCGAAGAGCACGACGAAGGCATCCTCGTCCGCGTGATCGCGGATGCGGCGCATCTCGGCGACCCAATCTGGCTTTTCCTGACGGGGCATCACACCCAATTGCCTGGCTCCCGCGGCCCGTTTCATCCTGACATCGCAGGTCTGCGGCGCCGGTTCAACGGCGCCTGGTTGAAGGATCTCGAGGGACTCGGTTTGACCAAACATGTAACGCTTACGCGGGTCCCGGCCCCTTGGATCAAATTTTTCGACGCCAGATACCAATCAGGATTCCGTGGGGTGGGCGGGTTTTTCGCGCCGCGAGTCATCCGATAGGGCGAACCGCCCGTACCAATTCAAAACGATCGCAAGACCGGAGGCCCCGAGCGAATGCCATTCGAAGCCAGACCCGCGCAGCCGCGCCGCATTGCCGTGATCGGCGGAGGCATCTCCGGACTGGGGGCGGCCTATAGCCTTGCCGCGGATCACCAGGTCACGCTGTTCGAGGCTGAGCCGCGGCTTGGCGGGCACGCGCGGACAGTCATGGCGGGCAAGCGCGGCGACCAAGCAGTGGACACGGGCTTCATCGTGTTCAACTACGCCAACTATCCCAATCTTGTGCGGCTGTTCGAGGATCTCGACGTGCCGGTGGCGCAGTCGGACATGAGCTTTTCGGCCTCGCTGCGAGGGGGCGCGCTGGAATACGGGCTGCGCGATCTGAAGGCGGTCTTTGCCCAGAAGCGCAACGCCGTGAACCCGCGTTTCCTGCGGATGCTGCGGGACATCCTGTATTTCAACGCGCATGCGCTGGACCGGGCGCGCGATCCCTCGCAGAGCCTGGGCGATTTCCTCGACGAGATGGGCACGGGGGCGTGGTTCCGCGACTACTACCTGCTGCCGCTGTCGGGGGCGATCTGGTCGACTCCGGCGGAAAAGATCATGGATTTCCCCGCCTATGCGCTGATCCGCTTTTTCGAGAACCACGCACTGCTGAACCACACCGGGCAACACCAGTGGTACACGGTGCAGGGTGGTTCGGTGGAATACGTGCGGCGCATGGCGGCGGCGCTGGTCGGCATGGGCGCGGATCTGCGCACGGGCTGTCCGGTGGCAGGTGTGCGGCGCAGGCCCGGGCGCGCGGACGTGCGGCCCGAGGGCGGCGAGTGGGAGAGCTTTGACGAGGTGATCTTTGCCACCCATTCCGACGACAGCCTGCGGCTGCTGACGGACCCGACGCCGCAGGAAGCCCGCGCGCTGGGCGCGGTAGCCTACCAGCCCAACCGGGTCGTGCTGCACAACGACGAAAGCATCATGCCCAAGCGGCGGGCCTGCTGGTCCTCGTGGAATTACACCGAGGATGCGGGCAAGGTGATGAACCAGATCGACCTGACCTACTGGATGAACTCGCTGCAGCCGATCCCGCAGGATGATCCGCTGTTCGTCACGCTGAACTCGACCCGCGAGATCCGCGAAGAAGCCATCTTTGACGAGGTCACGCTGCGCCACCCGGTTTACGATCTGGGCGCGCTCGAAGCACAGGCGGCGCTCGCGGCGCGGAACGGCACGCTGAACACCTGGTTCTGCGGGGCATGGATGAAGAACGGCTTTCACGAGGACGGGCTGGCCAGCGCCGTCGAGGTGGCGGGCGCGCTGCAGGCCCGCGCGGCGGTGGAGCGCGCCGCATGAAAGGTGTCGACCACGTCGCGGGCTATACCTACCACGGGCGCAAGGGCGAGGTGGCGAACGCCTTTCGCTACTCCATCGACTACGTGATGTTCGATGCGGAGGCCGAGGTGGAAGGGCCGTGGCTCTTCTCGCGCAACGGGTGGAATTTCACCGGTGTGCAGGACCGCGATCATGGCGGGCCGCCGAAAGAGGGGCGCGGTGCGCCCTGGGCGCGAGAGGTGCTGGAGGCCCACCAGATCCGGGCCGAGGGGCAGCTTCTGCTGCTGACCCAGCCACGCATGCTGGGGCATGTGTTCAACCCGGTGTCCTTCTGGCTGGCGCATGATGGAGCGGGCAAGCTGATCGCGGTGATCGCCGAGGTGAGCAACACCTTCGGTGACCGGCATTCGTATCTCTGCGCGAAACCCGATCTTGCGCCGATCCTGGCGGGCGACCGGCTGGAGGCGACCAAGGTCTTTCACGTCTCGCCCTTCCAGGAGATCGGCGGGGGTTACACCTTCCGCTTCGACATCACGCCCGAGCGCGTGGGCATCTGGATCGACTTCAACGGCCCGGGCGGCGGGGTGCTGGCCACGCTGGTGGGCGAGCGCGCGCCGCTGACCGACGGGCGCATCCTGCGGGCGGCGATGCGGCGGCCCTTCGGGGCGCGGCGGGTGCTGGCGCTGATCTACTGGCAGGCGCTGAAGCTGAAGCTGAAGGGCGCGCGGTACCGCCCCCGGCCCGAGCCGCCTGTGGAGGAAGTGAGCCGCTAGGATCACATCCCCGCATTTATGCCGTTTTCCGGTGAACCTCCGGGCGTCTCGGGGGTTCGTCAGATGAGCAGAGCGGAAAGCCGTGATCAAGCGGTACAAGGAGATCCCATGAGAGACTGGAGCGGGAAGCGGTATTGGCTGGTCGGGGCGTCCGATGGGCTTGGCGCGGCCGTGGCACATCAGCTGAGCCGGCGGGGCGTGTCGCTGGTGCTGTCGGCACGTTCCGAGGATCGACTGAAGGATCTGGCCGAGGCGCTTCCCGGGCGCGCGGATGTCGTGACCACCGATGTGACGGATGCCGAGTCTCTCAAGCGGGCCGCCGATGCGGCGGGCGAGATCGACGGGGTGGTCCAGACCTCGGGCGCCTACTGGCCGTTCGGCGCCACGGAGTGGGACGCCGAGCAGGCCGAGACCATGGCGCAGGTGAATTACGTCGGTACCATGAAGCTCATGAGCACGATCCTGCCGCGCTTTACCGCGCGCGACCGGGGGCACATCGTGCTGACCGGATCGCTGGCGGGCTTTCGCGGTCTACCGGGGGCGGCGCCCTATTCCTCGTCCAAGGCGGGGGTCATGTCGCTGGCGGAATCGCTTCATGCGGACCTGAAGGGGACGGGTGTCGAGGTGCAGCTTGTGAACCCGGGCTTCGTGCGCACACGCCTGACTGACAAGAACGACTTCGCGATGCCCTTCATCATGGAGCCCGAGAAGGCCGCGCAGATCTTTGTCGAGCACATGACGTCTGACAGCTTCCAGCGCTCCTTCCCGTGGCAGATGGCGCTGGCCTTCCGCGCGGCACAGATCCTTCCGGATTCGCTCTACTACCGCATCTTTGCTTAAGATCAATGTGCGCCGGGCGGCTCTGCTCCAGTGTGGTCCGGCCACAGGAGATGGAGACGCAAGGATGGACAAGATTTCCGCACACAAGGTCGCTTCGGTGATCGTCATGGCGCGCGAGCTGGACCGCTCGGAGCCGCAGCTTCGGTCCAATGTCGAGGACATGAACGAGGAAGAACAGGCCGCGCTGGTCGCGGTCATGTGGATCGGGCGCGGGGCCTTCGAGGCCGACGAATGGGGCGAGGCCTATGAGACCGCCTATGCCGAGGCATCGACCCCCACCGGGGACTACCTGATCGGAACACCGCATCTGGCAGATCACCTCGAAGCGGGGCTGGAAGCGATGGGCTATGACGTGGCCGCCGAGGAAGAGGCGGTTCTGGGGCGGGGGTGAGGCGCGCTTAGTCGTGGCTTGAGCGCGAAGCCCCTGCGCGGAATCAAGGCCGAAGGCCGCCGCGCATCGCAGCCGCGCCCCCAGGCGGCGGCGATTTGGTGAAGCTGGGAGCCTCGTGTCGGGGTCTTTCGGAGTTGCCTAGGATAAAGCGCGCGGATCAGCGGTCCGGATCGCCACCACGCGCGGCTGCCATGCGCGGCTCCGTCCTTGCTTCCAACTGACCCCTACCGCAGGGACCGGCCCTTGAGAATCGCATCCTCGCCAAAGCGGGCGCGGATGCTGTCGGTGGCGCGTTCGGCCCTTGCCCGGGTTTCGGCCTGCGGGTCGAGCATGTCCGGCACGCGGTCGGCCATGCTGTCGGGCACGAGGTCCGAGATGCCGGCGCCGATCAGGCGATAGGCGCGGCCCTGCGGTTCGCGATCGAAGAGGCCGCGGGCCATGCGGTAGATGCGGTCGGCGTATTGCGTGGCGTCGGGCAGCGACTGGCGCCGGGTCAGCAGTTTGAAGTCCGCCTGCTTGATCTTCAGCGTCACCACGCGGCCCGCGAGGCCCTTGGCCTTGGCCCGGTCGGCCACCTTTTCGCACATGCGCCAGAGATGCCCGTCGAGCAGTTCGGGGTCGTCGATGTCATCGGCAAAGGTCGTCTCGTTCGAGATCGACTTAGGCGCGGCGTCGCGGGTGACGCGGCGGGTGTCCTCGCCGCGGGCCAGGTGCCAGAGCCGCTCACCCATGGAGCCGAAGCGGTGGTGCAGGTCGCGGCGGTCCCAGCGCAGCAGGTCCTCGAAGGTGCGGATGCCGGCGCGCTCCAGCGCCTCCTGCCCGGCGCCGCCCACACCCCAGATCATCCGCACGGGTTTGGGGCGCAGGAAGTCCTGCGTTTCCGCCTTGCCGATGACGGCAAAGCCGTTGGGCTTGTCGAGGTCGGAGGCGATCTTGGCAAGAAACTTGTTGTGCGAGAGGCCGATGGAGCCGGTCACCCCAAGTTCCGACTGCATACGCTTGACCAGCCGCGCCAGCATGACGGCGGGCGGGTGGCCGTGCAGGCGCGCCGTGCCAGTGAGGTCGAGGAAGGCCTCGTCAAGCGAGAGCGGCTCGATCGAGGGGGTGAGATCCTCCATCATGCCTCGGATCGCGCGGCTGACCTCGGCATAGACCTGCATGCGGGGCTTGATGATGACCGCTTCGGGGCAGAGCTTCAGCGCCTTGAACATGGGCATCGCCGAGCGCACGCCGCGGATCCTGGCGACATAACAGGCAGTCGACACCACACCGCGCCGCCCGCCGCCGATGATCACGGGCTTGTCGGCCAGTTCCGGGTTGTCGCGCTTTTCCACGCTGGCATAGAAAGCATCGCAATCCATGTGTGCGATGGAGAGATCCCACAATTCGTCATGCGCGACGATACGCGGCCGCCCGCAGGCGGGGCAGCGCGGGCCGGTCTCGAACTCGGTCAGGCAGTCGCGGCAGAGGGATGGCATGGCGCAAGACTATCTCAGGCAGGAAGGCCAGACCATGACAGATCCGCGACGGACATTCTCGGGCGCGAAGCTTATCCTGCTGGCCGGTCCGCATATGCTGGTGCTGCGACGGGATTTCAATCCGGGGATCGGCTGGCAGGGGTACCTGGACCTTCCCGGTGGGGGGCGGGAAGATGGCGAGGACCCGGAGACCTGCGCCCTGCGTGAGACGGAAGAGGAACTTGGGCTGCGCCTGCCGAGGGGGCGGGCAAAGCTGGTTCATCTGCGCCACAAGCCGGAAGGGCCGGACTGGTTCTTTGCCATGCACATGCCCGCGCGGCTGCGCGGCGAGGTGCGCTTTGGCGAGGAGGGCTCTGGCTGGATCGCGCTGACGCCTGCGGAATTTGTGAGGCGTTCCGATGCGATCCCGCATTTCCGGAGAATCGTGGCCAGCTACATGCGGAAGCGCCTTTTGGCGGGCGTCTCAGCAGGTGCCGGCGGGCCGGCGGGCCGGGTGACGCGCGGCGTGGCGCCAGCTACGCTGCACGGCGCACCGCTGCTTCCGTCCCGACGCAGCGAACTCAGGCTGCGTGAGCGGCCGATTCGGGTGCGTTGAGCGCCGGCGCTTGAATGCGGGCCGTCATGCCCCGCCCGGCGTAGAGGTCCGAATAGGCCGATTGGATCAGGCCTTGCCGGACCAGTTCGTCCGGCGCGTTCAGCGGCGCGCGGAAATCGGCGGCCACGCGGACGGGGCCTGTGGGTTCATGAAAGGTGACAAGCGCCTGGAAGCACTCCTCGGCGGCGTTGTAGTTGATCTCGCTCAGGTCAGTCCGCAGATCGGGCATCGTGGCCTCCATCGCTTCTTGCATACGATGTGAGAACGATAATGCGCGGAGATGGTTCCCGTGCCGATGTCAAGCCATCTTGAGCGGCCGTGAAGCGAATTTCGCGGGCCAGTCACCGCCCGGGCACATGGCGGATCAGGCGGGCAGTTCGTCGAGGATCGCGCGGGCGGCGCCCCGCGGATCGGGCGCGGCCCAGATCGGACGGCCGACGACGATGTGGTCGGCCCCGGCGCCAATGGCGCTGGCCGGTGTCGCGATGCGTTTCTGGTCGCCCGAGGCGGCGCCGGCGGGGCGGATCCCGGGGGTGACGATCAGGCGTCCGGCGGATTCGGGCAGGGCACGGATGGCGGCGGCTTCGTTCGGGGAACAGATGATGCCGTCGGCGCCGGCCTCGAAGGCGCGCCCCGCGCGCGTTTCCACGATGTCGGCCACGTCGCCGGGCTCGATCATGCTCGCGTCGAGATCGGCGCGGTCGAGCGAGGTCAGGATGGTCACGCCGAGGATCTTCATGTTCGTTCCCGAGGCCCCCTCGCGCGCGGCGCGGATCACGTGCGGATCGCCGTGCACGGTGAGGAAGTCGAGGTCGAACTGGGCAAGGCCGCGCACCGCCGCTTCGACGGTGGCGCCGATGTCGAAGAGCTTCATGTCGAGGAAGATGCGCTTGCCGTGTTCCTGCTTAAGCTCGTTGGCGAGCGCCAGCCCGCCGCCGGTCAGCATCCCGAGCCCGATCTTGTAGAAGGACACCGCATCGCCGAGCCGCCCGGCGAGTTGCAGCCCGGTATGGGCATCGGCCACGTCGAGCGCGACGATCAGGCGGTCATCGGGGTGTCGGGACATCGGTCAGGCCTCCGCAGGTTCGGCTCCGAGTAGGCGAGCGCGGGCGTCGATGCAACTGGTTGCAGGCAGTCGTCTGCACTGTTGCCGCAGACGCAACGTATTGTTTAACGAAATCTTTTGAGAAAAAGTCAGAAGTATGTCAGATGTGCGCAAGATGAGGCTCAATTGGGGCCAAAAAGAGATTCAATAAACGGAAGAAACCAATGACAAGGATTTTCAAACTTCTTGCTGCAGCCGTGATGGCGCTTTCGGCCAACGCCGCCTCCGCGACGACCGCGTCGTTCTACGCCGAAGGTCAGTCCATCACCAACTTCTGCGAGGGGGGCACGTTCTGTTCCGATGGCGGCGGAACCCTGGACATGACGTTTGAACCCGGCAGGGTCGAGGCGGTCTCGGATGCGCTTCTGACCCTCGCGTTCTTCGGGGACTTCAACAGCAGGAATGAGACCGTGTCCGTTTCGCTGGGGACACTGGGGCTTGGCGAAGTGTTGGACGGTGACGGTTCGAACGACATCTTTGCCGGCCCGACCTTTGGCAACCAGTACCTGGCACCGACCTTTCTATTCGCCCGTGTGGCGAAAGATGCGCTGAACAGCCAACTGAGAGACGGCAAGCTGAAGCTGAGCTTCAGCACGCTGACCTCTGATACCGGCAACAGCTACAATGGGGTGGACAACCTCTTTGGCGCCGAGACCATCAAGGCGTACATGAAGTTCAAGACCGTGCCGTCGCCGGTTCCGCTGCCCGCCGGTGCGGTTCTGCTGTTCTCGGGTCTTTTCGGGCTTGGCATCATCCGCAGCCGGAAGGCGTGAGCGCCACCACAGGGCGGTCTTAGGGATCGAGGGGAAAGCCGCGGACTGCCGCGGCTTTTTTCGTTTCCGGCAGGGCCGGACCTGCCCCGAATGGCTGTCCTGCCAGGGCCGTCCGTGCCGAAGCGCGTCACTTTGGCCGTAGTGACATTTTTGCAACGATGAGGCCTTGAACCCCGGCTGCGCCGACGCCATCTCTCATCCCGAGGCCCCGACCTTATCGGCGTGCTGCGAAGCAGGCGCCGGACCAGACCCCCGGGGCGCTTCAAGAAGAGGAGAGACCGATGAACCTCGAGAAGTTCACGGAACGCGCGCGAGGGTTCGTGCAGGCCGCACAGACCATCGCCATGCGGGAAAGCCACCAGAAACTGGCCCCCGAACACCTGCTGAAGGCCCTGCTCGACGACGAGGAGGGGCTTGCCAGCAACCTGATCACCCGTGCCGGCGGCGACGCGCCGCGCGTGCGGCAGGTGCTCGACACCAAGCTTGCCAAGATCCCGAAGGTCAGCGGCGACGCGGGGCAGGTCTATCTCGACCAGGCGACCGCCAAGGTGCTGGACGAGGCCGAGAAGCTGGCCGACAAGGCCGGCGACAGCTTCGTGCCCGTGGAGCGCATTCTGACCGCCATGGCGGCGGTGAAATCGCCCGCCAAGGAAGCGCTGGAAGCCGGCAAGGTGTCTGCCCAGAAGCTCAACGAAGCGATCAACGACCTGCGCAAGGGGCGCACGGCGGATTCGGCCAATGCCGAAGACGGCTATGACGCGCTGAAGAAATACACGCTCGACCTGACCGAGCGGGCGCGCGAGGGCAAGATCGACCCGATCATCGGCCGCGACGACGAGATCCGCCGCGCCATGCAGGTGCTGAGCCGCCGGACCAAGAACAACCCCGTCCTGATCGGTGAACCCGGTGTGGGTAAGACCGCGATTGCCGAGGGGCTTGCCCTGCGCATCGTAAACGGCGACGTGCCCGAAAGCCTGCGCAACAAGCGGCTGCTGTCGCTCGACATGGGCGCGCTGATCGCCGGTGCGAAGTACCGCGGCGAGTTCGAGGAGCGCCTGAAATCCATCCTCAAGGAGATCGAGGCCGCCGCGGGCGAGATCGTGCTTTTCATCGATGAGATGCACACGCTGGTTGGCGCCGGCAAGGCGGATGGCGCGATGGACGCGTCGAACCTGCTCAAGCCTGCGCTGGCGCGCGGCGAGCTGCACTGCGTGGGCGCAACGACGCTGGATGAGTACCGCAAGCACGTGGAAAAGGACGCGGCGCTTGCGCGGCGGTTCCAGCCGCTTATGGTCTCCGAGCCGACGGTGGAGGACACCATCTCCATCCTGCGCGGCATCAAGGAGAAGTACGAGCTGCACCACGGCGTGCGGATTTCCGACAACGCGCTGGTGACGGCGGCCCAGCTGAGCCACCGCTACATCACCGACCGCTTCCTGCCCGACAAGGCCATCGACCTCGTGGACGAGGCCGCCAGCCGTCTGCGCATGGAAGTGGACAGCAAGCCCGAGGAGCTCGACGCGCTCGACCGGCAGATCCTGCAGATGCAGATCGAGCAGGAGGCGCTGCGGCGCGAGGACGATACGGCCAGTGCCGATCGCCTGGAAAAACTCGAGCGCGAGCTGGCCGAGCTGCAGGAGCGCTCTGCCGAGATGACCGCCAAGTGGCAGGCCGAGCGTGACAAGCTGGCCGGTGCGCGCGAGCTGAAGGAACAGCTGGACCGCGCGAGGGCGGACCTCGAGATCGCCAAGCGTGAGGGCAACCTCGCCAAGGCGGGCGAGCTCTCCTACGGGGTCATCCCGCAGCTGGAGCGGCAGCTTTCCGAGGCCGAGGAGTCCGAGCAGGACGGCGTCATGGTCGAAGAGGCGGTGCGGCCCGAGCAGATCGCCCAGGTGGTCGAGCGCTGGACCGGCATTCCGACGTCCAAGATGCTCGAGGGCGAGCGCGAGAAGCTGCTGGCCATGGAGGACAAGCTCCACGGCCGGGTGGTCGGGCAGGACCAGGCGGTGCGGGCCGTGGCCAACGCCGTGCGCCGGGCGCGTGCGGGTCTCAACGACGAGAACCGTCCGCTGGGGTCGTTCCTCTTCCTCGGGCCCACGGGTGTCGGCAAGACCGAGCTCACCAAGGCCGTCGCGGAGTTCCTCTTCGACGACGACAGCGCGATGGTGCGGATCGACATGTCCGAGTTCATGGAGAAACACTCCGTGGCGCGGCTGATCGGTGCGCCTCCGGGCTACGTCGGCTACGACGAAGGCGGTGTGCTGACCGAGGCCGTGCGGCGCCGGCCCTACCAGGTGGTGCTGTTCGACGAGGTCGAGAAGGCGCACCCGGACGTGTTCAACGTGCTGCTGCAGGTTCTCGATGACGGTGTCCTGACCGACGGGCAGGGCCGCACCGTGGACTTCAAGCAGACGCTGATCGTGCTGACCTCGAACCTCGGATCGCAGGCGCTGTCGCAGCTGCCCGAAGGGGCGGATTCGGCGCAGGCCAAGCGGGACGTCATGGATGCGGTCCGCGCGCACTTCCGGCCCGAGTTCCTCAACCGGCTGGACGAGACGATCATCTTCGACCGACTCAAGCGCGAGGACATGGGCGGCATCGTGGACATCCAGCTGACCCGGCTTCTCAAGCGGCTTGCCGCGCGGAAGATCCGGCTGGAGCTGGACGAGGACGCCCGGAAGTGGCTGGCCGAAGAGGGCTACGACCCGGTCTTCGGGGCCCGGCCGCTGAAGCGGGTGATCCAGCGGGCGCTGCAGGATCCGCTGGCCGAGATGATGCTTGCCGGCGACGTGGCGGACGGGGACACGATCCCGGTCAGCGCGGGGGCCGAGGGGCTCATCATCGGGGACCGCGTGGCCAGCACGAACCGGCCCCGGCCGGACGATGCCGTGGTCCACTGAGGCCTGACATATCGACGACGGAAAAAGGCGGGGGAAACCCCGCCTTTTTTCATGTCCCGGGCCGGGACATCTTTCGGGGTGTGAAATTTCAGTGGGTTAGCTGGTGGCGTTAACCGGGTGTTAGGTTTGTCCCGGGGTGCACGGTGCGTTCTTGAAATAGCGCACCGTCAAGGCGTGAATGTGTTTCGCGCCAGATGAAACCGGCTTTCCAGTCAGGCTATTGACCGGGAGCCTATGTGAGGAAGGTGAAGCGGCCACTCGTGCGCCCCGCAGCAGCGCCAACTTCGAGCCCAAGGTGCCGGATGCTCCAGCCTGCGCGAATGAGAGCTGTAGCGTCGTCTCAGCTCCAATCGAGACTGGTCAGCCAATCCTTTGCCGCAGTGATTGAGAGTCTTGAGGTCTGATCAACATGGGACAGCAACCAGACTTCCCTGCTTGGAAAGCGGGCCAGGCCATTGCGTTCGATTGCCCGAAGTCGCGGATCAGCAGATGCAATCGAAGTTGGCAATAGCGTCTTTCCAACCCCCGCTGCCACGGCGTGCATCGCAGTCTCGGCATCCGCTACCCTCAAGCTCGCGCGCAGTTCTGATGACTTTGCAGCCCCTTCAAGCCAGCGGGCCTGCGGGAGATCCGAATGTGTCTCGTCATAGAGGATCCAAGCGAGCGTCTCACATTCGTCTGGCGAGACAAAACTTGCAGCGTAAGCCGCGAATGACAACACGCCCAGCCTTTGCGCCTTGGTGCGCAGCCCCCCACCCGAGGGACGTGCAAAGCGCACAGCAAGGTCTGCCTCTCGTTTGGACAAATCAAGATTGTCGGCGGTCGGGACGAGGTCGATTGTGAGACCCGGATGTGCTTGGTTCAAAGCCGGAATGCCAGGAACCAGCAAACGGTTCACGATAATCGGCACTGCGCTCACACGCACGCAACCCGCGACAAGGCCGGTGCTCTCGCCTGAGATTGCCCTTATCGCAGTGCTACTTGCTTCGATGGACTCGGCGTGTGGCAGGATTTGCAGCGCTTCATCGGTCGGTTGATAGCGTCCATCGGCGCTGCGCAAGAAGAGCGTAGTCCCCAAGGCCTGTTCGAGCGTCCTTATCCGACGAGCCACCGTCGTTTCGCTGACGCCAACGTTCCGCCCCGCGTCTGCAAGCTTTCCGTGGCGATGAAGCGCCAGAAGATACTTAAGATCATTCCAATCGTGACTCTGCATTTTTGCAGAGTGGACTGCCGATTTTGCCGGCACAATCTTCAATCTTGGTGTGGCAACATTGTTTTCAGGCAACTTGAGGAGACCTGAGCATGAAGTTCATCATCCTGTTTGAAGATGCACCCGACGCCAATCCGGAGCTGCGCAAAACACATATGGCGACACACCTTGAATTTCTGGAGAAAAACTCGGCACAGATTGAGGCTGCGGGGCCTTTGAGCGATCCCAAGGGGCGCGGACGTGATGGTTTGTGGATCGTCGAAGCCAATTCGGAGGATGAGGTGGATCGGCTCGTGCGTGAGGACCCATTTTGGCCGACTGGACTTCGGAAGTCGTATTCGGTCATCAAGTGGAAGCAGGTCTACGCGGGCGGGTCGCGGTTGATCCACACGAACTGAAAGACTGGGGCATCGCAATGACGAGCAGTCATCGGTTCAACCGAAGCGAACGCCCCTTTCGACCGCAATGCTGACCTCGGCCAGCGGAACGGTGCTGCAGTGTGTCATGGGATTTCGGTTCGGGAAACGCGGCTCCGAAGCTGTACCTAGGAAATCACGAAGACCTTCCTGAAAATCCATTGCGGAGAAAGCGCCGAAGAGCGGCGACAGGGGCGGTACCTTTCTTGGCTGGTTTCGAGGCGATAGCTGATTGCCGATTTGCCAGAAGAGCCGCTTCGATATCCTTGTCTGCGCTCGACTGCGCGTGCCTTTCAGGGCTGGCCCAGGGGCCAAGGCGCAGGGCGAGAAGGGATGCGTGATCATAGTAGCTCATCGACGATTCTCCTGCTTTCGGAAGGTGAAGCATCGCCAATCACTCCTGACATGGCCTTGTCAGGGAACGCGCGTATGGTGTCAGGAGCCTTGCCTTGATCGAACGCCAGTCATGACCAAATCAAACCGCCTTTTTGAGATGATCCAGATCTTTCGCGCCGCGGATGGCCCGGTTCGGGCGGAGGACCTGGCCGCACGCCTCGAGGTGTCGGTACGCACCATCTATCGCGATATCGCGGCGCTTCAGGCCATGCGCACGCCAATCGAGGGCGAGCCCGGGATCGGCTATGTCATGCGGCGGGGCTACGATCTGCCACCGCTCAATTTCGATGAAGAGGAGGTGGAGGCGCTTCGCGTCGGACTCTGCATGCTCAGCAGGTCGGGCGATCGGGCGCTGCGTCGGGCGGCCGACCGTATATCGGCAAAGATCGATGCGCTTCATGCGCCGGCGGACTGGCTTCAGGTGTCTCCCTGGGGTGCGCCGGATGATGATCCGGAACTGGGCTGCGTTTCGAAAGCGATGCTGCGTGCGGCCGTACGGGAAGAACGGGTGCTGCGGATCGACTATGAGGATGGGGCGGGCCAGCGGACGACGCGCAACATCCGGCCCATCGCAGTCGTCTATCATATCAACGCTGTTCTGCTGGCGGCATGGTGCGAGCTTCGCAGCGGCCTTCGCCATTTTCGAGCCGACCGCATCTATGCCTGCGAGCCGACAGGCGCCTATTTCACCGGTCAGGGAGAGGCCCTACGCCAGATCTGGTCAGAGCAGAACCGCTGGGACCTTGGCAGCGGGGATTTCCTGAACGAGCATGTTTCGCCCGCACCCAGATAAACGACCGGCTGGCAGGCACAAAGACCTGCGCGTACCACCTCGGAAACGAGTTCAGCCTGACGGCACACATACAGCGTTGTTTTGCCAGCTTTCGGATGTCCGCAATAGATCTGTGCTCTTCCCGGTGTCTTCCGTCGACTTCGTCCTCATCGGTGGCGCTGCGACGCCGCGCAGCGAATGGTCGGGTTACATATTTCGGTCTGGCGCCGGCTTTAACGACCGCTTCCGTGATCTGTGCCGCAGGGCGGAACCTCGATTACTGGGGTTGCGAGCGTCCCCATTCTTTATGCCGCAGTTGCATCGTATGATCGCCGAACGGCCGCAATGTCCCGGATGGTGTTGAAAAACTCCGCTTGAGCGACGTCACTGGTGCTGGTCCAATTCTCCTGAAGTATGGGAGAACTGGCGATGATGGGGCCGAGGCAGGTTTCGCAGGGCGCGCTGTTCTACGAGTTCACGATAGAAGACCATGTCCCGGCGGATCATCTGCTCAGAAGCATTGACCGCTTCGTTGATCTCGGAGACATGCGCCTTCATCTCTCCCCATTCTACAGCACGACTGGCCGCCCCTCGGTCGATCCGGAGCTGATGATACGGATGCTCATCGTGGGCTATGCCTTTGGCATTCGGTCGGAACGGCGTCTCTGTGAAGAAGTCCATCGCAACCTGGCATATCGATGGTTTTGCCGGCTCGATCTGACCGACGCGGTGCCCGACCACTCGACCTTCTCGAAGAACCGGCATGGCCGGTTCCGAGAGAGCGATCTGTTCCGGCGGCTCTTCGAGGCCGTGCTGGCGCGGTGCATCGCCGAGGGGCTCGTGGGCGGTGAGAGCTTCGGGGCGGACGCTTCGCTGATCAAGGCGGATGCCAGCCGCTACACCAAGGCCGAATACTCGCAATGGTCAGCGGAAGATGACGCCAGCCGAGCGACACAGGAATACCTCGCCACGCTCGATGACGCGGCTTTCGGTGCGGCCATGCCTGTCAAGCCGAAGGCAATCTCGCCCACTGATCCCGCCGCACGGTTCACCGGAGCCAACGGGGACAGACCCTTCTTCGCCTATAGCACCAACTACCTTGTCGATCTGGACAACGCGATCATCGTCGACGTCGAGGCCACCGTTCCGATCCGGCAGGCCGAAGTCGGTGCCGTGCGAAACATGCTGACGCGAACCAGAGACCGCTTCGATCTGCACCCCGAAAGGCTGGCCGCGGATACCGCCTACGGCACCGCAGATATGCTCGGCTGGCTCGTCGACGATCAGAAGATCGAACCGCATATCCCGGTCTTCGACAAATCCGAACGCAAGGACGGCGCGTATCCGGCCACCGACTTCGCCTACGATGAAGAGGCAGACGAATACCGCTGCCCCGGAGGCCACGCGCTGAAGCCCTACTGGCGGGATATTTCGAAGGGACGACCGGAATTCGGGAAGGACGGCTGCAAGAAATACTACGCCCGGAAACAGGATTGCGCCGCCTGCGCGCTGAGGCCGCACTGCACACCCAACCAGGCCACGCGAAAGATCTCCCGGTCGCGGTACGAGCACGCGCGCCAGAAAGCCCGGGAGATCGCCACGACCGATACCTATGTCGCTTCGGGATACGCCCGGAAGAAAGTCGAGATGCTCTTCGCTCACCTGAAGCGTATTCTCGGCCTCGACCGCCTTCGCCTCAGGGGACCAAATGGCGCCAAAGACGAGTTCCACATAGCCGCAACCGTCCAGAACCTCCGCAAACTCGCCAAGCTGAGGCCGTCAGTGGCCTGAGAAGTCGGCAGGACCGCCATGGCGATCCAGTCGGGCGGAAAACTGAGGCGAGTTTTTCAACAACATCTCCGCTCTGCCGACCTTCACCCTCCGAAAATGCTGCGCGATGGACGAATGACCGGTTCGACGAAGCTGCGCCGCAGCGCCCGGCTAAGAAGCGAATGGCAGCTCCGGGCCGGAAGCGGCGGCCGCCGCTGCCTGCCAGGCGCCCGACCCGCTTCGTCGCCGCATGACCGCTTCGAGCCCACTTTACCGGATGCTACGGAGCACACGAAGGTCGGCTTCGGCGGATCGCACTTCGGATGCAGCATCGTGTTCAATATGGGTCAAGACGTGGCCGCTGGTGCGTTTTGAAAGCCTGTACAGAGGCTATTGCAACAGCCGATCCGTTCTACTCGGTCGGTTCGACAGGGCGCACGCCGGCAGCACCCCTTGTAGATTCTAAACGGCGACGAAGTAGGGCGACAGGCCGTCACACTTCATACTTGTATACTTACTTGTAGTATCTATTTTGTATGCTTGGCGCGGGACGCCATGACCGATCAAGGACCAAGGCATGAGCACCATCAACAGCGCGGTCGCCGTACTTACGAGCCGTAGCAAGAACGAGATTATCGAGCGGGGCGGGACGGGAAACTGGGTGGCTTCTCCCGAACGGATCACCCAGAAACGTTACGTCGTCGCTATCCGGAACCAGCGCGAGAATGCCCACTGGCACCAAAACGACTTCGATCACGGGACGGCCTTCCTTGTCGGCCGCATTTCCGGGATTGCCGAGACGGACGAGAGCACGGCCGATGGCCGTATGCGCTACGTGATCGAGTTCGACGCCTACGCCGAGGTCGACGTGCCGGCTGCATGGGGCAAGAGCCGCAACCCCGTCCGGTTCACCACCCTGGACGAACTGGGCATCAATCTCGACAGCATCGAGTTCACGTCGCTCGCCGACGGGGCAAGAGTGCAGCCTGCGGGCACGGCTCCGGGCAATGACAATGGGCTCACCTTCGCGGAAGCACGGCGTGGCTTGGCCGCCCACTACGGCGTGGCGCCCAACAACGTCGAAATCGTCATCCGGGGCTAAACATCGTGGCGATCAATCGAGACCATTTCCGAGAAGCCTTCGCCGATCTCCCCGCATGGCGATGCAGCTCATGCGACGGCGGGACGCTCGCCCTCGTGCCCGACACCCTGAAAGATCGCGAGGAGCCCTGGTCGAAGGAGGCGCACGCGCATGAGGCGTGGGAGCCGGAGTGGGACACCGGCACGTTCAGCGCCGTTCTCGACTGCCATGCGTGTGGCCGCTCGACAGTCGTCGCCGGCAAACGACGGTCGAAGAGGACTACGACCACGACTACGGACGTTGTTTGGGTACTATCTACAGTCCGCAAACCTTCACGCGGCCGCCGGCGATCTTCTCGGTGTCCAAAAACCTTCCCGAGGCGATCAGCGATCAACTCGTGCGCACGTTCGGCCATTTCTGGAACGACCCGGATGCGTGCGGCAGCGCTATCCGCCGGTGCGTGGAGGCAATGCTGGCCGAAGCCAAGGTGAAGAGGACCACCACCAAGAACGGCAAGCGGCAGGACATTGCCCTCCACAATCGGATCGAGCACCACACCAAAGGGCGACTCTCAGAGGTTAAAGAGTACCTGATCGCGATCAAGTGGGTCGGCAACGACACGACGCATTTCAACTCACAAGCCAAGACCAGGTCGGAGCTGCTGGACGCCTTCGAGCTTCTGCAATCGGTGCTCCACGCTGTCTATGACGATCGCAGTAAAGAACTCGACAAGCTCGCCAAGAAGATCACTAAGCGAAAGGGAAAGAGCCCAAAGCCGAAGAGTAGGGGCCTCTGGTAGGGGGGATCGACTGCTTGAGGACCCTCTCCTCGATCATCGGCGTCCGGACCGCGACCCACGGGTCGTCTGGGGGCACGGCCCTCCGGATCCGCTATACCCCGGTCTGCGATCCGGTTCCGCTTTCGGTGCAGCCTCGTTCGCGGCCGCGCGCTTAGTGATCTGCTCTTCGACGGCCTCGCGAACTCGATGATGGTGTTGGGAAGCGTCGTGACCCGTGGCATGCCGTCGTCGAGCTTTCAGGCCTGCCCTTAGCGCGCCTCAAACCTCTCCATGCCGCACATGAGTTTCTCGGCCGCGGCGAGCTGCGAGTCGGGAAGCTCATCGCCATGACCGTTGGTCCTCTTCATCAGGTCCCAGATGTCGCGCGGGTTGGTGCGCATCCGATCTTCGATCACCCTTTAGCAACGTCCGGCCCTGCGCCTTTCGCCACCCTCAGCAGGGCGTGTATGCGCCACACAAAATGCCTACAAACCGCAATCCACTGGCATGCAAGCGCGGGACGCTTCTGTATGGGCACGGTAGATTGAAACGGACCTTCGTGCTGTGCGCAGCGAACGGCAGTTTCGTCCCGCCAAGCGGTCATTAGAACATGTTCGGTAAATGACCGCTTCGTCCCGTACCGCGGCCGTCGAGACGGGGGCGCGGAGAAAGCCGGCCGAGAGCCTTTTCTCTACATCCGCGCGCGCCGGACCGTCCCTGCGGTCTTGCGCCTTGGTATCTGCTGGGCAGCGGTCGGAGGTCGCCCGGATTGGGTTGGAATAAAGCGCCCACTCCCGAGGTGGGCAGCGCCAAACCACGGTCCGGCGCGCGCCCGGCTTTGGCCTGATGGCCGGGATCTAGCGTCCGTCCGGGGCGCTTCCGAACATGCGTTCCACGTGGTCCATCACGTCGTCCATGAGGCCGGGGGTCTTGGCCTCGGGGCCGGAGAAGCGGAGGATCCAGCCGCTTCGAGTGAGTTCCCGGCGGATCGTCAGGCCCTGACGGAGTTTCAGAAGGCGGCGCGGCATTCTCGGGGTGCCGGGCGCACTGGCTGCGCCCTCGGGGCTCGTGGCCTCGGCGAGGACGGGCTCGATGGCCTGCCACTGGCTTTCGAGGCTGTGGCTGCGCGGGCTGGGGAGGGCGGCGCGGAGCATGTCCTCCCACCCGGCGCGGAGGGCGCTTGCGAGGCGTTCGAGACGCGCGAGCGAGAGGCGCTCGGGCGTGGCGAAGCGGTCGTCGAAGGCCTCGACCGCCATGACAAGGCTGCGCAGGCGCGAACGTTTCTGCCGCGAGAGCGTGGCGTAGAGACTGTCGATGGCGGCGTCGGCGTTGGGGAAATGTCCCTGCGCGACGCAGATCACCACAAGGCGGCCCTTTTCCCAGGGGCTGATCTGGGCGCGCATCTCGTTTTCCGAGACCATGGCGGCGAGGGCCGCGGGAATGTCGGCGGGGCGGCGCAGGAAGGCGGGGATGGTGGCGCGTTCCAGCGCGCGGAAGGCGGCGAGGCGGCGGTGCCCGGCGATGAGGCCGTAGGGCGTGTCGCCCTCCATGGCGAAAAGCTCCACCGGCTGGCGCAAGCCCTCGGCGAGGATCGAGAGTTGCAGCTCGTGGTCGGCCTCGGGGTCGCGGGTGGCGCGGTCGCGGGGCAGGGCCTCGGCGTCGATCTGATCGAGGGGAATCTCGTGGATGGTGTCGGTCACGGGCGGCCTCCGGGTCTTTCCGGGGCATTATAGCGGCGCGCGAGGGGCGTGATGGGTGAACGGGGCGCGCGGTGGGCTCAGCGGTCCCGTCCGGCGTGGCTGTCGAGGATCGCAAGCAGGGCCTGCTGGGCGCGGGTGCGGTAGCGGTCGGGGTGGGTCAGGACCGAGAAATGCCGTTCCGGGCGCCGGGCCCATGTCACCGGCATTGCGCGCAGATTGCGGTCGGGGGCAGCACCGCCCACCGCGCGCCGCGACAGCATGGTGAGGCTGGGGCCGGCGGCGATGGCGGCGAGAATGGCCTCGTTCGAGGGCATTTCGAGGAAGACCGAGAGTTGCGCCGGGTCGATCCTCATCTCGGCCAGGTGGGCGTCGAACTCCGACCGGGTGCCGGAGCCGGGTTCGCGGATGATCCAGGGATAGGCGAGGTAGTCGTCCCGCGTGACGCACTCGTGCCCGGCGAGCGGGTGGTCGCGGGCCATGACCAGCACGAGTTCGTCCTGCGCCACCACGCGGCGTTCGAGGCGGTCCTGGGTGATCTCGCCCTCGACGAACCCCATGTCCGCGGCGCCCGAGAGCACCGCGGCAGCAACGGAGCCGGTGTTGCCTTGGGTGAGCGTGAGGTCGATCCGTGGGTGGCTTTCGTGCATGGCGACGAGGATCGGCGGCAGCCAGTAGTTGGCGACCGTCTGGCTGGCCTGAAGGCGCAGCGAACCGAGCGCCTCGGTCGCGAGGTCGTTGAGCACCTCGGCGGCGAGGCGGGCCTGGTCGAGCACGGCGCGCGCCGAGGGGATGAACTGGCGTCCGGCCTCGGTCAGGGCGATGCCGCGGCCGACGCGGTCGAAGAGCTTCACGTCATGGGTGGTCTCGAGCGCGGCGAGCGAGGCCGAGACGGCGGATTGGGTGAGGTTGAGCATCTGGGCCGCGCGGGTGACGTGGCCCTGTTCGGCCACCTTGAGGAAGATGCGGAGCTGATCGAGGGTCATGGCGAATTGATAAGTTTCATCGAACGGTTTGACAATTCTATTCCGTTTTATTGATCGGAGGTGATGGAGGATAAGCGCGGGGATTTCCGGGTTTCCAAGGTGAGGACCATGACAGACCAGACGCGCCCCCTGACGTTCGAGGCCGAGACCGACTCGTGGTCCGTGCTGCGGCACCACCTGCCGGGGCTGGCCGCGACGCTGGCGCTGGCGCTGGTGGCGACAGTGGCGCAGCGCCTGTCGGGGATCGCGGCGCTGAGCCCGCTGGTGCTGGCCATGGTTCTGGGGATCGCGATCCGCAACACGGTGGGGCTGGGCGTCCGGCTGATGCCGGGCGTGGCATTCTCGGGCAAGCGGGTGCTGCGCTGGGCCATCGTGCTGCTGGGGTTCCAGCTGACGCTGGCGCAGGTGGGCTCGATTGGCGGGCGGGGTCTGTTCGTTGTGGTGGGCTCGCTTGTGGCGACCTTTGTCTTCACGCGGCTGATGGCGCGGGTGATCGGGGTCGAGCGGGGACTGGGCGAGCTGATCGCGGCGGGGACCTCGATCTGCGGCGCCTCGGCGGTGGTGGCCTGCAACACGGTGACCCGCGCGGGCGAGGAGGACGTGGCCTACGCGATTTCCTGCGTGACGCTCTTCGGGTCGCTGTCGATGGTGCTGTTCCCGGTCTTCGCCGGGGCCACGGGCATGGGCCACGAGGCCTACGGGCTCTGGGTCGGGGCGGCGGTGCACGAGGTGGCGCAGGTTGTGGCGGGCGCCTTCGCGCTGGGGGATGCGGCCGGGCAGGCGGGCACGGTGGCCAAGCTCACGCGGGTGCTGCTGCTGGCGCCGGTGATCCTGTCGCTGGCCATGATGGCGCGCGGGCGGCTGCAGGCGGGCGAGACGCAGGCCCGGGTGCCGGTGCCGTGGTTCGCCTTTGCCTTTGTCGGCGTGGTGGCACTGAACTCGATGATCGCGGTGCCGGGCGAGGTCTCGGCCGGGGTCGCGCGCGGGGCGACCTTCTTGCTGACGGTGTCGCTGGGGGCGCTGGGGCTGAGCACGGACCTGCGCAAGCTGCACGCCAAGGGGCTGCGGCCGCTGGCGCTGGGGGCGCTGTCGTGGATCTTCATCTCGGGGCTGGCGCTGGGGCTGGTGGTTCTGGTCGGCTGAGGCCGCTGGGGCGCGGCCTGCATGGCAAGGGCGCCCGGGGGAAGCCGGGCGCCCTAACTGGAGCGTGGGGCGCGCGGGGTGCGCGCGCCGGTCGGGTCATTCGGGCATGAGCACCGCGTCGATGACGTGGATCACGCCGTTGCTGGCCTTGATGTCGGCCGTGGTGACGGTGGCGCCGTTCACGGTCACGCCCCCTTCGGTCATGATGGTGAGAGTTTCGCCCTGCACCGTCTCGACCTCCATGCCGTTTTCGAGGTCACCGGACATCACCGCTCCGGGCACCACGTGGTAGGTGAGGATCGAGGTCAGCTGGTCGCTGTTCTCGTCCATCAGAAGCTCGTCGAGCGTGCCCTCGGGCAGTGCTGCGAAGGCTTCGTCGGTGGGTGCGAAGACGGTGAAGGGGCCTTCGCCCTTGAGCGTCTCGACAAGGCCCGCCGCGTCGACGGCGGCGACGAGGGTCTCGAAGCCCTCGGCCTCCATGGCGGTGTCGACGATGTCCTTGGACATGCCGTGGCTTTCGGCGAGGGCCGGGCCGGCCATGAGGGCGGCGGATGCGGTGAGGGCGAGGCAGGTTCTGCGAAGCATGGTGTCTCCTCCTTGCGTTTCTGGCGATGTGCTTTGTCACATCACCCCTGGTTACGCAGGGAAGGGTGCCACTGGATCAGGCGATTTCGCGTTCAGGTTGCCTTGACGTCACTGGGCGCCCGCCTAAGCCGCGCCCGCCGGGGATTTCCAATGAGAATGTCGTGAACGATCGGGAGGGATCCGTGTCCTTATTCGCGTCCGATGGCCTCGCGCGCGATGGTGTCGAGCAGTTCTTCCACCGGGTCCATGCTGGCATCGGCGAAGTCGCGGTAGCCGATGGTGGTCACGCCGGGGGTGTCGGGCTGGGTCATGACGAAGATGTGGTAGGGGCAGTGCACGATGTTCATCGGGTCGGCCTCCATCACCTGGCGCGAGACCGTGGCCGAGCAGAAGCTGTAGATGTCGGCGCCCTCGAAGAGCACCACGTCCGAGCCCGTCGCCTCGCGCGTGCGTTCGAGCATGTCGCCCACGTGCGAGACGTGGTCGATCACCAGCCCCTGGCCCAGGATGGCGGCTTCGAGCCCGAAGATGACGTCGTCGAAGGGCTGATCGGTTTCGTAGGTGACGGCCTCGGCGGCGAAGGCCGGGGCGGCTGCGACGGCGAGTGCGGTGGCACAGAGCAGGGTTTTCATGGTGTCCTCCCTCGTGATGGCAGCGTATGCCATCTTCTCATGATGCCGACAGTCTAGGCCCGCCGGGCGGTCTTGGCCACGCGGCACAACACATCATCTGGAGGAGGCTGCATGGAATTGGCCATGGCCGCGCTGCAGTATCTGGCGCTTTTCTTCGTGTTTCTGGTGGGGGTCGCGGCGGCGGCGACGCTAGTCATGTTCGTCATCGACCGCACGCAGGCCGGCGACGCGATCCGACGCAACTACCCGGTGATCGGCCGTTTCCGGGGGCTTTTCACCTCGCTGGGGGAGTTCTTCCGGCAGTATTTCTTTGCCATGGACCGCGAGGAGATGCCCTTCAACCGGGCGCAGCGCAACTGGGTCTATGACGCGACGCTGGGCAAGGGGAACACGGTGGCCTTCGGGTCGACGCGGAACCTCAACGTGCCGGGGACGCCGATCTTCATGAACGCTGTCTTTCCGCCGCTCGACGACCAGTTCGCCAAGACCGAGCCGCTGGTGATCGGGCCGCACGCGCGCATGCCCTATGCGGCGCCGTCGATCTTCAACATCAGCGGCATGTCCTACGGGGCGCTGTCGCAGCCGGCGGTGCGGGCGCTGTCGCGCGGCGCCAAGACGGCGGGCATCTGGATGAACACCGGCGAGGGCGGGCTGTCGCCCTGGCACCTCGAAGGGGGCTGCGACGTGGTCTTCCAGATCGGCACGGCGAAATACGGCGTACGCGATGCCGACGGGCGGCTGTCGGACGAGAAGCTGCGCGAGATCGCGGCCTACGAACAGGTGCGCATGTTCGAGATCAAGCTGAGCCAGGGCGCCAAGCCCGGCAAGGGCGGCATCCTGCCCGGCGCCAAGGTGACCGAGGAGATCGCGCGGGTGCGTGGCATTCCCGAGGGGCAGGACAGCATCTCGCCCAACCGCCACGCCGAGGTCGACGATTTCGGCGACCTGCTGGATCTGATCGCGCATGTGCGCGAGGTCACGGGCAAGCCGGTGGGCTTCAAGACCTGCCTGGGGTCCTCGGACCCCTACGTCGAGCTGTTCGAGATGATCAAGGAGCGGGGCCCCGAGCACGCGCCGGATTTCATCACGGTGGATGGCGGCGAGGGTGGCACGGGGGCTGCGCCCATGCCGCTGATGGACCTCGTGGGGATGCCGCTGCGCGAGGCGCTGGTGCGGGTGGTTGATTTGCGCGACCGCTACGGGCTGCATGAGCGCATCCGGGTTGTGGCCTCGGGCAAGCTGGTGAACCCCGGCGACGTGGCCTGGGCGATCTGCGCGGGGGCGGATTTCGTGACCACGGCGCGGGGGTTCATGTTCTCGCTGGGCTGCATCCAGGCGCTGAAGTGCAACAAGAACACCTGCCCGACGGGCATCACGACGCATGATCCGCATCTGCAGAAGGGGCTGGTGGTCACCGAGAAGCACCGCCGCGTCGCCTATTATGCGCAGTCGGTGATCAAGGAAGTGGAGACCATCGCGCATTCGGTGGGCGTGGCCGAGCCGCGGATGATGCGGCGGCGGCATGTGCGCATCATGCTGGACGATGCGCGGTCGGTGCAGATGAACGAGCTCTACCCTTCGGTGCCGTTGCAGTAGCGGGTG
>CAYNKL010000003.1:5132-69577 GCA_964397775.1 uncultured Rhodobacterales bacterium | reverse complement strand
GGCGAGGAGCTCTACCATCACCGGGCGGATGACGGCCCGGCCTATCTGACGATCCTGCTCGTCGGGCACATAATGGGCTTCGCGCTTCATGGCCTCTTCGGTTACATGCGGGACGACCCGCTGATGCTTGCGCTTGTGCTCTGCAGCGTCGCGACGGTTCTGTCGCTGCTTGTCCTGCCCCGCATGAAGGGCCTGCTGATCGGCTACCAGTGGGCCAAGGAAATGCACGGCTTCGGCAAGGCCCGCACCGCGGCTTGACCCGACCAGTACACGCTCGGCCTTAGCCTCAACGCTCCGGCGCGGCGACGACGATACGCTCGCGGCGCTCGCGCAGCATGGCGTTCGACACCGTCACGAGGTGTTCTTCCATCAGCCGCGCGGCTTCGCGCGAGTCGCGGTCCATCACGGCCTGGGTCAGCGCCTCGTGCTGGCGGCCAAGCTGGGACATCCGGCTTTGGGAATGGGTCAGCCGCCGCTCGTCTGCCCAGCGGGCGTGACGCCGGACGGCCCGGATCGACTGGTAGATGCTCAGGAACAGCGGATTGTGCGCCAGTTCGGCGATCCGGTAGTGAAAGACGGCGTCCGCGGCCTCGTAGGCGGCGGGATCCTCTACGCCCAGCGTGGCCCGCATGAGCCGATCCAGAGAGCTCAGCTCGGGGCCCGTCGCCCGCTCGGCCGCCAGCGCCACAAGCGCCGGCTCCACTTCCATGCGCACCTCCATCACGTTCTGCGGCGTCACCTGACGGGAAATCGTCTCGTGCCCCGCGACCTCGAGAGCGGGGGGCGGCGCGACGAAGGTGCCCTGCCCCTGATGGCGAAAGAGACGCCCCTCCTCCTTCAGATGATCGAGCGCCCGGCGCAGCCGCGCGCGGCTGATCTCCATGGTCTCGGCCAGACGGCGTTCGGGCAGCAGCCGGTCGCCCTCGACAAAGTCGCCCGCGTCGATGCCCTTCATGAGTCTTTCAACGATTTCGCCGTCTTCCATCGCGTACCTGCTCTGTCCCGAACCGTCCGTTACCCTGCATTCTGGATCAGATCGCGCAGCATGTTGAGCGCGGTTGCGATCAGGAAGATCCCGAAGAGCAGCCGCAGCCGGGTCCGCGGGATCGCATGCGCAAGCCGGACCCCCACGCGGGCAAAGGTCGTGGTGAGTGGGACCAGGCACACCAGCGCAAGCAGGTTCACGTAGCCGATGGAAAACGGCGGAAGGTTTTCCTGCCCCAGCCCAGTCAGTGCGTAGGTGATCGCCCCCGGCACGCCGATGACAAATCCGATCGCCGCCGAGGTGCCCACCGCGCGGCGGATGTCATAGCCGAGGAAGTTGAGCGTCGGCACGCAGACCGTGCCGCCCCCGATCCCCATCATGGCCGAGATCATCCCGGCGCCCACGCCCGAGGCGGCCCAGACCGGTGTCGAGAAGCTACGGGTCGCGCTGCCGTCCGACGCCTTGCGAAAGATCATGTCGAGCGCCACGAGCAAGGCCACTGCCGCGAAGACCGCGATCAGCACCTGCCCCGAGACCAGCCCGCCGATGACGCCGCCCAGCACGGTGCCGACAAGGATCCACGGCGCCCAGCGTTTCAGAAGCCCCGTGTCGATGGCGCCCTTCTGCCAGTGCCCCCACGAGGATGAGGCCGAGGTGAAGATGATCGAGGCCAGAGATGTCCCCACCGCCACCTGCATGGTCAGGCCCGGGTCCATCCCCGTGAGCGAAAGCGAGACGTAAAGCGCGGGGACAATGACGATCCCGCCGCCCACGCCCAGAAGCCCGGCGAGAACCCCGCCGAACATCCCCGCAACGACGGCCATCCCGACGAAGAGCGTGACCTGCGTCGCGTCCATCACAGATCGTCCTTGCTCATGGCGCGAGAGGCCGTGGATCGGCCCTCCTGTCGGCGGCGTTCTTCGGCCTCGGCAATGGCCGCGTCGATCGGGCGGCGATCCACCATCCCCGAAAAGTTGTCCGCCGTCGGGAAGGTCTCGGCCACCATCAGGTAGCGTTCGCCCGCAACGTCGAGCAGGCGTTCGAGCTCGGCCAGTGGATCGGCATCGTCATCCACACGCAGTGACAGATGCGCGTAGTCCTGGCCGCGATGGATCACGAGCCCCGCCGCCTGTCGGCCCCGCTTGTCGCCGCCGGCCGCTTCGCCCGCCTTCATCGCCGCCAGCAGCCGTCGGGCAAGCGGCCCCGAGGTTTCGGCAAAGGCGCGCGAAGTCTCCTCGATGACCTCGGGACCGGTCAGCATGTTCCCCGCGACCGAATGGTCGTCGCGGATCAGGTGCCCGGCCCAGTCCGTGCAGTCCGCACCGGTGTGGGCGGCAAGGCGCCCCTGCGCGTCCATGACATGCGCCTGCCGCAACGCCTCGCCCGCGTCGCGGGACTTGAACGTCTCGAGAACCTCCTCGGCGGAACGGCCCTCGGCCAGCAGCGCCAGCCCCTCGACGCCCCAGAGCGGGTTGACGAAGGCCTGCGTGGCGACCGCCGCCCGGGCGCCGACGTAAGGGACCGCCGCACCGCATGCGAAGAAGCGAGAGGCGACGGCAATGCCGATCTCGCCCGTCGCAGGGTCCGTCGCGAGGATCGAATAGGTCATCAGCGGCCCACCGCGTATGCCTGCATCAGCCGCGGGGTCGCGGCCGACCGCAGAAGCCCGTCGGGTTCGCGCAGGGCTGCGGTCAGGCGCCCGACCGACCATTCTGGCGCAACCTGCACCTTGTGCCCGCGTCCGCGCAGATCCTCGATGACCACCTCGCCGAAGTTCGGCTCGATCATCATCTCGGCGGGCTTCGCCGCGCGCGGGTAGAACGAGGCCTGGAAGTGCAGCGAATGGAACAGCGGCGCGTCCATGCCCTGCTGCAGGCCCAGCCCGTGATGCACGAAGCGCAGGAACCAGATGAGCTGCCATTGATCCTGCTGGTCGCCACCCGGCGTGCCGAAGGCCAGCAGCGCGCCGTCCTCGCGCTCGGCGATTGTGGGGGTCAGCGTGGTGCGCGGGCGCCGTCCGGGGGCAAGCGTTGTCGGCTGACCGTCCTCGAGCCAGAACATCTGGGCCCGCGAGTTCAGCGGAAAGCCAAGGCCCGGCACCACCGGGTTCGACTGCAGCCACCCGCCAGAGGGCGTCGCAGCCACGGCATTGCCCCAGCGGTCGATGACGTCGAGGTGCACGGTGTCGCCCTTGCGGTCGGTCAGGTGCGCCATGGTGGGCTCCTGCGCGATCACCTGGCTTGCGCCGTAGTCCCGGCTGGCGCGTGCGATGGCGGCATCTGCCCAGTGCTCGAACCCCGGCACCCGACCGGGGCGCTGCTCGGTCGAGGCTTCGTCCGAGATCAGCTTTGCACGCTCGGCGCCGTAGCCATCCCACAGCAGGTGCTCCATCGGGATCTCGGTGTGATCAGGATCGCCGTAATAGGCCTCGCGGTCCGCATAGGCGAGCTTCATCGCCTCGATCACCGTATGAACGAAGTCCGCGCCCAGCGGGTCCATGGCGGCGAGGTCGAAGTTCTTGAGGATCTGGAGCGCCTGCAGAAGCACCGGTCCCTGGCTCCAGCTCTGGGTCTTGGACACGCGCCAGCCGTGGTAGTCGATGGAAAGCGGCGTCTCGACCCGCGCCTGCCAGCCCGCCATGTCGGCCTTGGTCAGCACGCCGCGGTGACGGCTTTCCGAGACATCCATGACCTCGGCATCGGTCAGATAGCTGTCGATGGCTTCGGCGACGAAGCCCTCGGACCAAGCCGCGCGCACGGCATCGATCCTCGCCTCGCGGCTTTCGCCCTCCGCGGCATCCGCAAGCCGCTGGTAGGTGGCGGCGAGGTCAGGGTTGCGGAAGAGCGCCTGCGCCTGCGGCAGCGTGCCGTCCGGACACCATGTGGCATGCGAGGTCGGCCAGTGCTCGGCGAAATACTCGGCAAGCCCCGCGATCTGGTCCGCGACGCGCGGCAGCAGCGGGTGGCCGTCGCGGGCGTAATCGATGGCGGGTGCCATCACCTCGGACGGCTCCATCGTGCCGTAGTCGCGCAGCATCAGCATCCAGCCGTCGAAGGCGCCCGGAATGACCGTGGCGAGCAGGCCCGAGCCCGGGATCAGCGCGTGTTCGCCGCCAAGCTCCTTGCGATAATGCTCCAGCGTCGCGCCGGCAGGCGCCGGCCCCTGGGCGGCAAGAACCTGCGTTCCGCCCTTGCCCACCGCGTGAAACAGTGCCGGCAGGTCGCCCGCCGGACCGTTCAGGTGCGGCTCCACCACCTGCAGGACAAGCCCCGTCGCCACGGCGGCGTCGAAGGCATTGCCGCCCTTTTCGAGGATGCTCATCCCGACCGCGGAGGCGATCCAGTGGGTCGAGGTCACGGTCCCGAAGGTGCCGCGGATCTCGGGGCGGGTGGTAAAGTCGGTCATACGTCTCTCGTTCGTCTGTCAGGTTTCGCGAGGGTCGAGCGCATCGCGCAGCCCGTCGCCCAGAAGGTTGAAGCCAAGCACCACAAGGAAGATCGCGATGCCGGGCCAGAGCGCCATCCAGGGCGCCTGGTTGAGAAAGTTCTTGGCGGTGTTGAGCATCGATCCCCAGGACGGCGCCGGCGGCTGTTGGCCAAGGCCGAGGAAGGACAGCGATGCCTCGGCGATGATTGCCGTCGCCACGGTCAGCGTCGCCTGCACCAGCACCGGCGGCAGCACGTTGGGAAAGATGTAGCGCGTCAGAATTTTGCGCGTCGGCAGGCCGATGGCATGCGCGCTTTCGACGTAATCCTCGGCCGCCACCGCGATCACCTGCCCGCGCGTCAGCCGGATGAAGATCGGCGTCGCCGACAGGCCGATGGCGATCATGGCATTGCCGAGCGAGGGCCCGAGAAAGGCCGCAAGCGCGATCGCGAGGATCAGGAAGGGCGCGGCCAGCAGCGCCTCGGTGCAGCGCGAGATGACCGTATCGGTCCAGCCGCCGAAATAGCCCGCCGCGATGCCCAGCGGCACGCCGAAGCAGAGCGCGATGGCCACCGACACCACACCGGCCATGAGCGAGGCCTGCGCCCCCCAGATCAGCCGCGACAGCACGTCCCGCCCGATCTCGTCTGTCCCGAAGGGATGCGCCGCCGAGGGTGCCGCGCGCACCGCCGACCAGGACGTCGCCGTCGGATCCTGTATCGGAAGCATCGGGGCCGCCACCGCGATGATCACGAAGAAGGCCACGAGGAACCCGCCGAGCATCGCGCTGCGGTGCGAGCGGAACTTCTTCCAGACCCGGTTCTCGGGCTTGGCGTCGAGTACGGAATCCGCGGTCGCGGGGTCGGACACATGGGCCATCAGGACTTCCTCAGGCGCGGGTTGAGGGCAAAGTAAGCGGCGTCGGCCAGCAGGTTCATCACGATGAAGCCGACCGCCGTGCAGAGCACGATCCCCTGCACCACCGCGTAGTCGCGGTTGAACACGGCATCGACCACAAGCTTGCCGAAGCCCGGAATGGTAAAGATCTGCTCGGTCAGCACGGCGCCCGCGACCAGTTCGCCAAACAGAAGTGCTGTCAGCGTGACAATGGGGACGAGCGCGTTGCGGAAGGCATGGCGCAGGATCACCCGCCGTTCATAGAGCCCCTTCGCCCGCGCGGTGCGCACGTAATCGGATTTCAGCACGCCCAGCATCGCCGACCGCGTGTGGCGCATCAGCGTCGCGGCCAGCGCCGTGCCAAGCACGAAGGCGGGCATCAGCATGGTGGTGATCGACCGGACAAGATCCTCGCCCGGGGGCGTGTAGCCCGAGGCCGGCAGCAGCCCCCATTTCACCGAAACCAGCAGGATCAGCATGATGCCAAGCCAGAAGTTCGGGATCGAAAGCCCCGACAGCGCCACGACATTCGCGGCGTAGTCAACGACAGTGCCTTTCTTGACCGCAGACAGGATGCCCGCCGGCACGCCGATCACGACCGCGAAGATCAGCGCCATCACGGCAAGCTGTATGGTCACCGGCAGTTTCTGCAGCAGAAGCTCGCTCACCGGCTGGTTGGTGCGCAGCGAAATGCCGAGATCCCCCTGAACCACGCCACCGATCCACTTGAAGTACTGCACCGGCAGCGGGTCGTTCAGCCCGTATTTCTCGCGCAGGAATTCGATGGTTGCCGGATCGCGCTCTTCCCCCGCCATGGCAAGGATCGGGTCGCCCGGCAGAAGCTGCTGGAGCAGGAAGACGAAGACCGAGATCAGCAGGATCGTCGGAATGGCGACGAGCAGTCGGCGACCGATGAAGGCGAGCATGGCGCATGTCCTCGGTGAACGTGGGCGAAGGCTCCGCGCCCCGGTCGGGGCGCGGAGAATGGCGGATCAGTCCTCGAGGCTCACGCCTTCGAGACGGATCATGCCGTCGGGGTAAGGCGTGAAGCCGGAGACGGCGTCGCGCAGGCCCCAGATCCAGGTCTGGTGGTAGAGGTAGATGATCGGCAGATCTTCGACGAGGATGTCGCGCGCCTGATCGTAGTACTGCTTGCGCTCCGCGGTGTCGGTCGTGGTCCGCGCCTTGTCGAGCAGCTCGTCCACCTCCGGGTTGGAATAGCCGGAGTCGTTGATGCCGCCGTCGGTGGTCATGAACTGGTGGATGTTGCCGTCGGGATCGACGCGACCCGACCAGCCCACCTGGCTTGCCATGTAGTCACCGGCCGACTGGTCCTGCAGCATCGTGGCGAATTCCTTCGAGGTGATCTCGATGGTGATCCCCGCCTCGGCGGCCATGGCCTGCACGACCTGCATCACCTGCTGCGGCACCGGGCTGTTGGGGGCCTGCACCTCGACGGTCACGCCGTCCTCGAAACCGGCCTCGGCCAGCAGCGCCTTGGCCGCCTCGACGTCACGCTCGGGGATCGGGTGGTCCTGATCGTACCAGGGCGAGTTCGGCGGGAAGGACTGGTTGCCCGGGGCAAAGGCGCCGTTGAAGACGACCTGGTTCAGGGCATTGCGGTCGATGGCGAGGCTGAGCGCCTGACGCACTTTCGGGTTCTGGCCGATCGGGCTGTCGGCACGATCGCCGTTGCCGACGTTGATCGTCATGCCCTGGTAGCCCAGCGAAACCGCGCTCGCGACCTCGATGTCGGATGCACTTTCCGCCTGCTCAAGGTCGGTGGCGGCAAGACGGTCGATGATGTCCACGTCGCCCGACTGGAGGTTGGCGAAGCGCACGGTGTTGTCCGGGATGGGCAGGTAGGTCACGCTGTCGAAGTTGATCTCGTCCGCGTTCCAGTAGTCGTCGAACTTGGTCAGCACGATCCGGTCCTGTGCCACACGGTTGTCGAAGGCAAAAGGCCCCGAGCAGACCGGGTTCAAACCGAAATCGGCACCCGCCTCTTCGGCTGCGGCCGGCGAGATCATCATGCCGGCGCGGTCGGCGAACTGTGCCAGCAACGTCGCGTCGGGCTGCGCGAGGCTGATCTTGATCTCGTATTCGCCGGTGACCTCGGTCCCGGTGATCGAGGCAACCTCGGACTTGCGGCGGCTTTCCTCGAGCGTCTGGCTGCGGTTGATGTTGTAGGCGACCGCCTCGGCGTTGAAGGGCTCGCCGTCATGGAAGGTCACGCCCTCGCGCAGCTGCATGGTTAGCTCGGTCTGGTCCTCGTTCCAGGACCAGTCGGTGGCAAGCTGCGGAATGAGGTCGAGCTCGGGCGTGATGTCCACCAGCTTGTCGCAAAGCGCGGTGTAGACGATCCGGCCGACGAAGGTCCGCGACTGATCGGGGTCGAGCACGTCGGCATCCGATTGCAGCGCGATGCGCAGATCCTGAGCCTGGGCCCCTACGGCGGTGGCGCCAAGCAGGATGGCGGTGAGCGATAGTTTTCGTAGCATAAGAGATCCTCTCTGTTGCAGTCAGGACGGCGTTGGTCGCCGTGCGTTGGTTGGTCGGTTCAGGCGCCGCGGTCCGCGATCGCCTCGGCATACATGGCAAAACGCCGCTCGGCGCCCTCGCTCCGCCCCGATCCCGTGACCGCCACGGGCGATCCGTGTTCGGCGGCGATTTTCTCGGCATGGTGACAGGCGGCGCCCTGCCCCGGAGCCAGTTCGCGCATCTCGGGCACGCGCGTGCGGCACTCTTCGGTGGCGAAGGGACAGCGCGTGTGAAAGCGGCAGCCCTCCGGGGGCGCGGATGGGCTGGGCGTCTCGCCCTTGAGCGCCATGCGGTCATGCGCCCGCCCGTAGACGGGCTCCGGTACCGCCGAGAGCAGCGCCCGCGTGTAGGGATGGCGCGGGTTCGCGAAGACCTGTTCGGACGGTCCCGTCTCGACGATCTGGCCAAGGTACATCACCGCAACCCGGTCGCTCATGTGGCGGATCACGGCCAGGTCATGGGCGATGATCACAAGCGTCAGATCAAATTCTTCCTTGAGATCGTGCAGCCGGTTGATCACCTGCGCCTGAACGCTGACGTCCAGCGCGCTGACCGGCTCGTCGCCGATGATCAGCCTCGGACCCGAGGCCAGCGCCCGCGCAATCCCGATCCGCTGCCGCTGCCCGCCCGAGAACTCGTGCGGATAGCGGCCCGCATGCTCGGCACGCAGGCCGACGCGGCCCAGTAGCTCGGCCACCTTGGCGCGCCGCTCGCGCGCCGAAAGCTCGGGCGCATGGGTCTCCAGCGGCTCGCCCACCAGCTTGCCCACGGTCATGCGCGGGTTCAGAGAACTGAACGGGTCCTGGAAGACGAACTGCATGTCGCGGCGCAAATCGCGCAGCGTCCGCCCGCGCAATCCGGCGATGGATCGCCCGTCGAACAGCACGTCGCCCTCGGTCGGATCGAGCAGCCGCATCAGCAGCCGCGCCAGCGTGGATTTCCCACAGCCGGACTCCCCGACGATGGCGAATGTCTCGCCCCTCTTCACCTCGAGCGACACGCCATCGACGGCACGCACGGTATTCGCCGTCCGGCCAAGACCGCCACCGCTGCGAAAGTGCTTCCGCAGGTTCACGGCTTCGAGGATGGTTTCACGCATCATCCGGCCTCCAGGCGCGTCTCGAGGGGGGCATAATGGCAGGCGACGCGGTGCTCGCCGGCGACCGGCGCCAGCTTCGGCACCTCGCGGCAGGCGGGCCGCGCAAAGGGACAGCGGGTCGAGAAGCGGCACCCCTCGGGCATGCCATCCGGTGTCGGCACGAGGCCCGGCACCGTCGACAGCCGCTGACGCGGCCCCGTTAGACGCGGGACGGAGCTCATGAGGCCGATGGTGTAGGGATGCTGGGGATCCTCGAAGATCTCCTGCGCGGTGCCGATCTCGACGATGCGGCCCGCATACATCACCGCCACCCGCGTGGCGACCTGCGCCACCACGCCAAGGTCATGGGTGATCAGGATCGTGCCCATCCCCGACCGCGTTTGCAGGTCCGCGATCAGGTCGAGGATCTGCGCCTGCACGGTCACGTCGAGCGCGGTGGTCGGCTCGTCCGCGATCAGCACAGAGGGATCGTTCACCAACGCCATGGCGATCATCACCCGCTGACGCATCCCGCCCGACAGCTGATGCGGATACTCGTCCAGCCGCTGCCGCGCCGCCGGAATTCCCACCTTCTCCAGGGCTTCGAGCGCCCGCTCGCGCGCCTCGGCCTCGCTGCCGCCGCGGTGATGGCGCACGGCCTCGGTGATCTGGTTGCCGATCCGGAAGGCCGGGTTCAGCGAGGTCATGGGCTCCTGGAAGATCATCGCCATCCGGTCGCCGCGCAGCCGTGACAGGCGCGCAAAGTCGCCCGCGTCGATGGCCTCGCCCTCGAAGGTAACCGTTCCGCTGTCGATCCGCACGGCATCCGGCGGAAGAAGCCCCATGAGCGACAGCGCCGTCACCGACTTGCCGCACCCGGATTCGCCCACGATGCAGAGCGTTTCGTTCCGCCCGAGCGACAGGCTCACCCCATCGACAAGGTTCGCCGACTGATTGCGAAAGCCAAAGGTCAGCCCCTCGATTTCCAGCAGCGGTGGCGCAGTTTCGGTCATCCGTTCCCTCTCGGTCCGGTCGGCGCTGCTGAACCACAGGCGCAACCAAATCGGTATTGGTTGGACACTGCGCTGCGTTTCACGAGGGCGTCAAGTGACCCCCCGTGATAATCTCCGGCTTTGACACTAGGGAAACCGACGAGCGCACAAGAACGCGGCACCGCCCGGCAAAGCACGGCCCCCGGCCAACCGGCCGGGGGGCACGTTTTTCAGCGTCAGGACGCGAACAGGCCCTCGAAGTCCGCAAAGCCCTTGATCTCGATCGGATTGCCGGAGGGGTCGAAGAAGAACATCGTCCGCTGCTCGCCGGGCTCGCCCTCGAAGCGGATCACCGGGGGAATGTCGAACTCCACGCCCTTGGCCTCGAGCCGTTCGGCCAGCGCCTTCCAGTCATCCAGGTGCAGCGCGGCGCCCATGTGCGGCATCATCACCATGTGATCGCCGACCTTGCCGGTGCGCGTGGTCTTGAACGGCGTGCCGAGGTGGAACGACAGCTGGTGGCCGAAGAAGTCGAAATCGACCCATGTGTCGGTCGAGCGTCCCTCTGAGCAGCCGAGCACGTCGCCGTAGAAGGCGCGCGTCTCGTCGAGGTCGGTCACATGGATGGCGAGGTGAAAGAGGGATTTCATGTCTTTTCCGTTTCTGTTGGTGATTCCTGCTCTGCGTGCGCGCCTCAGGTCCCGGTGAAGGACCCCAGAAAGCGCGCGCGCACGTTCTCGAAATGATCCGCCATGAGCGTGGCGGCTGCCTCCTCGTCTTGCGCGGCGATCACGTCGGCGATGGCCACGTGCTCGGCGGCCTGGACGACGAAGCTGTCGTTGGCGCGCGTGAGCGCCGACCGGCGGGCAATGCCGCGCTGCTCGTCGAGGATCGCCGGCAGGATCGTCAGGCCAGCCGCCTCGGCCACGGCCCGGTGAAAGGCGCCGTCGTCCTGCCAGAAGACATCAAAGCTCACCTCCGCGCCCTCGGCCAGCGCCTGCATCCTGTCGCGCAACGCCTTGAGGGAGGCGGTCGGGCCGTTCCGCGCCGCACGCCGCGCGGCGGCGGTCTCGAGCTGGCGCCGAAGGTGGAGGATCTGCAACAGCTGCTCCACCGAGACCGACCGCACAAGCACGGCGCCGTTGCTCAGCCGGTCGACCATGCCTTCCTTCTCGAGCCGCGACAGCGCGACCCGAAGCGGTGTGCGCGACACACCCAGCGTCTCGGTCAGGGCACGTTCCGACAGCACCGTCTCGCCCGGGATGCGGCCCGAGGTGATGTCGTCCCGCATCTTCTCGTAGGCGGTATCCGAAAGCGTTGCGGCACTCATGCGCGGGCCTTCCGCATGCCGCCCGCAACCGGGGTCACCACGGTCTCAGGCACCCCGCCGGTCAGCGCCGTGACCACGTGGCCCGCGGCCCCCACAGCTACGCGGCGCAGCGCCTCCTCGGTCGTGCCGCCAAGATGCGGTGTGAAGATCACGTTGGAAAACGCGGCAAGCGGCCCCTGCGGCGCATCGTGGCTGTAGACGTCGAGCGCCGCACCGCCAAGGTGGCCGCTGCGCAGCGCCTCGGCCAACGCCGCCTCATCCACCAGCTCTGCGCGGGCCACGTTCACGAGATGCGCGCCGGGCTTCATCGCGGCAAGCCGGGCGGCGTCGATCATATGCAGCGTCTCGGGCCGAGCCGGCGCATGTAGGGTCACGAGATCCGCCTGCGCCAGAGCCTCTTCCAGCCGCTCGATCTTCTCGAACCCGCCGGTGTCCCGCGTGGAGGGCGAATGGACCAGCACCCGCATACCAAGGGCCGCCGAGGCCATATGCCCGAAACGCCGCCCGATATTGCCCCAGCCGAAAACCAGCAGCGTCTTGCCCGAAAGCTCGGAAAAGCTGATCGACTCGCGGAACCCGCGCCGTCCCTCGCGCTCCCAGCGGTCGGCACCGGGCACGCCCCGGGCAAGCGCAAGCGCCAGCCCGAGTGTCAGTTCCGCCACCGACTGCGCATTGGCTCCGGGCGTATTGGCGACAAGAACCCCGCGTTCGACGGCGGCTTCCTTGTCGACCGCATTGTGGCCGGTGCCATGGACCACGACAACACGCAGTCGGTCGGCGGCCTCGAAGGCCGCGCGCGGAAACCCGGCATCCCGCGTGATCGCCGCATCGCAGCCCGGCACCGCCCGCGCGATGCCCTCGGCATCCGGTGTCTCGCAGAAAACCGGCTCGATCCCGTTCCGGCGCAGCAGTGCGAGGCCCTCTTCATGGACGGGCTGGACGATCAGACATTTCATTCGGAGGACGCCTTTTCGCTGGCGGTGGCTGGGACCTCGTCGAGGTGCCGGAAGACCGCGTCGCGTGCGTGGGCAAGATGCGCCTCCATCTGCGCCGACGCTGCATCGGCCTCGGCCTGCCGCATCGCCTCGATCATGCCAAGGTGCTCGCGGCAGCCCAGCTCGAACCGTTCGGGCACCACCCGGTGGTCGAAGATGCAGGTCCGCATGTGCAGGTCGTGGATCACCTTGGCGACGGCGGGGTTCCCGGCGGCAATGGCGATGGTGCCATGAAATGTTCGGTCGACGTGCCACTGCAGATCGTCCTTGCCCGGCCCGCCCTGCATCAGCGCGCGGATCTCCTTTTCCAGGCTGTCGAGCTCTTCGGGAAGGATACGCCCTGTCGCGGCCCGGATGGCCGAGGGCTCCAGCGTCCGGCGCAGGAAGAAGATCTCCTCAATCTCGTCGGACCCGATCCGTCGCACGCGCAGGAAGCGGCCCGACTGTTCGGCAAGACCCTCGCTGCGGATGCGGGCAATGGCCTCGCGCACCGGCGTGCGCGACATGCCGAGATCGGTGCAAAGCCGCGACTCCTGCAGCGTGTCGCCGGGTTTCAGCCCACCCTCCAGCATCCGACGGATGAGTTCGCGATAGGCGGTCTGCGACAGGCTCTGTCCGCTCATTGGTGATCCCCTGCCAGCTTGCCGTTGCTGGACGCAACGATGCCGCCGACCTGCTCGCGCGCAGAAGGGTTCAGCGCAAGGCAGGCATCTTCGATGGTCCGCGCGCCGGGCCGCCCCGGGATTGCAGACACGCCGACCGGAAGGAAGACATGCTCCCGTCCCGCATCCCTGCCTCGCCGTGCCCGCTGCCCGTTCACCCTGGCTAACCCTCGTCGCCGTACTTGCCATTTCAGTATTCCACCAGTATCCGGAATGCAATCACCCGGGTCCAGGAACACTGTCACAGGCTCCGCTGGACCCTCCGCAAGCCGGGCCAAAGACCAACCCGGCCCACCACACAAGGACCAGGCCATGCCCCTGCTGACCTCCGACGCCAAGGGCGTCTTCGTCATCTCCGTCACCCCCTTCACCGAAAAGGGCGAGATCGATTTCGACAGCCTCGACCGTGTCGTCGACTTCTACTTCGATAAGGGCGCGGACGGGCTGACCATCCTCGGCATGATGGGCGAGGCGCCCAAGCTCACGCAGGCCGAAAGCCGCGCCGTCGCCGAACGGGTCATCAAGCGCGCCGGCGACAAGCCCGTCGTTGTCGGCGTCTCGGCACCCGGGCTCGCCGCCATCGGCGAACTGGGCAAGGCCGTCATGGACATGGGCGCCGCCGGCTGCATGGTCACCACCCCCGGCAGCCTCAGGACCGATCCCCAGATCCATGGCTACTTCGCGCAGGTCGCCCGCACGCTTGGCGCGGGCGTGCCCATCGTTCTGCAGGACTTCCCTCTCTCGACCGGGGTGAACATCTCGGACGAGGTGCTGGGCCGCATCATCGACGACATCCCCGAGGTCGTCATGCTCAAGCACGAGGACTGGCCAGGCCTGTCCAAGATCACAAAGCTGCGCCGCGCCGAGGCCGAAGGCCGCCGCCACATCTCGATCCTCTGCGGCAACGGCGGCGTCTTCCTGCCCGAAGAGGTCGCCCGCGGCGCCGACGGCGCGATGACCGGCTTCGGCTATCCCGAAATGCTGGCCGAGGTCGTGCGCCTGGCCGCCTCCGGCGATCAGGACCGCGCGCAGGACATCTTCGACGCCTACCTGCCGCTCGTCCGCTACGAGCAGCAGCCCGGCGCCGGTCTCGCCGTGCGCAAGCACGTGCTGGCACAGCGCGGCGCCATCGCATCGCCCGCGCTGCGCGCACCCGGCGCACCGCTCACCCCCGAAGCCGTAGCCGAGGTGGACCGCCTCGTCGCACGGCAGGAAAAACGACTGAAGGAGCTGAACTGATGGACCTGGGACTCAAGGGAAAGACCGCACTGGTGCTCGGCGCAAGCCGCGGCCTCGGCGCTGCGAGCGCCAGACTGCTGGCCGAGGAAGGCGCCACCGTCATCGCCGCCTCGCGCAGCGGCAGTGCCCCGGCCGAAGGCATGGAAGGGGTCAAGCTCGACCTCACCGATGCCGCCAGCGTCGACGCCCTCGTCGCGCGCCTTGCTGACCAGCCCGTCGACATTCTGGTGAACAACTGTGGCGGCCCCGCCGCGGGCCCCGCGAAGGGTCAGAGCGCCGCCGCCTGGCAAGCCGCCTTCGACGCCATGGCCGCGCCGATCTTCCGCATCACCGACGCAGCGCTTCCGGGCATGACCGCGAAGGGCTGGGGCCGGATCGTCACCATCGGATCGTCCGGCATCGTCCAGCCGATCCCCAACCTCGCGCTGTCGAACGGCGTGCGCGGCGCCATCGCAGGCTGGTCCAAGACGCTGGCCGAAGAGGTGGCCGGCAACGGCATCACGGTCAACATCGTCATGCCGGGCCGCATCGCCACAGACCGCCTGGCGCAGCTCGACGGCATCAAGGCCGAGAAAACCGGCGCCTCGCTCGAGGACGTGCAGGACGCCAGCCGGAAGACCATCCCCGCCGGCCGCTACGGCAAGCCCGAGGAATTCGGCGCGGTCGTGACCTTCCTCTGCTCCGCGCAGGCGGCCTATGTGACCGGCTCCATGCTGCGCGTGGACGGCGGAATGATCCGGGGTCTTTGATCCCCATGGCGCATCGCCGGTCTCCGGACCGGCGGTGCCACACCGGACGGCCAACGTCCGGAATACCCGACCTGACAGAATTTTCTTTTGCCAGATCTTCAGGCATCGAGCTACTCTGAGTTGAGTAGTTTTACCGAGTCTTTCCCCAAAATTATTTCTCAACAAGAGGTGGATTATGCCTCAGGTTGCCGGCGTTCCGTTGGTATCGCTTTTCGACGCGATTGATCGCGTCAACCAGGCGCTTCCTGCCCCGGTCTCGCGCTTTGTCGAACGCTTCGTCGCGCTCGAACTCCAAAGCCGTACGAGCGACCAGGCCATCATCCACACCGGGCGCCTCCAGAGCCTCGACGTGGCCGTCGCCGGACAGGATGTCGAAGCCTTCGACCTCCCCTTCGGCAAGCTCAAGATCCCCATGATCACCACCGGCGTGCCGTTCCGCCTGTCGTTCCGGCGGGCCGCCCTGACCGGCGACATGGAACCGGGCGCCGAGTCCTGGCAGCTCGACCTGATGCTGGGCGAATTCGAGCTCGAACTTGACGGTCTTGTCGCCGCCGACTTCATCCCCGAAAGCGGCACCACGCCCCGCCACCTCTCCCCGAAACCCGGCAATCCGCCCGCTGCCATCGTCGGTTCTGCCGCGCTGCGGTTCGAGCGGCGCGCCTCCGACCAGCCGGTCGTCACACGCTTCATCGACGCTACCGGCGGGGGCGATCCGCTGATCCCCGATGCGCTGATGGGCGCCGTCACCAACGTCACGCTCGCCCCGCCGCACGTGCTGATCGGCAGCTCCCAGTTCGGCCTCACCGTCAAGAACGTCCTCTTCGACTATTCCGAGGAATTCTCGCCCGCCTTTGTCCTGGAACGCGGCCAGTCCGCCGACTGGGTCGGCCTCGCCATTGAGGAAGTGGCCATCTACTGCCCCTCGAACGCGCTCGGCAAAGGCGGCTTCTCGCTCTCGGTCCGCGATCTGCTGATCGGCGACCCGCTCGGCCTGCAGGCCGAGATCGAGGTTCAGTTCGGCGCCTCGCCGCTGAACCCCACCACCTTCGCCTTCACCCAAGGCGGCGCCGACATCACCTCGGGCTTCGACTTCGACGAGGGCACGCTGGAGCTTCAGGCCGAACCCGGCGAGAGCGTCGAGCTCACCGCCTCCCTCGCCGTCCCGGCGCCGCCTCCCGGCAGCGGCATTCTCGACTACGAGGCCGAGTTCAAGTTTCCCGGGCGCGCCAAACAGACCGGCGACAACGCCACCGGAACGGTCCGCCACGGCGACGTCATCCGCATCACGCCGATCGAGGTTCTTGGCCCGGGTGACGACGACAAGCGCCGCAAGCCCGAATTCACCGTCCGCATGGTGGCAAGCGGCACCGCGCCCGGGATCTCCGTGACCATCGCGGGCACACGGCTCGCCAACGTGGTGGATCTCAACGGTCCCATCGACGCGATGACCCAGCTCACGCTCGAGGCCGCCGCCAGCCCCGCCGATCCCGCCGCGACCTTCGAATGGCACTCCGAGACGCTCGGCATCGACAGCAGCGGCACCAGCCTCGCCCTGACGCTGCCCTCGGACGCGCGCGGCCTGCACATCATTCGCCTGCGTCAGACCGGCTCCGAGACCTCGGAAACCCGCCTCCGGCTGCGCCTGCGCGATCCCCTCGACGGGTTGCTTTACATCGGCTGCGAGGACGGCGTCTTCGAGGCAAGCACCCCTACGGCCCCCGTGGCCCCCGCCGCGATCCTCGGGGTCTATGACCTCGCCGCCTTCCACGAACACGGCCGCCTCGACGGCGCCAATGCCATGGGCGCGATCAGCGGCACGACCGTCGACATCCCCTCTGGCACCATCGCCGAAGTTGCGGTTTTCGAAGGCGGCACACCGGCCGGTTTCGACGAGGACCGCCACGTGCAGGTCATCTTCGAGTTCGACGAAAGCACCAACGGCAGCTGGGGCGCCAAGCGCCCCTTCAACAACCACGGCAGCAACCTGCACGAAAGCCTGCTCGCCTGGGCTTCCAACTATTCCGGGGGCAAGTTTGTCGTGATCGGCCGCTGCGACGACGTGGGCACCGACGCCTACAACGTCGGGCTCGCGGGGCGGCGCCGGGACGAGGGCGTGCGCCTGCTGACCACGCCAGCCGGATCCGAGTCCGCGGTGACCGCACCGGTCGAGGGCCACCAGGAACAGGGCCTCGGTGCGCTCGACGCGGCCACCCTGGCCCTGATCGAACCCGACGAGGCCGAAGCCTCGGGACGGCTTATCAAGGACCCGAGCGTCGTGGATCGCAGCAGCTGGCCCAAGGACGGCGCGGGCAACGGGTTGCGCAGCAACCCGCCCGATCCCACCCGCGAAGAGATCCGCGTGGGCTATCGCCGCGTCGATATCTACGCCGTCGGCGGCACGTCCTCCGACGCGGCCCGGCGCGAGACCTCGTCCGCCGTCGCGCCAACCCGCCGCCTGATCCTCGTGCCCGCACCGGGGCGCGACGTGCTGCCCGCCGACAACGACGATGCGCGCGCCGACTACCGCGTCCTGCTCAAGCTCAGCTGGGACCGGCCGCGTTTCTCCGGCTGGGAGGATATCGTCCCCAACCTTGCCGAGTTCGAATACGCTTGGACGCCCTCCGGCGCCGACGGCATCAGCACCACGAGCGAGGTCCTGACCGTCTACGGCAAATGGGTCTACGACGATCTGACCGGCTTCACCGAGTTCCTGCTGGGCATCAAGTCCGAGGGCGACCCCGAGGGCCTCTTCGACATCGAGCAGCCCAACCTGGTGGCCGCTCTCAGCTTCGGGCCCATGCTGGCCTCGGGCATCGACTTCGACACCGACGCGGTCGAATCCGGCGTGCGCCTCGGCGCGCTGGCCGCCATCACCGGCTTTGCCAGCGCCAACTTCGGGGGTGGTCCGCTGATCGGGCCGGGCTCCATGTCTGCCTTCACCAGGCTTCAGGCCAAGGCGCAGACCAAGACCATCGCCGACCCGCTACAGTCCTACAAGATCACGGTCACCGCCGACTACACCAACACGCTGCACGTCAATGCGGGGTCGCTCGGGCTGCGGACCGATCCCGATCAGCCGATGAAGATCAAGTACACGGACGTGGGCGTCGAGTTCGACAATACCGATCCAGACGCCCCGCTCATCGACAAGATCGGCCTCGCCCAGACCAGCAAATCCATGTCGATCGAGGATTCCGGGCTTTGGAAGATCGACGGCCCGCTCGGCCGGCTGCTGCGGATCACCGAATTCAAGATGGGCACCGGTTCGCTCTGGTTCGAACCGACGCTGGCGGTGGCCATCGACATCGGCGTGGTCGAGGTCACGGAAGCCACCTTCCGCGTGACATTCAACACCGATGCCAATGGCGGTCTCGACGGCGGCCCCGAATTCTCGCTCCGCGGGCTCAAGGCCACGGTCGACATTCCCGCGACGATCACGGGCGAAGGCCGGATCAAGATCGAGGACAACGGCATCCTCAAGGCCGGCGTCGACGCGACGCTGATCCCGCTTTATTGTAATGCCTCGGTCGCGCTGGCCGTGGGCGTCCCCGACGATCCGCCCGATTTCGCCCCTTCGCTCTTCCTCAGCCTCTACGGGCGCGTGCAATTCCCCGGCGGCATCCCGCTCGGCCCCCTGCCCATCGCCATCCACGGCTTCATCGGCCAGGTCGTCATCAACGGCGCCCGCGACGTGGCCGAGACCGAGGACGTCGTCGCCCGCGAAATCGGCTGGTGGCGCAAGGACCCCGAGGACAAGTACGCGCCCGAGAAGGGCCAGTACGCCTTCGGCGTGGGTGTGGTCGTCGGCACCCTGCCCGATGCCTCGTTCTCGTTCTCTGCGACCGGCATGATTGTCGTGGCCTTCCCGGACGTGGAGGTCATCTTCGGTGTCGAGGTCAACATCCTCTCGATCCCGGACAAGACCGCCAAGGACAAGAAGGACGGCCAGAGCGCCTCGATCACGGGCCTCGTCGTCATCAACGAGGACGCCGTCACCGTCGCCGTCTCGGCCACGTACAAGATCCCCAAGCTTCTGGAACTCAAGCTGCCCTTCGGCGCCCATTTCCCCCGCGCGGGCGGCAACTCGTACGTCCGCATCGGCAGCGACAACGGCCCCGGCCGCTCGGGCGAACCGGTCACCATCACCTTCCTGCCCGGCACGCTCGATATCGAGGTCTGGTCCTTCCTCATGGTCGAAGGCGGCGGCCTGCCGAACTTCGGCCCGAACAAGGACTGGAACTTCGACGGATTCTCCATCGGCTTCGGCGCCGGGGCCGGTTTCGAATGGAAGGCCGGCCCGCTCGAACTCTCCGTCTCGGGCGCGATCTACGTCGGCATGGGCACCGACCCGCTCTTCATCAAGGGCGGGCTCTACCTGCGCGGCTCGCTCGATCTGGTGATCGTCTCCGCCTCGGTCGATGCCGCCATCGTCGTCAGCTACTACAATCCGCCCGACGGAGACGCCGTCGCCGCCCTCGAGGAAGCCCGCTTCTGCGCCTCGGTCGACTTCTTCTTCTTCACGGTCGAGGGCTGCATCACGCTCGACTTCGGCAGCGCCGCCGAGTTCGAGACACCCGATCCCGAACCGCCCGTGGCCTCCATCAGCCTCACGGACCGGCTGAACCGCGTGACCGGCATGGCGACGACCGGGGCACCGCAGGGCGCGGCGATCTACGATTTCGTCGAGGTCGACGGCCAGTCACAAAACCAGGGCGTCGCCCCCGAGGACAATCACACGGTCTGGCCCGACACGGTGCCCGTCCTGAACTTCCGCCATTTCATCGAGGATGCGATCCCCGCCGGCCACCAGTTCGACCCCGGCGAGACGCCCGCCGGCGAACGCTGGTTCGGCTCCAACCGCCTGCGCTACACCTATCGCCTTCTCGACGTGCGGCTGGTGCGGGACGCCGACAACGCGCCCGTCACCGACCCTTCCGGCGATCCGCTGCTCTCCACCTGGACCCATCCGCCCTCGCGCGCCGCCGACGACACCTCGGGTGACACCGCCCCGCTGCCCTCGGGCGCCGAGGTCACGAGCCTGCAGCTTCTCAACCGCGAACCCTGGGCCTGGGCCCAGAGCACCGCCGACGGCGGCGAAGGCCAGCCCGGCGACCCGGCCGAGATCGTCCGCCGCGTCTGCGAACGCGTGCCACCCCCGCGCAAGGCCTGCCTGCGCGGCGGCGAGGTCCGCATCCTGTCATCGACCGTCAGCCGCCTGCGCCGCCTCGGCCCGCCACCGGGTCCCTACCCGAGCAACTTCCAGGGCCTCTCCCGCGCCTTCCTGCAGGTGGGCAGCGACGAGGTGACGGGCAGTGATCTGGTCTCCCTGGTCGGTGCCTCGGGCGCGCTTTTCGAGCCGGGCGCGGTCCGCCCGGTGCCCGCCACGGCCCTTGCCACCGGCCTTGCCAGCGACGGCTATCGTCTGCCCCGCCTGGTCCGGGCCGAAAGCTCGGGCGCCCTGGTCCCGCTCGCCCTGCCCTGGCGGATCGAGCTTGACCGCGCCGTGCGCATGGGTGTGCTGACGCTTCTGGTGTGCGACAGCGGCGAGGGCGGAGGCACCGGATCGGGCTGCTACGAGTTCGAGGATCTCGCCTTCGGCCAGCAGGCCGAAAGCTTCGACCTGCCCCCCTTCGTGCTCACCGCCAACCAGCGCACCAGTGCCACCCGTCGCAACACGCTGCAGGCCACCGACCGGATCGACATCTCGAACGCGGTCCAGCCCGAATTCGGCAGCGACGGCAAGACCGATGTGCTGATCTCGAACCCCGGCGCGACGCTCACCCTGAAACGCCCCTGCCATCTGCTCGAACTGCACTGGTTCAAGCCCTCGGACGGACGCCTGCTCCTGCGCGTGCACCACGCCGACGGCAGCACCACCGACGAGATCATGGACACGCCCATCAACCGCCCCGCGCTCGCCATCCTCGAGTCCGCCAGCGGGATCCTGCGCGTCGAGATGCTCACAGACGGGCTCAAGGCCTTCCATCTCTACCGCGTCTGCTGCAAGCGGCCGGGCGATGTGCCGACCGGCGACCCGCGCGCCTGCATCGAGTTCAAGGGCCTCAGCAACAACGTGGTGAACGCGCCGCAGTTCACCCATGACGGCGCCACCTTCGAAACCCTCGATCCCTCCGAACGCTTCCTCCTGCGCGACGCGGTCGACGCCGCGGCCCCCGGCGGCTTCGGCCAGGACGGGCTGGGCGACATTCAGCTCCCCGCGAAAGGCGCCCGGATCACGCTGCCCCGCGGCTGCACCAAGATCGAGGTCTCGGTCGTGCTCGGCGCCCGCGCGGTCAAGGTCTCGGGCCTCGATGCCGCCGGCAACACCGTCGCAACCGCCGGCTCTCCCGCAACGCAGGACGTGGGTCACACCATCGTGCTCGAGGCAAGCACCCCCATGGTCACCGTCATGATCGAGGGCGGCTCGGGCGAGGCTTTCCTCTACCGGCTCTGCTGCGTCGGCAAGACTGACGGCGGCACCGCGCGCTGCATCGACCTCGACGACCTTCCTCGCACCCTCGAAGGCCGGGCCGAGGCCACGGTCGACGGCCTCGTGATCCGCCCCGCCGCGCGCGGCACCCCGATCCGACTGGCCGATCAGGCCGACACCAGGGGCACCCCGCGCTCGGGCCGCGACGGTCGGGCCGAGCTTCTGATCCCCGACAGCGGGCTCACCCTGACCCTGCCCGAGGGCTGTCTCGACGTGGAGCTTCACGTCATGCTCTTCGGCGGACCGATCAAGGCCGTGGGCTTCGGAGCCGACGGCAAGGATGTCGCTTCGACCTCGGGCACCGACCAGAAGAAACCCCTCGTCCTGCGCCTCTCCGGCCAGGCGCCCATCGTGCGCATCACCCTGTCCGGCGGCGCCAACGAGGCGGTGCTCTATCGCCTCTGCTGCCGCGCGGGCACCATGCTCCGCCCGGCCAACCGCTGCATTGCGCTCTCCCGCGCCAAGGTCGTCGGCGCCCGCACCGATGTCGCGCTCGAAGGTCTCACCTTCAGCGATCCGCGCAACGAAAAGACCCTCAAGGCCCTGCCCGCCCGCAACGACCAGCCCGCCGCGCTGGCCTTCGGCGAAGCCGGGCTCGAGATCGGCCTGTCGCGCACAGCCAACCACGTCCGCCTGCACCTGCTGGTCCGCAAGGGCGCCGCCTACCAGGTCGATGCCTTCGACGGCCAAGGCCGCAGGATCGCCGGCGAAGGGGGCGAGTCCGCCAGCACCGACCTGCGCCTCACCCTCAAGGCCGAGGCCATCGCGCGGATCATGGTCCGCGCCAAGGGCGCCGGCGCCCTGGTCGAGGTTTGCCTGCGCGAGACCGGCCCCACCGAGGCACGCCGCGATGGCCGCCCGACGGTTCTGCGCGGCCTGCGCACCGACCTCGGAACCCGATCTCTGACCCACGCCGTGGCAGGCGCGCTCCCCGAAGTACTCGGCCGCACACGCTCCGACGGCGGCACCGGCACGGCATGGGCACCCGAAGTCATCTCCTCGCATCCGCAAGAGGACGGCTCCACCTGCCACGTGGTCCGCTACACCATGCCCGCCGCGCCGGAATCCGTGGACGAGATCCGCGTGCTCACGCGCACGCCCGGGCAGGACGTCACCTTCATCGGCCTCTGCGCCATCGACGACCGGGCCGCCCGCTGGCACGCCATCGACGAGGTCATCCGGGACGAGATCGAAGACACGCTCGACAATTCCGACCCGACCGACGGCGGACGCCCCGTCCTGCTCGACCCCGATACTGTCTACCGGATCGAAGTCGACTGGGAATTCCAGTCCTGGCTCAGCGAACGCGAGGACGAACAGCCACCGCAGGTCCCGCCCGCGGGCGACTGGCAGCCCGGCACGATGCAGTCCTTCCGCTTCCGGACGGCCGCCGAAAACACGGCGATCCCCACCCGGCAGGACGGCCCGAACGAACACCTCTTCGATCCGCGCGACCTCGACCGCTACCTCGCGGCGAGCGCCCCGGAAACCGGCGCCATCGCGCATTTCACCGAAGATCCGGTGGTCTTCCACTTTGCCCAGGATCACGTCGCCAACCTCGTGGACCGCTACAACCGCGAACTAGAGATCGAAGTGCGCCGCACCGATCCCGAACCGAGGTCCGGCGGCACGCTCCTGACCGCCTCCGCGATCCCGCTCACGGGCACGATCGGGACCTTCAGCATCCCGCGCGAATTCATGACGCCCGCCGAGCAGCGCATCACCGAGGCCGTGCGCGACGCGCCCTGTATCGACAGTGAACACCCGGTCGGCGGCACCACGCTCGCCGGGGTCTACCCGCTGGAGCCGGACGTCTTCTACGACGCCAACCTCTGGGCCGTGCGCAGCGGCGACAGCACCGACCGCATCATGGTCAGCGCCGCCAACTTCCGCACCTCGCGCTACGCCAACCCGACCGAGATGATCCAGGCGCTCGGCTGCGACACCGACGGCGGCGTGCAGCCAACCCCCGCGGCCGAGCTCATCCTCGAGCCGGGCGCGACCCTGCCACCCGTCCCGGCCCCGGTCACACCCGCGGGCGCGCAGCCGCCCTCGGACCGTCTCTTCGACGAGGCGATGAATGCCATGGGCCTCGGCACGCTCGGCCTGCCCCAGGACCAGGCCCGTCTCTTCCAGATCTGGGAACAGGACGGAGGCGGCACGCTTTCGACGGTGGCCTTCCTGGTGGACGCGCTCGAACCGCTGAACCGCGTGGCCCATGTGATCTCGGGCACCGAAGTGGTCATCGCCGACCGCTGCCGGCTGCGCGGCGCACGCTACGGCGGCACCGAGCTGCGCGTGACGCGCATCAACCGCAACGCCACGCGGGTGCTGCTGCGGCCGGTGACCCCGATCCCGGCGGGTGCCGATCCCGCGAGCTTCCAACTGATTTTCGACACGAGCGACGGGCAGATCACCGGACGCCGCCAGATGCGCACCCAGCCCCTGATGCTCGACCTGGAGGGTTTCTGACATGACCGAGATCGCGAACCCCGGCCTCTTCAATCTCCAGGCGCTGGCCATCGGCCCCGGCGACAGCCATGCGCGCCCCGGCCCGCACATCCGCGTCGCCCATCACCCCAGGCTCGGCCTGCCCACCATGCCCTTCGTGCTTGAGCGGGCCGACATCGGTCCGGGACAGTTCGAGCGGCTCGCCTTCCGCACCGACGCCGTCTGGCGCGACAGCTCCGGCAAGCGGCTCGAGCCACCCTTCTCGATGAAGGAGGGCGACGAGGTCACCGTCACCCTGCCGACGGAAGGTGGCGCCACGGCGCTCTGGGCCGAGATCATCGCCGACCCGGGCTCCCCGCCCCAGCCCTCGCGCCCGGTGCCGATCCCCTTCCCCTTTCCCGACAGGCCGATCTTCGAACGGCCCCACCCATCTCTGCCCGGTTTCGGTGCCAGGCCCCGCCCGGATCTCGGCCGCATACTGGACACCGACATCGCCGACGCGCTGCGGGCCCGGCCCCGGACCACCGCAATGCAGGTCGAGGCCTTCGTGCGCTCCGCCACCGGCGGCAGCAGTCCCCTCGGCACCCGCTCCGACCTGCCATTCGCCTTTTCCGGCACCGGGCTCGTGCGCTTCGTCATCCGCGGCAACGGCGCCATCGTCGGCATCCGCTGGCTTGACGGGGACCGGCGCCAGAAGATCGACTGGCGCGTGGTCGACATCCTGAACCTGCCCCACGAAGGCGGCCGCCGCTATGTCAGCATCAGCGGCTGGGAAGACCTCTGCCGCCGCCGCGTCGAAGATCAGACCCCCCAGCGCCGCCCGATGCAGGACCTCGCCACGGCGCTCCCCCGGTTCAGCGCCCCGGGCCATTCATCCGCCGAGGAACACGCCCGCGTCGACACGCTTTTCGCCCCGCTGAAAGATCCGCTCGGCGTCCTGATCACCGGCCCCACGCCACAGCACCAGCACGTCACCCGCCACAATCTGGAACGCCCGAATGGCGACAACGTGCTGCACGACGACGTGGCCGAGGCCACGATTCCCACGCTTAGCCTTGTCCTGCAGGGCCAGGCCGACCCGGGCACGGGAAGCTGGATGGGCTACAAGACCCTCGACACGAGCCTGCCGGACAGCACCGCGCGGCGGCTCAGCTTCTACCGTGTGACGGGCTACTTCCGCGACCCGACCGATGACGTGCTCGCCGAGGGCGGCTTCTTCTTCCGCCTGCTGGTCAATGCCGCGCGCAACACCCACGGACTGTCGTCCCATGTCGAACTCTTCGACCATTTCCTGAAACTGGCGGGCAACTGGCTGGGGCAGAGCGGCATGCAGGCAAGCTCTCAACTCGCGCCCTTCACGGGTTACGACATGGGCGCCATGGCCGTTGCCGATCACTTCGCCCCGCTCGATCCACTTGAGCCACCGCAGATCGACACGCCGCGCCACCGCGACTGGCTGCCTGCGCCGCGCAGCGCGCCGCGCCGCGCAATCGAGGCCGGGCTGAACGGCGTGCCGCCCGCGGGCGCCCTTGCCGTCCAGATGCGACAGCCGCCGGGCGGCAGCAGCTGGCACAGCCTCAACCGCACGCGCGACACCGGCGCCGGCGCCGGCGCCTGGCGAACCCTGATCCTGCCCAGCCCGCCGGGCACCGACCCCTCGGCCCCGACGACCAGCCCCGCGCCGCAGACCCTGCTCACCGACAACAACACCGGACCCGAGGCCTTTCGCCTGCACGCCGCCAACATGGACCGCTTTGGCCGCTACTCCGACTGGGCCAGCGCCAACGGCGCCGCTGGACCGCGCCCCAGGCCGCCAAAGCCCGTGCTTATCGGCAGCTACCGCCAGCCCGAAATCAGCTCGGGCTCCCATTCCGGCCGCATCACTGCCACCGTTCCACTCCCCGAGGACGCCTCGCTCGCCCCCGGCGCCTTCCCGCTCGTCCGGGCCGAGCTGACTGTGCTTGTCGACGGTGTCGCCTTTGGCCCCACCCGCAACCTGCCGGTCGGGGACGCGATCCCGATCCATCCGAACCATGGCATCAATGAGTCATTGCCCCCTCCGGATCATCTGCCGATACCGGATGGCGAGGATCAGTTCGGCCTCCGGATCACCTTCGACGGCCCCCCGATCCCGCCCACGCAATCGCGCCCGCTGCGAATGACAGTGGTCTGGGTCGACACCGCCGGTCAGACCTCGGTCCCCTCCGATCCCGTCCGGCTCACCATGACCGATCCCTATCCGCCCGCGCAGATCCCGATCCCCGACGTGCTCGACTACGCGGCACGGCCCGATGCCACCGGGACGGCCTGGGTCGAACGCGACATCCCCGGCAGTCCGTCGCAGCGCTATGCCGTCTACTATGCCGACGAGAACCGCCTGCGCGATCACCTGCGCCGCTCGGCCCTGGCCGCCGATGCCACGCTGCTTGCCACGCTCGAGGCCGAGCCCGATCCCGCCGCCCGCGCCACGGCGCTGCGCGCCGCACAGGCCCGCTTTCCCGCCACGCTTTTCGAGCGGCTCGAAGGCGCGGTCGAGACGACGCCCAACCTGCGCTTCCGTCATGGGTTGCCCGGCACGCTGCGGGTGCTCAGCGCTTACAAGGTCGCCGTGGAATCCGGCGCCAACGCCGCGGGTCCCGACCTGACGGCGCTCGACACCATCTTCTACGGCGTGCCCAACAGCGACCCGCCCACGCGCCCCTCGGTCACCGTCCGCCTCGTCGATCCGGAGCCGCACGAGCCCGGACTCGTGGCCGAGGTGACCGTCACCCTCCGCGCCGGGCTGGCCGAAGGCGCCATGGCCCGCATCCGCCGCACCCGCTCGGGCGTCGTCGATCCGATCCGCAACCCCGTTGTCGCCACGGTGGCTATGGGCCCGGTCGATCCGGCCACCGGTCTGCAGACGGCCACATTCCGCGATATCGGCGCCGCACAAGTGGCCCCCGGCGCCCGGCTCATGGCCTTCATCAAATACGCCTGGATCGCCGAAGTGCAGGGCGCGCCCGAGCCCGGCTCGGTCTCTTCCGCCTCGGGCGCCGTTCCGGGCCTCTGGAGCGCGCCAAGCGCCCCGGCCACCCTTACCCTCGTCCCCGCGGCAGGTCCCGTCCCGCCGACGCTCCTGTCGGGTTCGAGCGATGCCGCCCCCGGCGGGCGCCGCAACATCCGCATCGACTTTGCCTACCCGCTCGACCTCACACCGGGAACGCCCGGCCCATGGCGGGTGCGCGTCGAACGCGCCGAACCCCAGGACGGCCTCGAACTCGTCAGCGAAGACCCGGCCCCCGCCGGAAGCACCTTTGCCGTGGAAAGCGCCCCGGCCGAGATACTGCCCGTCGGCACGCGCTACCGCGTCCGGCTGATCGACCCGGTCGGGCGCGAAAGCCCCGCCGTCGAGCACATCGTGTAACCGGAGGATACGGCATGCCCACCCTCAACCCCGCGCCCTCCAGCCTCGGCCTCTTCTCCCCCGCGCTCGGGCCATGGTTCGAGACCTCCGCCGCAGACGCGGCCGATCTCGCCGACCTGCCACCGCCGAACCCGGACCTTTCCGTCACCCGGCAACTTCCGGTCGGCGCAATCTGGAACGCGCCCGCCGCAGGCACGCTTTCCTACCTGCTGGCCACAGCAACCAGGCCGCCTGCCCTCGCCCGGCTCCGTGGCGCTGACGGCACTCCCGCCTTTGCCGAGGGCGCGCTTGTCCTGCTCTTCACGCTGCTGCCGCAGGTGGCCGAGCGGCTTGGCGCGCTCAGCCAGGCCCTGCCGCGCCCCGACAGCACGGACGCTGCCAGCGGCGACCAACGCACCCGGCCCGTCATCACCGACTTCGCGCTCGAGATCCCGCCGGGTGTCATCGGCAGCGCAGCCGACCTCCAGAACATTCTGCCCGCCCGCAACGCATCCGACCTGCGCAGCGTCGCTGCCGGTCTCGACGCGGCCGAGCGTGCTGACTTTGTGGGTCTCTCGGGCACGGCGGCGCTCTCGAACGGCGACAAGCCCGCGACGATCCTGCGCCGTCCCGAAACCGACGCCTGCCGCCTGATCGAGAATGACAGCGTCGTCCAGATCGACGCAAAACTCTGGGCCTTCACGCGCGGCGGCCGCGCCTACGACCCGGGCACCGTCGCCGCCATGTGGACCCGGCTCGCCGGAACCGACTGGGACAACCTCTGGGCCACGGACGACACCGCGCGACAGCGGACCGCGGGCACCATGGCCCAGCACACCGTGCTGCTCGTCAACGCCCACCAGGGTCCTCTCGAGGCCGCCGTCACGGACCGGCTCGCCGGGAACCTGACGGGCCTCACGCCCGTCGGCACCTCCGACTCGCTCCACGTCGCCGCCGCCGGCGCCACGATCGGGCTGCCGGCCCCGGGCGATGCCAATACAGACACCGTGCCGATTCCGCTTCTGGCACCCTTGCCCGCCGGTCCCTACGCCCCCCCGGCCTCGGCCACGCCCTTTGCGGGCTGGGCCGACGCGGGCGCGCTGGGCCGCGACTTCCAGCGCATCGCCATCACCGACGTGGAACGCCATCTGACCGGCCTCAGCCGCGTGGCGGGCTCGGCGCAGGCCGACCCGCGCCGCCGCGTCAGCGCCGCGCGCAACACCGCCGATCCGCTTTTCCTGCCTACCGCCGATGCCGTCGCGACCGAGGTCATGGCCCGTTTCGCCGACACCGGCGCCACGGTGGATTTCATCGCCCCCGAGCTCGACCGCGACTACGGCCCTCAGACGCCCGCGACGCTCTCGCCCGGCGATCCCTTCGCCCTCGAACTCGTTGAATCGGCGACGACGGCCCACAGCCTCCGGGGCTCTGGCCAGCAGGCGGGCGCTGCCGTCTCGGACCAATCCGTGGTCCTGCGCTTTGACGCCACACTGCCGCCCGGCGCCTGGGTGCGGGCCTGGCCGCACGGCCGGGACACCGCCAACGGCCGCCGCTTCCGCATGACCGGGGGTGCGGCGCTCGCCGACGCCGCGGGCACCGCGCTCCTCCTCCTGCCGCTGCCCGATGGCGAGGCGGGCGCAACCTTCAGCTATGACCTCATGGTCACCACCTCGCAAGGCAGCCGGCTTTTCACCGATCGCCGCGCCGTCAAGCCCGCCGTCGTCGATTCCACGCCCGCCGACGTGGCAAGCCTCGGCACACTCACGCTCTACTGCCCCGAAACGGCGACCCAGCCCGCTCCCGGCACCGGCGCCATCGCCCCGGGCCAGAGCCTCATCGCGGTCGAGGGCGACATCTCCGCCGGCAATTTCACCGCCGTGGACATGACCAGCCTGCGCGCCAGCGACCTCGGCCCGAGCCTGCCCAACCGTGCCGACGGTGCCGACCGGATCATCACCAACGATCCGGCCTTCACCCAGACAATGGCGGGCGACCTCCCCGCCGCCCAAGTCCCCGGCGGCCCCGAACGGGTGCACGAGGCAGGCTTCCACACCGGCGCCACGGCGCAGGAGATCCTCGACTTCGCCGCCTACGACACCACCGGCAACCGCGGCGTGATCGGCGCCGTCGCGGGCCGTCGGATCTGGCACGAGGCGCCCCCGGCGGCCCTCGCCCATCCCGGCGTCAACGCAGCCCCCGAGATCCACGGCGAAGGGCTCGGCATCGGCGGCCCCGCCGGCGACCTGCTGCGCCTGCTCATGCGCGAACGCCGCGTCGCCGACATTGCCGAGTTCGTGACCCTCATGGGCCGTCCCTTCACCGCCGCCACAGCCCCCACCGACGCAGGTCCCTGGACCGCGATCCTCGAAACCGCCGCCAAAGGCACGCATGGCAACCTCCGGATCTCGCTGATACCCGACACGGTCGAACCCGGCGCGCTCTGGGACAATGCCGATCCGGCTAACCCCGGCATCAAGCAGCGGATCGACAACGCGCTGTCCGGTCTGCCCGGCGGGCTCACCGTGGACGGGATTATCGACAGCGCGACCTTCGACGACGACATCGCCTCGGCCGCCTTCGACCGACTGCTTCACAAGAACCGCAAGGGCGCGCAGGGTTTTGCCCGCGCAGCCCTCGCCGCCGTGGAACGGGCCGAGGATCTGGTCTGGCTTCAGACCCCGGCGCTCGATGGCGAGGTCTGGGCCGATCCCGATGGCGACATCCGCTTCCTCGAGGCCCTCACCGACCGGCTGACAGCCAATCCGGCCCTGCACGTCGTGCTGATCCTGCCCGCCCGGCACCTGCCCGACCGCAACGCCCGCGTGGACGAGGTCCGCAGGTTCGCCATCCAGGGCGCGCTCGAAACCCTCAAGGCCACGGCCGAGGACCGCGTCGCCTGGATCACGCCCACCGCCGGTCCCGGCCGCGACTTACACATGTCCGCGACCACCCTCGTGGTCGATGACGCGGTGATGTTCACCGGCGCCGCGCACACAGGGCGGCGCGGTCTGGTCTTCGACGCCGCCCTCACCGGCGCGGTCTTCGACGAACGGCTTGTCTTCGGACGTCCCCGCGCGGTGATCGAGGCGCGGCGCACGCTCGCCGGGGCCATGCTCGGTGTCGCCCCCGGTCTCGTCCCGCTCAGCGGCCCGGATCTGGTCGCGGCGCTCAAGGTGCAGACCAGCGGCGGCGGCTTCGGTCGCAGCGCTCCCGCCACCTACACGCCCGGCCCCGACACGACCCCCGGCCCGGATCGCGAGGTCTGGAACCCCAGCGCCTCGAGCGCGACCGACTGGGTGGCCTTCCTCGCCACGCTTGGCGGCGACCTCGCGACCGACGTCCAAAACGGCACCCGCTGATCCGACCCCGCCCAATACGTCCCCTCACCGTGGCACTTCCCGGGCCGACCCGGTATTCCGGCGCTCACTCTACCGCGCCGAACACCGGGAACCGCCCATGAACCTCGACCTCGAAGCCCGCGACCTCCTCGACCGGCTTGCCACCCGCACCTCCTGCCGCGAGTTCGACGGCACGCCGCTTTCGGAGGACGTGATCCGCGACATCCTGCGCGACGCGATCGAGGCGCCCTCCTCCTGCAACCACCAGAGCTGGCACTTCGTCGCCGTCACCGACCGCGACAAGCTCGCCCGCGCGCAGCAGATATCGGGCGGCAACCTGCACTTCGGGACCTGCGGTGCGCTGATCTACCTTTGCTTCCTGAACGGCTGGTCGCACCGGCACTTTTCCATCGTCCAGTCGGTTGCCGCCGCCGGTTACCACATGATCCTCTCGGCGCACCTGCGCGGGATCGCCTCCATCTACAACGCGGGCATAGGCCCCTCAGACCAGGTCCGCGAACTTCTGGACCTGCCTGCAGGCTACACCGTTCAGGGGGCCATCGCGCTCGGCTACGCCGCCCCCGGCACGCGGCTCATCAAGCCGCCCCGCCGCCCGCTCGACGACGTGCTCTCGTTCGAACGCTTCGACCGCCCGCAGGCCGCAGACTGGCCTCATAAACCTGCCGAGGAGTATCCCTACGGCGATGCGGAGTCCCAGCTCACGCCCTATGCCGAGTGGGATCCCACCCGCTGGACCTGGGACCAGGTCGGCGACCTGCGCGGCTACGCGGTCTGGGCAAAGTCGCCCATCGCCGGGGTCTATGTCTCCGCCCGGCAGGGCACGGTCATGGATGGCGTGCTCGACCTGCTGCCGGAGTTGCCCGCCGCGCCCGAGGTCATCGACGTCATGGGCTGGGGCGGGACCGAGGCGGCGCGGCTCCTGGCGCGGCTGCCCAAGGACGCCCGCCTCACCATCGCCGACCTGCATGAGGGCAACCTCGCATTCATGCGCCAGCGCCTCGCGGCCGAGCCGGACGGCAAGGGCCGCACCATCGAGACGCTGCAGATGCAGGGCCCCGAGCTGCCCCGGCCCGACGCCTCCGCCGATCTCGTTACCCTGCCGCTCGCGCTGGAACACGCCCCCGACCCTGCGGCCCTGCTGGCCGGGATCGCCCGCGTGCTCCGCCCCGGCGGCCACCTCCTTCTGGCCTACCGCAACGCGGCCTCGCCCTACGGCCCCTACTGGGAGCGCGAGGAAAAACCCTACCAGGTCCCCAATCAGGGCCCCTTCCGTCCGCTTGATCCCGGGGACGTCACAGCGATGGCGGGCGCGCATTTCGACATCGAGGCCGAGGCCGGTTTCGGACGCGAAGCTACCCAGGACGCCGAGAAACTCGACGGCCCCGACCTGCGCCGCGCCCGCGTCCACGCGCTGCTGCTCCGCAAGCGCTGAACCCCGGGAGATCAGCCCTCGCGCACCATGTGCGCCAGCACGTCCGCCCGGTCGAGCAGCCCCACCACGCGCTTGTCCTTCAGCACCGGAAAGGCCCGGTGCGGCAGGTCGAGGAACATCTCGGCGGCGTGCATCACGTCTTCGCCCGCCTCGACCGTTACGACCTCGGAAGTCATGTGATCGGCCACATTGCCGGTCCAGTCCTGATAGTACCCCGCGTGCAGCGCCGGGCGGAAGCAGTCCTTCTGCGTGAGCAAGCCCGCCAGTCCGCCGTCTTCCGTCACGACCGGTGCCGCCGCGGCCTCGCCCTCGACCAGCAGCGCCACCGCCCGCCGGATCGGTGTCGCGGGCGTCAGCGTCACGATATCGGTGCGCATGATGTCCGACACCAGATGCCGGCTCATGACGCCTCCTCGCGCAGGTGCGGACAGCCCGCGCAGCGCTCCATCTTGCCACAGGCCATGGCACCGCAGCTTGTCCGCGCCGGCCCGCGCCCCAGCGCGAGGCCAAGCGCCAGACCGCCCGCCGCCAGCACGAAGACACCGACCGCAAAGATCACCTCGATCATGCCAGCACCTCCGCCATCCGGCCCGTCACCTGCTGCCGCAGCGCCCCGCCGTCGTCGCTCAGGAACAGCGCGTCGATCCCGTGCGCCTCGGCCAGCGCCACGCCGTGCTCGGCCCCCGCCGCAAACAGCGCCGTGGCCCAGCCGTCCGCCGTCATCGCGCGTTCCGACAGGACCGAGACCGAGGCCAGCGCCCCCGCCACAGGCTCACCCGTCGCCGGATCGATGATGTGGGAATAGCTGCGCCCGCCCAGCACGTAGCTCTGCGCCCGCCGCCCCGAGGTCGCGACGCTCAGGCCCGGGCGTAGCGACAGTACCGCCGCCAGCCCCTCGCCCAGCGGGTTCTCCACGCCGACCTTCCAGGGCCGGCCCTCGGGGTGCATCCCCAGTGCCGCGAGCTCCCCGCCGAGGTCGATCAGCACGTCGCGATGCCCCTGCCGCACCGCCAGCGTCCGCGCCTCGTCCAGCGCCCAGCCCTTGGCGATGCCGCACAGATCCAGCGTCGCGCTCGCGTCGCGCTTGACCACGCGCGTGCCCTCGACATTCCAGTCAGAGGCATCGGAGACCTCGCCCACGTCGATCGGACCAAAGCCCCAGCGCGCCACCAAAGGTCCGACCCCGGGGTCGAATGCCCCGCCGCTTTCGCCCGTCAGCGCCAGCGCCGCAGCAGTGACAAGCGCCGTTTCCTCCGGCACCTCCTGCGCACCTACTCCTGCCCGGTTCAGCCCGCTCAGCACGCTGTCACTCCGCCAGGGTGACATCTGCCCGTCGATCCCGGCAAAGAGCGCCGCGACGGCCTCGCCCAGATTGCCGCCGAGACCCGGCCCGGCCATACGCCACTGCGTCCCGAAGGCCGGCCCGCCGATGCCCTCCACCGGCGCCGCGCGCCCGATCACCGGCCAGAGCATCGCGCCGCCGGCAAGGCCCAGGAAACCGCGTCGTCCGAAACGGCTCATTTCTGCAGTCATGACCCTAGCCTCCGAAATCGTCATAGAAGATGTTCTCCGGCTCGACCCCGAGCCGTTCCAGTGTGGCAAGCACCGCCGAGATCATGACCGGCGGCCCGCACAGGTAGTATTCGCAGTCCTCGGGCGCCGGGTGCTTTGCCATCTCGCGCCGCAGGGCCTCGTGGATGAAACCGGTCGCCCCGGTCCAGCGGTCGCCGGGCGCCGGATCCGACAGTGCCGGGGTCCAGGTGAAGTTCGGGTTGGCCTCGGACAGCGTGTCGAATTCCTCGACATAGAACAGGTCCGCGACGCTGCGCGCCCCGTAGAAATACCGAAGCCGCCGCGTGCTGCCGCGCCCAAGCTGCTCATGGATCAGCGCCCGCAGCGGCGCCATGCCCACACCGCCGCCGATAAAGACCATCTCGGCCTCGGTCGGCTGCGCGTGGAACTCGCCGAAGGGCCCCGAGGCCTCGACCTCGTCGCCTTCCTTCAGCGAAAACAGCCAGGACGACACCTTGCCCGGCGGCACCTCGTGCTCCATCCCCGCAGGCGGCACCGCCAGGCGGATGTTGAACACCGCCCGGTTCGCGTCCTCGGTGCGGTTCGCGACCGAATAGGCCCGCGTCACCGGCGTATCGGAGGCGGACGACAGCTCCGTCCAGCCAGCGATCTCCCAAGTCTCGCGAAAGGCCTCGGGCAGCTCCAGCTTGCCGAACTCCACCTTGTAGGGCGGCGCCGTGATCTGCATGAAGTCCCCTGCGAGATAGTCGAAGGGCTGCCCCTCGGGCAGATCCAGCACGATCTCGCGGATCAGCGGCGCCATCATCCGGGTCGAGGCCACCGTGCAGATGAACCCGCCGCCCGAACTCAGGATGTCGTCCGGCACCGTCACCGCGCAGTCGCCCCGCAGGGTGGTCTGGCAGGCCAGCCGCATGTGATCGCGCCGCTCGCGCGCGGAAAGCACACCCTTCTCGGTGGCCTGCGGCTCGCCCGCGCCTTCGCCCGTGACATGCACGCGGCAAAGCCCACAGGTCCCGGACCCGCCACAGGCGGCGGGAATGCGTATGTCGTTGGCGTGCAGCACCTGCAGCAGCCGGCTACCGCGCTCGGCGGTGATATGCGTGCCGCCGTTCACCGTGATGTCGATGGCGCCCGAGGGCACCAGGCGCTTGCGGGCCTGCAACAGCCCCACCGCCAGCGCGAGCACCAGCAGCGTGACGACAAGTGTGCCTAGGATGATCTCCGTCATTGCGATGCCGCCATCTGCGCGAAGGAGGAAAAGCCCAGCGACATGAGCCCCGCCAGGATGAAGGTGATGCCAAGCCCCCGCAGCCCCGCGGGCAGGTCGGCATAGGCCAGCCGCGAGCGCACCGCGCTCAGCATGGTGACAGCGAGCGCAAAGCCCGCGCCGCCGCCCAGGCCGTAGACCGCCGATTCAGCCAGCATGTACGAGCGCTCCACCATGAAAAGACTGCCCGCGAGGATCGCGCATTGCACCGTGAGCAGCGGCAGGAAGACCCCGAAGGCCGCGTAGATCGCCGGGAAGAACCGGTCGAGCAGCATCTCGAGCAGCTGCACCGTCGCCGCGATCACCCCGATAAAGGCGATGAGGTCGAGGTAGGACAGGTCCAGCTCCGGCATGCCCGCCCAGGCCCAGGCGCCGGGCGCCAGCACGTAGGTGTAAAGCAGCTGGTTCAGCGGCACCGTGACGCCCATCACGCCCGTGATCGCTATACCGAGGCCGAGCGCGCTCTCGGTCTTCTTGGACAGCGCGAGGAAGGTGCACAGCCCGAGGAACAGCGTCAGGGGCATGTTCTGCGCCAGCGCCGAGTAGATGAAGAGATCCCAGAGCCCGCTCATTCCGCCGGCTCCCCGCGCGGCGGCGGCACGGTGTCGAGCGCCTCGGCCTGCTCGGGCAGCACCGTCCGGATCGCCCAGACCAGCATGCCCAGCAGGAAGAAGGCCGAAGGCGCCAGCAGCATCAGGCTCAGCGGCGTGTACCAGCCGCCGTTCTCGACCAGCGGCAGCACCGTGTGCCCCATCAGCTCGCCCTTGCCGAACAGCTCGCGCACCGCGCCGATCACGATCAGCACCAGCGAATAGCCCAAGCCATTGCCGAAGGCGTCGACCATCGCGGGCAGCGGCGGGTTATGCCGCGAAAACGCCTCGGTCCGCCCCATGACAAGACAGTTCGTCGTGATCAGCGCCACGAAGACCGACAGCGACCGGCTGATGTCCGGCAGGTAGGCCTGCAGGATCTGGTCGATCACGATCACCAGCGACGCGATGATGACGATCTGCACGATCAGCCGGATCGTGTCGGGAATGTGCTTGCGGATCACGCTGATCAGCCCCGCCGACAGCGTCACCACCGTGGTCAGTGCCGCCGCCATGGTCAGCGCCGTCGGCAGCGACGTGGTGACCGCCAGCGCCGAACACAGCCCCAGGATCTGCAGCGTCACCGGGTTCTGCCGCACCAGCGGCTCGGTCAGCGTCGTCCAGAAATTGAAGTGTTCCGCCATGGCTCAGAACTCCCCGCGCTGCACCGCATCGACCAGCGGGCCGTAACCCTCGGGGCCAAGCCAGAAGCGCACGATGCGGGTGACCGCGTTGCTGGTGCGTGTGGCGCCGGTGATGCCGTCAACCTCGTAGGGGCTCGCCGCATCGCCCCGCGCCACGGCAAAGCGCACCGTGCCGCTGGCGTCGCGCACCTCGGTGCCCGGCCAGCTTGCCTGCCAGCCCGGCTCCTCGATCCGTCCGCCAAGCCCCGGCGTCTCCTCGTGCCGCGTCACCGCAAGGCCCGCGATGGTGTTCATGTCGCCCTGCATGGCCAGCACCGCCGAAATCGGCCCGTTGTAGCCCGCCCCGGTGATCGGCAGCAGCGCCAGCTCGATCTCATCGTCCTCGCCGCGCAACAGGTAGATCTGCACGTAATCCGGCCGCTGCCCGAGCCCGGCGATATCCTCGCCGTCGCTCAGCGCCGTCCAGTTCGACTGCTCCGCCAGCGCGCCCTGCAGCGTGTCCGGTGTCACCGCCTCCGCCGCACGACCCGCCTCGAGGTCGATCACCACGGTGGACAGCGTCCCGCCCGTGGCCTCCAGCAGCTCCGACATGCCCGGGATGCCGCGCACCAGCGCCTCGATCCGGGCCTGTTCCTCGGCCGCGCGGTTGGCCGCCTGGATCGGCCGCAGCACCACCGTCGCGCCGCTCACCATGACCGCGCAAAGCGCCGAGACGGCGAAGGCCATGAACACCGTCTTGCCGCGGCTTTCGTTGGGCAGCGCAAGCACCCGTCGCAGGGGGTTCCAGTCACGATCCGCCATGAGGTCTCCTTCGCCGCGCAAGCCAGAGGCCTATCGCGATCTCATCGAACAGGGGGGCGGCGAGCGAGGCCAGAAGCGCCGCCGAAACGGCCATCTGAACCGGCGCCGCGCCGTCCCAGCTGATTGCGAAAATCACCATCAGGGCGCCGTAGAACGCCCCGTTGAGCCATCGGCCCAGTTCCGTCGCCGCACTCGCCACCGGGCAGGCCACCAGCAGCACCAGCACGATGCCCGCCGCGGGCACCAGTACCGCGGGCAGCAGCCCCGCCAGCGACGCGGCCACACCCACCAGCACCGCGCCGAGGATCACGCCTGCCGGCATCACGCCGAAGGCAAGCCCGATCAGCGCCGCCGGGATCGCGGCCCAGGCCACCGGCTCGACAAAGCCGGGCCAGGAAAAGGCCGGAAAGCCGAAGCCCAGGAATGACAGCGTCACCGTCGCCGGGTTCACCACGTTGCGCCCCCAGCCGCCGAAGACCAGCTCGCCCATCACCGCGCCAAAGCTGATGCCCAGCACCATGCGCAGCACACCCAGATCCTCGGGCGCCAACATCGCCACGCCAAGCGCCGCGATGGCCCCCGCCAGCGAGGGCGGCTGTGCGCGGGCCAGCATGAAGACCAGATGCCAGATCCCCGACACCACCAGCGCCAGCAGCAACCGCGCCAGCGCCTCGGTGCCGCCGAACCACAGCCAGGTCAGCGCCAGCGGCATGTAAGCGGCAAGCAGCATCAGGGCGACCGTCTCGCGGTCCCACAATCCCTTGGTCATGCAGCGAACTCCGTCTCGGTCCGGTCCAGCATCCGCCGCAGCGCCGCGGCGAGAGTCCCGTGGCCGCCCAGGACGTAATCGGCCAGCGCCACGTCCTCTTCGAGCAGAGACAGCGCGCCCAGCTTCATGGCGGTCTCGTCGTCCCCCGCCGCCAGCGCCCGCGCCAGCGGCGCCGCCGGAAGGCCGCCGCCAAAGGCATGGGTCAGCGCCGAGGTCGGGATGATCGGCCGCGGCATGGCCGATCCGGTCAGCGCCTCGATGAACCAATGCCGCCCGCGCCGGCGCGGCCCGCGCGGCATCACCGTCACCTGCCGGTCGCGCGTGCCCAGCCAATGCGCCTCGCGCCCGTCGAGCGGCGATCCGGTCATCAGCATATGCGGCCCCGGCAGAACCTCTCCGTAGGTCAGCCCGCGCAGGTCCGCCCCGGGCTGCGTCCGTACAAAGCGGCTCTCGCGCAGGGCGCCGCCCGCCACGTGCACCAGCCGGGTCTCGGGCACGAGGCCCGTTTCCAGAAGCGCCCCGATCGCGGCCACGTCCTCGGCATGGATGTCCCAGACCGGCGCATCCAGATCCGCCGGAAACGCACTGTGGATGCGCATTCCGGCCAGCCCCTGCGGATGACGCGAACCGCAGCGCAGGGTCTTCACCTGCCCATGCGCCCGCTTGGTGCCAAGCGGCAGGTCGGCGGAGGAGTGGCAGACGATCACCGGCCCGTCGGTCAGGTGGCAGAGCGCATCCAGCCCCTCGCCGAAGACCCGCTCCTCGCCCTCAAGCGCCACCTCAGGATCGGGCGCAAAGGGCCGCGTGTCCGAGGCCATGACGAAGATCGCCGCAGGCCGTTCGCCGGGCGCAGGCATATGCCCGAAGGGCCTGCGCCGCAGCAGCGGCCAGAGCCCCGCGCCCTGCATCAGCCGGCGCAGCGAGGCATCCGAAAGCGCGCCGTCGAGCGCATGTTCATGCCGTCCGCCGCCGCTTTCGCGAAAGAAGACGATCTCGCCCAGCCGGCGGCCCGGGCCAAGGCGGATCGCGCCCACGGTCGCGGCCATTGGCGCGGTCAGACAGATTTCCGGAGAGTGGCGAAGACAGGCAACCGGAGCACCCTGTGCCACCTGCGCCCCTTCCTCCACCAGGGGTGTCACGCGCAATTCACCGTGCTCCGGCCCGGTGAGTCCGGCTTCCTCCGTGATCATCTCGAGAACGCCACCGGATGCCGCCGGAGGCGTTGCGAAACGAGGCGAAAGCCCTGCGCGTAAAGCGCTGCTACTCATAACGTCGTTCCCGTCGGGGTTGTGTCGCGCGCACCCGATTTTCCGTGAAACCGTAACACGAATGTGATTTCTTGAAAGGGCGCGAACGTCACTTGCGACGGAGTAACCCAGGCCATGCCAAGATTACTGGTCATTTTTTCCAGCCTCGCCCTAGCGTTGAGCCTTTTTTTCATTGCTGCCGAGACACAGCCGGCCTTTGCGCAGGACACCGCCGAATCCGAGGGCGAAGAAGAGGCGATCGTGCCTTTCGCCCTCCCCAAGGATGGACCGTTCCACCCCGAAAACATCGAGATCAAGAACAACGACGCCATTTCCGACTGGTACAGGTCGTCCCATGCCGACGCCGCGGCCGAGGCATTTCGTCACTGGGATGGCGAGGAAGAGATCAATCCGGTCTGTTCCGTCTGCCACTCGGGCGAAGGCTTCCGTGCCTTCCACGGGCTCGACGGCAGTGAACCCGGCGTGCCCGACGAACCGATCCCCACCGGCGGCGTCGTCGACTGCGGCACATGCCACAACCCCGGCCTTGCCGAGATCAAGGAGATCACCTTCCCCAGCGGCCTCTCGCATCCGGTCCAGGGGGTCGAGGCCGCCTGCATGACCTGTCACCAGGGCCGCACCGCAGGCATCACGGTCGAAAAGGCCATCGACGGCAAGAGCCTCGACGAGGCCGACGGCGAACTGCGCTTCGTGAACCCCCACTACGCCACCGCGGCGGCCACATGGCTCGGCGGCTATGGCGGCGCGGGCTACCACTACCAGGGACAGGACTACAGCGGACGCTTTTTCCACGCCCAGCCGGTCTCGACCTGCAACTCCTGCCACGATCCCCACTCTCTGGAGATCGAGTTCGAGCCCTGCATGACCTGCCACCAGGGCGAAAGCCCCGCCGACATCCGCATCGCCCGGCAAAGCTATGACGGCAGCGGCGACACCGACAAGGGCATCAAGTCCGACATCGAGGCCAATGCCGCGATGCTGCTCGACATGATCCGTACCTACGCCGAAGAGGTCATCGAGGTGCCGATCATCTACGACGGCCACAGCTATCCCTACTTCTTCGCCGATGCCAACGGCGACGGGGCGGTGGACCAGAGCGAGGGCAGCAGTGTCGCCTACAACGCCTGGAGCCCGCGTCTGCTGCGCGCGGCCTACAACTGGAAGCTGGTGACCGCCGACCCCGGCGCCTTCGCCCACAATCCGGTCTACTCGCTGGAGCTGCTCTACGATTCCATGGCCGACCTCGGCGGACCGCTCGGCATCGACATCTCGGAGCTCGGCATCCGGCGCTGAGCCTCTCCTCCGTCGAACGCACAAGGACCCGGCGGGATCGCTCCCGCCGGGTCCGTTTCCTGATCAATCCCTCCGGGCGCCGCCGCGTCATGCGACTGACACCGCGCCCCGTCACAGTTCCGCCAATCTTTCCGCCGAAATCTTCGCCCGGATCGTCGCTGCAAGGCGGCGGCCTTTTCCCAACGCGCAGGAGCAGATGACCCGACAAGATCGCCCCGACGGATTCGTGGATGCCCTGGCCAGGGGCCTCGCCGTGCTGTCGGCCTTCGACGGCGCGCTGCCCGGCATGACCCTCTCCGAGATCGCCCGTCGGGCGGATCTCAGCCCGGCCACCGCGCGGCGCAGCCTCATCACGCTGGTCTCGCTCGGCTACGTCGGCCGCAGCGGCCGGCGCTTCCACCTGCGCCCGCGTGTGCTCTCGCTCGGCTCGACCTTTGCCATCTCCTCGCACCTCGGCGCCATCTTGCGCCCCGAGCTATCGGCCCTCGTCGCCCGCTTCGGCGGTGGCGCCGCGGTGGGTACCCTCGACGGCAACGCGGTCATCTGTCTCGAACACCAGGCCACCCCGGTCAGCGCCCGCGTGATCGGCGCCAACGGCGCGTATCACCCCGCCATTCACACCGCCATCGGGCGCACGCTGCTCTCGGGTTTCAACGGCGAGCAGCTTGAAACCTGGTTCGACCGGCTCTCCGACAACGATCCGCGCCCCCTCGCCTATGACCCGCCCCTCGATCGCCGTGCCATGCGCGCCCGCATCCGCCCGATCCGCCAGCGCGGCTACGAGGTCAACGCCGGCCACGGCCCGGGCACCCTCTGCGGCATCGCCGTGCCCATCCTCGACCTCGACCGCCAGGTCATCGCAGCCATCAACAGCATCGACGAAACCTGCGCCACATCCGAGCAGCTCGTCGACGAACGCCTGGCCGAGCTCACCGCCGCCGCCGCGCGCATCTCGCGCCAGCTCGTGCGCGTGCCGATGCTGACCGAACTGCTCCGCCCGGTGCCCGCCAGCATCCTGCCCGGCTGACCAGATACCGGTGCCGTGGCGCCCAGACCCTGTGCACTCCCGCGGGTTAGAGCGCGGCGCGGCGCGGGCTATATCTCTGCGCAAAGGAGATACGCCATGACCGACACCGCCATCCGCAAGATCCAGACGCAGGGCGTCCACCACATCACCCTCGTCGGCGCCGACCGCCAGACCACCATCGACTTCTGGGAAGGCGTGCTCGGCATGCCCTTCATCTTCGACCAGCCCAACCTCGACGACCCCGACGAGGGCCACCTCTACTTCGATCCCGGCGACGGCCGTCTGATCACCATCTTCACCAACGAGACCCGCAAGCCCGACCCCGCGCGCACCTCGACCGAGGTCGGCGCCGTCCACCACATGGCCTTCAACGTGAGCCAGGCCAGCTTCTGGCAGGCCGCCAAGCGCCTCGACGCCCGCGGCATCCGCCATTCGGGTCCCAAGGACCGCGGCTTCATGGATTCGATCTACTTCAACGACCCGCTCGGCCTCACCATCGAGCTCGCCTCCTACCGGTTCGAGCCGCCCGAGGGCGTGCGCCACGCCGAGGTGATGATCGAGGCGCACCGCCTCCGCGTCGAACGCGGCGACCACCACATCGACCGCGAACACTTGGCCGATGCCATCGAACTCATCGTCCACCGCGGCCAGCAAAGCCTCTCCACCGACCGCAGCGCCAAGAACCCGTTCTGAGCGCAAGGCCCGCAGCCAGCGCGACAGGTCCCCTCTCCCCCAGGGGAGAGGGCTAGGGTGAGGGGCGAGGAGCGCCCGGAAAACACCCCGGAGCCAGGATCACCACGGCACCCGCCACGCCCGGACCGATGCGAGCCACACCAGCCCCATACGCAACACCTCCCCTCCCCCTGCCAGGGGGAGGGTCAGGGAGGGGGCGGCCAGAGGAACCTCAGCCCTCAAGCACCTTCTCGAAGAACAGATCCGGATAGGGATCCTCGTTGAACCGCGGGATCTCGCTCCAGCCCGACCGCCGATAAAGCGCCACCGCCTCCGGCAGCGCGCTGTTGGTGTCGAGCCGCAGAACCCCGATCCCTAGCTCCCGCGCCACCTCCTCCAGCCGTGCCATCAGCCGGCGCGACAGGCCGAGGCCTCGCACCGAGGGGTCGACCCAGACCCGTTTCACCTCGCCGTAGCCCTTGTCGGTGCCCTTCAGACCCGCGCATCCCACGGCTACCTCGTCCGAGACGGCGAGCAGGAAGCTCCCGCGTGGGCGCATCATCTCGTCGGCCTCCGGATCACACGACAGTGCCACGTCGAAGCCCCGCTCGAAGCGCGCGGCAAGCTCGGCGTAGTAGCGCGCCATGCAGGCCTGCGCCCGCGGGTCGCCAGGGTCCACCTCGATGATCTCGATCGCGTCCCGCCCCAGGGCCGAAGCAACCACGTCCATCGCCGCCAGCAGCCGCTCCGAATTGCCGTGACGCTCTAGGATCGCCGCCGCCTGCGCGTCCGACAGCGCCTCGTAGGCGGCAAATTCCTTGGCACCCGCCTCGGTCAGGCGGACCCGGCGCTTGCGGCTGTCGCCGGGCGCAGTGCCGACCTCCACCAGCCCCTCGCCCTCGAGCCCGCGCAGGATGCGGCTCATCAGGCCCGAATCCAGGCGCAGGTAGGCGCGGATCTCGCTCACGTCCTCGTGCCCCTTGCCGATCGCATTGAGCACGCGTGCCGGGCCAAGCGGCCGGCCCCGGCCAAGAAAGGACTCGTCCAGCAGCCCGATCTCGGTGGTCGCGGTGCGCTGGAAACGGCGGACCCGGGCGATGGAATCAGTGCTCATGACGGCTCTCCGATATTTACCTGACCTTAGTCAGGTAAATGCGCCGCCGGTGCAAGAGGCCTCGTGCTTGATCGGTGGGGCGCCGCGGGTATTCTGAGCGGATTGAAAGAAGAGGTCATTGCTTTGAACAGATTTGTCCCGGCCCTTTGCGGCCTGTCCGCCCTCGCATTCGCGGCCCTCGCCCAGCCCATCGCCGCCCAGCAGGGCGCCGCCGACCGTCCCATGCCGGACCCGAACAACATCCCGGCGCTGATCGACTGGGCCTTCGACGTGAACGGCTGCACCTTAACCGAGTCCCAACTCTTCCAACTGATCGAAAGCCACCACGACCTCTGGACGGCCAACATCACAATTGTAGATTTCACGGAAAGCCCTGATTTCGCGCGCGAATTCGAGGCCACGAGGGATGTCGAGGGGGCCGTGATCTTCACCCGCACCAGCGGCGGCGCCTGTGGCGGGCCGGCCCCTGCCCCGACCGGCACCGCCGATCTCTCCGCCGCCGCCCGCTGGCTCATCGACGAGGCCGTGGCCTACGAATGCCAGGGCAACCCCGGTCGCATGGACCCAGGGGCCGTCTTCCGGCCCGACATCGACGGCGACGGGCGCGAGGACCTGGTGCTTGACCATCAGGGCATCACCTGCAACGGTGTCCTGCCCCTCAGCTGCGGCGCGCAGGTCTGCGAGACGCGGTTCTATCTGCGCCGCGGCCAGCTCCTGCAAGAGGCCCTGGTGCTGCAGGCCTCGGTCAACGAGGTCTCGGGCGCCACCACGCCCACCATCACCATGCGTCGGCACGGCGGCGGCACCGAGCGCATTCGCTGGTCCGGAAACGGCTTCAGCAGCCAATAGCAGGCGGGCAGAGATCAGAGGCAGGACCACCACGCGTTTGCGTGACGCGGGACAAACCTAAGCAAGGGTTAGTTCGTCTCTGTAACTCTTTGATTTATATACGGCGCAAGGATGTCCTGGCCCGGGACATCCGCGGGACATCCTGAAGCGCCCACGAAAAAGGGGCGCCCGAAGGCGCCCCTGATCTCTCCACCCGGGCCGGACAGCTCAGCTGCAGCCGGACGTCCCGCCGCAGGTGTTGCACTTCATGCAGGTGCCGTTGCGGACCAGCGTGTAGTTGCCGCATTCCCCGCAGGCCTCGCCCTCGTAGCCCTGCATCCGGGCGCGGTTCACCAAGCTCAGCTCGGGCACAGTGGCGGTTGCGGTCTCGGCGCTCGTTTCGGGCCGCGCGGGGGAGACGGGCTGGGCCATCTCGGTCTGACCGCTCTGGAACACCAGCAGATCCTGCGGCAGCCGCTTGCGCAGGTAGCCGGTCGAGCTGATCTGCTTGAGGACTTCGAGGCTGCGCGACGCGGCGCCCTCGCTGACCTCCTTGAGGTTGCTCGTGCCCTCGTCCTCGCCCCGGCCGAGATCGTCAAAGCTCGCGCCCTCGGGCTTCACATGGGCGAGATCCGTCCGGTCGAGGTAGCTCACCGCCAGCTCGCGGAAGATGTAGTCGAGGATCGAGGTGGCGTTCTTGATGCTGTCGTTGCCCTGCACCATGCCCGCGGGCTCGAACTTGGTGAAGGTGAAGGCGTCGACGAACTCCTCCAGCGGCACCCCGTACTGCAGGCCCACAGACACGGCGATGGCGAAGTTGTTCATCATCGCGCGGAAGCCCGCGCCTTCCTTGTGCATGTCGAGGAAGATCTCACCCAGGCTGCCATCCTCGTACTCGCCGGTCCGGAGATAGATCTTGTGGCCGCCGACGATGGCCTTTTGGGTGTAGCCCTTGCGGCGCTCGGGCATCTTGGTGCGCTGGGACTTGATGACCTCCTTGATCACCACCTTCTCGACGATCTTCTCGGCCAGCACCTGCGCCTTTTCCTGCGTCGAGCCGCTTTCCAGCAGCTCGGCCGCCTCGTCGTCGTCCTCGACCAGCGCGGAGGCCAGCGGCTGGCTCAGCTTGGAGCCATCCCGGTAGAGCGCGTTGGCCTTCACCCCGAGCGACCATGACAGCTCGTAGGCCTTCTGGCAGTCCTCGATGGTGGCGTCGTTGGGCATGTTGATCGTCTTGGAGATCGCGCCCGAGATGAAGCTCTGCGCCGCTGCCATCATGCGGATGTGGCTGTCGACCGAGAGGTAGCGCTTGCCACGACGGCCGCAGGGGTTGGCGCAGTCGAAGACCTTGTAGTGCTCTTCCTTGAGGTGCGGCGCGCCTTCCAGCGTCATGGTCCCGCAGACGTGGTCGTTGGCGGCGTCGATCTCGGACTTGTCGAAGCCGAGGTGGCGCAGCATGTCGAAGGTCGGATCGTTCAGCTTGTCCGCCGGAATGCCCAGAACCTCGCGGCAGAACTCGGCACCGAGCGTCCACTGGTTGAAGACGAACCGGATGTCGAAGGCGGTGGCCAGCGACTTTTCGATCTTGTCGATCTGCGCGGGGCCGAAGCCGTTGCCGATCAGCCGGGTGTGGTTCACGCCCGGCGCGTTGCCCAGCGTCCCGTGACCCACGGCATAGGCGACGATTTCTTCGATCTGGCTGGAGCTGTAGCCCAGCGTCTCGAGCGCGCCCGGCACCGAGCGGTTGATGATCTTGAAGTAGCCGCCACCGGCGAGCTTCTTGAACTTCACCAGCGCAAAGTCCGGCTCGATGCCCGTGGTGTCGCAGTCCATGACCAGCCCGATGGTGCCGGTGGGCGCAATGACAGTCGCCTGAGCGTTGCGGTAGCCGTGCGCCTCGCCAAGGCGCAGCGCTTCGTCCCAGGACGCCTGCGCCAGTTCCACCAGCCGCTTGTCCGGGCAGTTGCCCTGATCCAGCGCGACGGGCTTGACCGCGAGCCCCTCGTAGCCGTCCGAGGTGCCATAGGCGGCGGTGCGGTGGTTGCGCATCACCTTGAGCATGTGCGCGCTGTTGCGCTCGTAGCCGGCAAAGGCGCCCAGTTCCGAGGCCATCTCGGCGCTGGTGGCATAGGCCACGCCCGTCATGATCGCGGTCAGCGCACCGCAAAGGGCCCGGCCCTCCTGGCTGTCGTAGCCGTAGCCCATGTTCATCAGCAGCCCGCCGATGTTGGCATAGCCCAGACCCAGCGTCCGGAAATCGTGCGACAGCTGCGCGATCTCCTTCGAGGGGAATTGCGCCATGGTCACGCTGATCTCGAGCGTCAGCGTCCAGAGCCGCGTGGCGTGCATGTAGGCTTCGGCGTCGAACTTGCCGTCCTGCAGGAAGGTCAGCAGGTTCATCGAGGCTAGGTTGCAGGCCGTGTCGTCGAGGAACATGTACTCGGAACAGGGGTTCGAGCCGCGGATTTCGCCGTCTTCGGGACAGGTGTGCCAGGCGTTCACGGTGTCGTGGAACTGGATGCCAGGGTCGGCACAGGCCCATGCGGCATGGCCCACGTTCTCCCACAGGTCGCGGGCGCGGACGGTCTTGGCGACGCTGCCGTCGGTCCGGCGCAGAAGCTCCCAGTCACGATCCTCGCGCACCGCCTGCAGGAAGGCATCGGTCACGCGGATCGAGTTGTTGGAGTTCTGGCCCGAAACGCTGGCATAGGCCTCGGAATCCCAGTCGGTGTCGTAGGTCGGGAACTCGATGCTGGAATAGCCCTGACGTGCGTAATCGAGCACGCGCTTGACGTAGGTCTCGGGGATCATGGCCTGCTTGGCGGTCCGCACGGCCTTTTTCAGGCCCGCGTTCACCTTGGGATCATAGGCGTCGGTCTCGGCGCCGTCCCACTCGCGGATCGCGGCGAAGATGCCGTTCAGCATCTTCTCGTGGGTCTTGGAGCCAGCCACGATCGACGCGACCTTCTGCTCTTCAAGGACCTTCCAGTTGATGAATTCCTCGATGTCGGGGTGGTCGACATCGCAGATCACCATCTTGGCCGCGCGGCGCGTGGTGCCGCCCGACTTGATCGCGCCCGCCGCGCGGTCGCCGATCTTGAGGAAGCCCATCAGGCCCGACGACTTGCCGCCGCCCGAGAGCGGCTCGCCCTCGGCCCGCAGGCTCGAGAAGTTGGTACCGGTGCCAGAGCCGTACTTGAACAGCCGCGCCTCGCGCACCCAGAGATCCATGATCCCGCCCTCGTTCACGAGGTCGTCGGACACGGATTGGATGAAGCAGGCGTGCGGCTGCGGGTGCTCATAGGCCGACTTGGAGCGGGTCAGCTTGCCGCTCTTGTAGTCGACGTAGTAGTGGCCCTGTCCCGGGCCGTCGATGCCGTAGGCCCAGTGCAGGCCGGTGTTGAACCACTGCGGCGAATTCGGCGCGGCCATCTGGCGGGCCAGCATGTAGCGCATCTCGTCGAAATAGGCGCGCGCGTCGGCTTCCTTGGTGAAATAGCCGCCCTTCCAGCCCCAGTAGGTCCATGCCCCCGCGAGACGGTCAAAGACCTGCTTGGCCGAGGTCTCGCCCGTCATCGCGGCGCCTTCGGCCGGAACCGAGCGCCACAGGAACTCGGGGACGTCCTTCTCGCGCACCGGGCGGGTCGCCGTAGGGACGCCCGCCTTGCGGAAATATTTCTGCGCGATCACGTCGCTGGCCACCTGGCTCCACGAGGCCGGAACCTCCAGTTCGTCCAGGTGGAAAACCACCGTGCCGTCGGGGTTGCGGATTTCCGAGACCGTCTTGACGAACTCGATGCCCTCGTAGGCGTCCCGACCGGCGGCGGTGAATTTACGCTCGATTTTCATGGTCCCGTCCCATCTTTTCTTGTCAGCCGGTGTTCCGGCCCGCTGATCCCCGGTCCGCCTTGCGGCCCGACGCGTTCCCTCATGCGGAGCGAACGGCCAAGCACCAACGGTCCCGCCACACTGCCCTGTGGCGCGGTGCCCCGTCGTCGCGCGGGGCAATCCTTGTCCGGCTCCTGAGCGACGGGATCACTATATCTAGTGGACACCCCGTACGCCGGGACAAATTCAGGGGATTTTTGCGATTGGTCAACGATTTTGAGCCGGATTTTTTTCCGTTTTTTCTGTTGACGCAGATACTCACACGCCTCTCGATTCTCCTGTGGATTGACGTCGCGCGCAGCAAGGCGCGAAAAGCCTTGTTCCTCAGGCGATTTGGAGCGCCGGCACACCCATAGCGTGAAGTTGTCCACAGCCTGTGGGTCTGTTCGAAAAATCGGCGGCTTTCAGCGAGATGACTGCATATAGGCGCCAAAAGCCACAGTCGGACACCACATCTGGTGTCCGACCGAGAGAATCGGAGTGTGCTCCGGAGGCCCGACCGGCTCAGGCCATGCGATTCAGCGTGCGGTCCCGAAGCACCCACTGGTGGTAGAAGGCCATGACCACGTGCCCAGCGATCACCGCCAGGAAAACCCAGCCCAGCGTGCCATGTGCGGCGTTGGCCGGTGCGACGGCCCAGGCGATCGCCGTCTCTCGTGCCGGGAAGATCTCCCACCCGAACGGCGCAAACGCCCGATCGCTGCCCCAGGCGCGCAGCAGCGCCAGCGCCGGAATGACGATCATCAGGAGGTAGAGCAGCCCGTGCCCGACCTTGGCCGCCAGACCCATCAGGCCACCCTCGTGCGCCGGGCGTCGCCCGGCATTCGCGATCGCCCAGCCGAGGCGCAATACGACAAGGACAAAGACGAGGGTCCCGACCCACTGGTGCGTGCCCACGAAGAAGGCCGACACCGGGTGCCGCCCAAGCGCAAGCTTCACCACCATCCCGAGAAGCTGCCATAGGATCAGCGCCGCAAGCGCCCAGTGGAAGAACCGGCTCACATAGCCATAGGTCTCTGGGGTGTCCCTGATCGCGGTCGGCATGTCGGTCTGGGGCATGGGGCGCTCCGATTGATGGTTTCCACGTCCGAAGCTGTCCCCTTCCGCCGCGCGGAAGGCAAGTCGTACGGCCCCGGCCCGGCACATCAGCGGCAGCCACGCGCTGACCGTCACGCAGACGGAGGCATCCGGCATGTGATCGGCATCAGAACTGGAGGGTAAATGGTCGGGGCGGCGAGATTCGAACTCACGACCTTCTGTACCCAAAACAGACGCGCTACCAGGCTGCGCTACGCCCCGACAGGCCCGTGCTTTATCGACGTGGCAGCGACTTGAAAAGCGCGAATCTCACTCGCAGGGCCAGGCGGCGTTCTCGATCGCGGGGTGCTGCATCTCGGCACCGGGTGCGATGCCAAGGCTTTCCGCCGTTCCGCCGTTGATCTCGAGCACGAACTGCGCAGGCCCGTCACTGGGAATGCCGGTCAGATCGCCGGGCACGGCGTTGTCATGCACCTTGATCACCCGCCCCTCGGCATCGGCAAAAACCATGTCGAGCGGGATCAGCGTGTTTTTCATCCAGAAGGCCACCGGCTGTTCCCGGTCATAGACGAACAGCATACCCCGGCTCGCGGGCATGCTCTCGACGTGCATCAGGCCCTGGGCGCGCTCTGCATTGTCGTCGGCCACGGCCACGCTGAAGCGGGCGCTTCCGAAATCCCCTCGCAGCCAGACGGTATCATCCCTGCAGGAGGCCTCGGCCACGCTGCCGAGACCAAGAAGCCCGGTCAGGAGGAGCGCGATTCCCCGAGTGCGGTTTCCCATGCGTTCACCTCTGTTGCCATCCGTCCGCGCCGGCCGTCGATGACGCGGATCGCCAGCGCCTCGCCGGGCTGCAGGTCCGCAAGACCAGACCGTCTCAGCACCTCGATGTGGATGAAGACATCCTCCGACTTCCCGAAGATGTTTGCAAAGCCGAATCCCTTGGCCTTGTCGAACCACTTCACCCGCGCGGGCTCCAGCGGCGCGGCGCGCATCACCTCGGGGTCGATATCGTCGAAATCGGCAAGCGGCGCCCCCTCGGGAAGCTCCGGCGGATCGATCCGGAGGACTTCCGTTGCCTGCACCCCGCGGTCGGTTTCCTGCACGGCCACGAAGACACGCGCGCCGTCGGCGACCGAAGACTGACCGAAATTTCGCAGGACGTTGGCGTGCAGAAGAATATCAGGGCCACCCTCGTCGGCGACGACGAAACCGAAACCCTTGACCGGATCAAACCACTTTACGCGGCCCCTGACCTGCGGGCGCTCTTCAATGTTCGCTTCTTTCACACTTCGTCCAGTACGCATTCGGGAAGTCGCAATCATGTTACTCGTGCGATAGACGATTGGAAGATTCAAGTCGCTTGAAAATTACAGAAACGGCCGGTTTTAACTTCAAGTAACGTGAACGTCAGGGGTTCAGACGTACAATTTCCCACGCATCGGCGGGTGTCGCGCGGCGCCACCGGAACCTGTCATGCAGCCGAAAGGACCCGTCGGCCCAGAACTCGATCTCCAGCGGCGTGATCCGATAACCGCCCCAGAACGGGGGCCGTTCCGGATGCGTCCCCTTCTGAGCGGTAATCCGCCCAACCTCGGCCATGAGCGCGCCGCGGCTCTCGAGCGGGCGCGACTGCTCCGAGGCCCAGGCGCCGAGCCGGCTCTTGAGCGAGCGCGACGCGTAGTAGCGATCCGCCTGCGGCCCGTCCTCGCGCGTGACCAGACCGCGGACCCGGATCTGCCGCCGCAGGCTCTTCCAGTGCATCACGAAAGCCGCCTTGCCCGTGGCCTCGATCTCTTCGCCCTTGGCGCTTTCGTAGTTGGTGTAGAAGACAAAACCCGCGTCCTCGATCTCCTTCAGAAGCACCATCCGCACGTTGGGAAGACCGGACGCATCGGCTGTGGCCAGCGCAATCGCGTTGGGATCGTTGGGTTCGCTCCGCCCGGCCTCTTCCAGCCAGGCGCGCGCGATGGCGAAGGGATCGTCCCCTGCGAATATGCCACCTCTGTCGCTCATGCCCTCTTCCTTCCCCTGCCGTCCTGTTGTTCCACTGTCGCAGCGTGCAATCCGACGGGCCCCTCGGGCCAGTCAGCCTTGATGCCCGTTTTCTGATCCCCTAAAGGACGCAACACACAGCATTTCGGGCGGAGTGGCGGTCATGTCAAACAATCTGATGGCGGGAAAACGTGGTCTCATCATGGGTCTCGCAAACGACAAGTCGATCGCCTGGGGGATCGCCAAGGCCTGCGCGGACGCGGGCGCCGAGCTTGCCTTCTCGTACCAAGGCGACGCCCTGAAGAAGCGCGTGGGCCCGCTGGCCGAGTCGCTGGGCTCCGACATCGTCCTGCCCTGCGACGTCGCGGACGAGGCAAGCATCGACGCGCTTTTCGAGGGCCTCAAGGAAAAATGGGACGGCCTCGACTTCGTCGTGCACGCCATCGGCTTTTCCGACAAGTCCGAGCTGCGGGGCCGCTACGTCGACACCAGCCGCGCCAACTTCGCCATGTCCATGGACATCTCGGTCTACAGCTTCACCGCGGTGATGCAGCGCGCCGAGAAGATGATGAAGCCCGGCGGCAGCGCCGTCACGCTCACCTATTACGGTGCCGAGCGTGTCATGCCGCACTACAACGTCATGGGTGTCGCCAAGGCCGCGCTCGAGGCCTCGGTGCGCTACCTGGCCGAGGATCTGGGCCGCGACGGCATCCGCGTGAACGCGATCTCGGCGGGCCCCATCAAGACGCTGGCCGCCAGCGGCATCGGCGACTTCCGCTACATCATGAAGTGGAACGAACTGAACTCGCCCCTGCGCCGCAACGTGACCACCAGTGACGTGGGCAATTCCGCACTTTACCTGCTCTCGGACCTCGGATCCGGCGTGACGGGCGAGACACATCACGTCGATGCAGGCTATCATATCGTCGGCATGAAGGCGCCCGACGCGCCCGACATCGAAAAGGCCTGACGACACATGACCTGGACCCAGCTGCTCGCCTTCAACCTCACGCTGCTCGCGGCGATGGCGGCGCCGGGTCCTGCCCTCCTCTACGCACTGCGCCAGTCCATCGCCGGCGGGTTCCGCACCGGGCTTGCCACCGGCGTCGGTCTCGGGCTCGTGGCGGCCGCCTGGACCGGGGCGGCGCTTCTGGGCCTCGATGCGCTCTTCCGGCTCGTGCCCTGGGCCTATCTCACCCTCAAGATCGCCGGCGCGCTCTACCTGCTGCGCGTGGCCTGGGGCCTCTGGCGCGATGCACGCAGGCCTGTCTCCGACAGCGCGCAGCCCGGCGCCCGCGCCTTTCTCGGCGGCATGCTCGTGAACCTGGCCAATCCCAAGTCCGTCCTCTTTGCCGCCTCCGTCCTGTTGCTGATCTTTCCGCCCGATCTCGGCCTTGCGCAAAAGGCCCTGATCGTCGCCAACCATTTCGCGGTCGAAGTGACCGTCTACGGCGCCTTCGCGGCGCTTCTCTCCACACCGCCTGCCCGCGCCGGTTATCTCCGCCTCAAGCCCGTGATCGACCGCGCCGCGGCCCTGATCCTCGGTGCGCTGGGGCTGAAGCTGTTGACCGGCCGCTGAGCCACCCCGCCAAGGAGCGCCAGATGAACGACCGTCTTCCCCACGAAAAAGGGTTCCACGTCAGCTGGGACCAGCTGCACCGCGACGCGCGTGCGCTGGCCTGGCGCCTGCAGGGGCGCGGACCGGATGACGGGGCATGGCGGGCGGTCGTCGCCATCACCCGGGGCGGCATGGCCCCCGCGATGATCGTCTCGCGCGAGCTCAACATCCGCCACGTCGACACGATCAGCGTCAAAAGCTACGACCACCAGTACCAGTCCGAGCCCCGTATCATCAAGAGCCCGGACATGGAGCTCGTGGGCGACGGCGAAGGCGTGCTGATCGTCGACGACCTCGTCGACACCGGCCGGACGCTCGAACTCGTGCGCGCCCACATGCCCAAGGCGCATGTCGCCACCGTCTACGCCAAGCCGCAGGGCCGCGCGCAGGTCGATACCTACGTGACCGAGGTCAGCCAGGACACCTGGATCTTCTTCCCCTGGGACATGGCGCTGCAGTACGTCAAACCCTACCGGGGCACGGACTGACACCCGGCCTCTTCTCGCCGCAAATACCTCGGGGTGAATGCCGCGCATCGCGCGGCAGAGGGGCAGCGCCCCTCCAACCCGGCACGAGGCCAACCCGACCGCACGGAGATCCCCATGACCAGCCGCACCCAGACCACCTTCGCCCCGCCGGTCATGGAAGCGCGCCGCTGGCTCGAAGGGGTCACCTTCCCGGCTGATCGCCCGCTGCTGAACGTCAGCCAGGCCGCCCCGGTGGACCCGCCGCCGGCACCGCTCCGCGCGGCCATGGCCGAGGCGCTTGAGCGGCCCGAGACGCATCTCTACGGCCCGGTGCTCGGCCTGCCGGGCTTGCGCGCCGGTCTCGCGCGCAACTGGTCCGAACATTACGGCGGCACGGTCCGCCCGGACCAGGTGGCCATCACCGCCGGCTGCAATCAGGCCTTTGCCGCCGCCATCGCCGCGATTGCGGGCGAAGGCGACGAGGTGATCCTGCCCGTGCCGTGGTACTTCAACCACAAGATGTGGCTCGACATGTCCGGCCTCCGCGCCGTGCCGCTCAAGACCGGCGACGATCTCGTGCCCACGGTCGAGGCTGCCGAGGCGTTGATCTCCCCGCGCACACGCGCCATCGCGCTGGTCAGCCCGAACAACCCCGGCGGCGTCGAGTATCCCGCCGAGACCATCGCGGCCTTCTTCGAGCTGTCGAAATCCCGCGGCATCAAGCTGATCCTCGACGAAACCTACCGCGACTTCGACAGCCGCGACGGCGCCCCGCACGATCTGATCACGCGGGGCGACTGGGACGACACCCTGATCGCGCTCTACAGCTTCTCCAAGGCCTACCGCCTGACCGGCCACCGCACCGGCGCGGTGCTCACCTCCCAGCCCCTGCTGGCCGAGATCGAGAAATTTCTCGACACCGTCGCCATCTGCGCTCCGCAACTGGGCCAGCACGCGGCCCTCTGGGGGCTCGAGAACCTCGCGCAGTGGCTTGCCGGCGAACGGGCCGAGATCCTCGACCGCCGCGCCGCCATCCTCGACAACCTCCCCGTGATTGAGGCCAGGGGCTGGCGGCTCATGGGCTGCGGCGCCTATTTTGCCTACTTCGAACACCCCTTCGCGGAAAGCAGCGCGGATCTCGCCCCGCGCCTCGTCCGCGATGCCGGTGTCCTGCTTCTGCCGGGCACGATGTTCATGCCCGAGGACGCGCCGGAAGGCGCCCGCCAGGTCCGCATCGCCTTCGCCAACGTCGACCGCGCGGGCATTGCCGAGCTCTTCCGCAGGCTTGCCGCCGTGGAAGGCCCCCTTGCGGGCCCGGCAACCCCCAACTAGACAGCAGGCGCACAAAGCGGAGGAAGGCATGTCGACCGGCGGAAAATCGATCTCGAAGTACTTCGTCTGGATCCTGCTGGCCCTCCTCATCGTGGGTCTCGCGGGCTTCGGCGCCACCAATCTCTCGGGCACCGTCCGGACCGTCGGATCGGTCGGCGACACCGAGATCACCACGTCCGAGTACTTCCGCGCCCTGCAGAACCGTCTGCAGAGCCTGTCGCAGCAGAGCGGCGAAGCCGTCACCCTGCAGGAGGCACAGGCGCGCGGCATCCCCGACCAGGTGCTCAGCCAGCTCGTCGTGAACGCCGCCCTCCAGGAAGAATCCAGCCGCATGGGCATCTCCGTCGGTGACGCGCAAGTCGCGGCACAGCTGCGCCTGATCCCGGCCTTCCAGGGCCCCGACGGCCAGTTCGACCGCGACGCCTATGCCTTTGCATTGGATCAGGCCGGGCTCTCGACCTCGGAATTCGAGGAGAACATCCGCTCCGATGCCGCCAGCTCCATCCTGCAGGGCGCCGTCCTCGCCGGCCTCACCCTGCCCGACAGCTACGTGAACACGCTTCTCGACTATGCCGGCGAAACCCGCGCCTTCACCTGGGCCGAGGTGCCGCAGGCCGAGCTCGACATCGGCGTCGCCGAGCCCTCCGAGGAAGAGCTGCGCGCCTGGTACGACGAGAATATCGACCGCTTCACCATCCCGCGCACCCGCGCGATCACCTACGTCTGGCTGACGCCCGACATGATCGTTGACAGCGTCGAGGTGCCCGAAGACGCCCTGCGCGACGCCTACGAGGAGCAGGAAGACCGCTTCAACATGCCCGAGCGCCGGCTTGTCGAACGCCTCGTTTTCTCCAACGAGGAAGCCGCCCAGCAGGCCGCGCAGCGCATCGCCGATGGCGAGGACTTCGAGACGCTGGTCGAGGAACGCGGGCTGCAGCTTGCCGACACCGATCTCGGCGATGTCACCCGCGACGATCTCGGCGAGGCCGGCGAAGCCGTCTTCTCGCTTCCCGTGGGTGAAGTCGCGCAGGCGCCGTCGAACCTCGGCCCGGCGCTCTTCCGCGTCAACGCGGTTCTGCCCGCCACCGAGACCCCCTTCGAGGAGGCCGTCGACGATCTGCGCGGCACGCTCGGGCTCGACCGTGCGCGCCGGGTGATCGAGACACAGGCCGAAAGCCTCAACGACGAACTCGCCGCTGGCGCCACGCTCGAGGATCTGGCCGACCAGACCGACCTGCGGCTCGACCAGATCGACTGGACCGGCCGCAACGACAGCGGCATCGCCGGCTACCCCGCCTTCCGCGAGGCCGCTCAGGCGGTGGCCGAAGGCGACTATCCCGACATCGAACCGCTTGGCGACGGCGGCGTCTTCGCCCTGCGCCTCGACGAGATCCGCGAAGCGCAGCCCCAACCGTTCGACGAGGTCGAGGCCGAGGTCCGCGAAGGCTGGGAAGCCGAACAGCGGGTCGAAGCGCTCGTCGAGGAAGGTGACCGTCTCGCGAACGAACTCAGCGAAGGCCGCACCTTCGCAGCCCTCGACCTCGATCCGCGCGAGGAAAGCGGCCTGACCCGCAACGCCAACCGCGAAGGCCTGCCCGACCCGCTGGTCTCGGCCGCCTTCGAAATGCAGGCCGGCGAAACCCGTGCCCTGCCCGGCCCGGACGGCGCGCTGGTCATCCGCCTCGACGAGATCACCGCCGCCGACCGGGACAGCGAGCAGAACACCCAGCTCGCCCAGCTTCTGCGCGACCGCGCCGCCAACGACGTGGCCAACGATCTCTACCGGGCGCTGGCGAACGACATCCAGTCCCGCACCAGCGTCCAGATCGACCAGCAGGCGATCAACGCCGTGCACACCCAGCTCCAGTGATCCAATGGCCAATCTGACACCCAGCTACGAAGACTTTGCCGCGGCCTACGAGGCCGGTCAGAACCAGGTCCTCTACACCCGCCTCGCCGCCGACCTCGACACGCCGGTGTCGCTGATGCTCAAGATGACCGGCGCCGCCAAGGACGCATTCATGCTCGAGTCCGTCACCGGCGGCGAGGTCCGGGGCCGCTACTCGATCATCGGGATGAAGCCGGATCTGGTCTGGCGCTGCGAGGGCGACAAGGCCGCGCTCAACCGCATGGCGCGCTTCGACCCCGAGGCCTTCGTCCCCGAGGAAAGCGGACCGCTGGAGTCGCTGCGTGCCCTGCTCGCCGAAAGCAGGATCGACCTGCCCGAGGACTTACCGCAATCCTCCGCCGGTCTCTTCGGCTACCTCGGCTACGACATGATCCGGCTGGTGGAACACCTGCCCGACGTGAACCCCGATGTCATGGGCCTGCCCGATGCCATGCTCATGCGGCCCAGCATCATTGCCGTGCTCGACGGGGTAAAAGGCGAAGTCACCGTGGTGGCACCTGCCTGGGTGACCGAGGGGCTTTCGGCCCGCGCGGCCTACGCACAGGCCGCCGAACGCGTCATGGATGCCGTGCGCGACCTCGACCGCGCCCTGCCGCAGGCCACGCGCAACCTCGGCGAAGCCGCCGAGATCGGCGAGCCGGTCTCCAACTTCAGTCTCGAAAGCTACAAGCAGGCGGTCGAGACGGCCAAGGAATACATCCGCGCCGGCGACATCTTCCAGGTCGTGCCCGCGCAGCGCTGGACGCAGGACTTCCCCCTGCCGCCCTTCGCGCTCTACCGCTCGCTGCGCCGCACGAACCCCTCGCCCTTCATGTTCTACTTCAACTTCGGCGGCTTCCAGGTCATCGGTGCTTCGCCCGAGATCCTGGTGCGGGTCTTCGGCAACGAGGTGACGATCCGGCCCATCGCGGGCACCCGGCCTCGCGGCGCCACCCCAGAAGAGGACGCGGCGCTTGAGGCCGACCTGCTGTCGGACAAGAAGGAACTGGCCGAGCACCTCATGCTGCTCGACCTCGGCCGCAACGACGTGGGCCGGGTGGCCAAGATCGGAACCGTCCGTCCGACCGAGAAATTCGTGATAGAGCGCTACAGCCACGTCATGCACATCGTGTCCAACGTGGTGGGCGAGCTTTCAGAGGAACACGACGCCCTGTCGGCGCTGCTCGCAGGCATGCCAGCCGGAACGGTCTCGGGCGCACCCAAGGTCCGCGCGATGGAGATCATCGACGAGCTCGAACCCGAGAAGCGCGGCGTCTACGGCGGTGCCGTGGGCTACTTCAGCGCCGGCGGCGACATGGACATGTGCATCGCGCTCCGCACCGCCATCGTGAAGGACAGCAAGCTCTACATCCAGGCCGGCGGCGGGATCGTCTACGACAGCGACCCCGAAGCCGAGTACCAGGAGACGGTCCACAAATCGAACGCCATCCGGCGTGCCGCGGCCGATGCCGCGCGCTTCACCGGAACCGGCAACGACTGAGGTTCAGTGCACCGTCAGCAGCAACCACGCAGACGGTACCGCTTCGAGCAGGAACCAGTAGAAGGCCTTGGGCATCGGCGGCTTGTCGATCACGATCGACACAAGCCTGCCGGTGGCCGCGCCCGCATAGGCCACGCCCAGCATCGCGTAGGCCCAGGGCGCGCCTGTCCAGATGCAGACCACCCCCATCGCGACAAAGAGTCCGCCCGCCGAGGCGCGCAGCTCGCTGAGCCCCATGGTCGTGTCCGTGGGCGTCATGTCGAGCACCTTCGCGGTGTAGCGCGGCGAGATCAGCCCGAAGAGACCGAAGCCGATGGTCAGAAGGGCAATGAGGACGTCGATGATCTGAAACACGGTGTCGGTCTCCGTTTTGTGCCGTTAACCAAGAGCTAATCCGACGCAGGCGCTCGCCAATCCCCCCGAGGCGCGGAACCATCTTCCCCGGAGGCGGTTTTTCTGAGGCATGCGGGGCGCTTGCGCCGTTGCTTATCCCCTACATCTTATCTCTATCCTATGCCTTCCGAAGCATCCCGGACGAATGTCCCCCGGGGTCATGTCGCTTCCTGACCCGATAATGTCGTTTGAATATCGGCAGTTCTTCGCTTAAACAAATCCCGACGCCTGAGTCGGGGGCTCTCGCGCACCATGAAACTGCTTCGCAAATGCGAAGCACGATGGTTCGCCTCGCCCGCATCAGCACTCGGGCCGCCACAACGACAGGAGTTCGACATGCGTAAGATGACGATGGCCACCGCAATTCTGGCCGGTACCTGCATTGTTCCGCTTTCCGCAAGCGCGCAGGAAGAGGGCGGTCAGTGCGGCGAGGTCTCCATCGCCCAGATGGGTTGGGCCGCCGCCGAAGTGACCACCAACATCGCGAAGTTCCTCCTCGAACAGGGCTATGGCTGCGACGTGAGCCTGGTTCAGTCCGACACGATCCCGGCCATCACCTCGGTCGCCGAAAACGGCGAACCCGACGTGGTGACCAACCTCTGGCTCAACTCGGCCGGTGACGCCTACAACCGCCTCGAGGAAGGCGGCACCATTACGCGCCTCACCTCGGTTCTGGATCCGGGCGGCGTCGAAGGCTGGTGGATCCCGACCTACCTGGCCGAGGAACACCCCGAGCTGACCACCATCGAAGGCATCATGGAGAACCCCGACCTCGTCGGCGGCACCTTCAACAACTGCCCCGACGGCTGGGGCTGCCGTGTGGTCTCCGACAACCTCGTGCGTGCTCTGGATCTTGAATCCTCGGGCATCGAGGTGTTCAACCACGGCTCCGGCGAAACGCTCGCCTCCTCCATGGGTTCGGCCGTCACCGACGAAGAGCCCTGGTTCGGCTACTACTGGGGCCCGACCGTGCCGCTCGGCAAGTACGACATGACCCGCGTCAAGATCGGCGACTACAACGAAGAGGCTTTTGCCAATCTTCAGAACGCCGACGCTGAGGATCCGCAGGTTTCCGACTTCCCGGCCGCACCGATCCTGACCTCGGTCACCACGGCCTTCCAGGAAGAGAACCCGGAAGTCACCGAGTTCTTCTCCAAGATGACCTTCGGCACCGACCAGATGAGCGGTCTGCTGGCATGGCAGGACGAGAACAACGCCTCCGCAGAAGAGGTCGCCGTGCACTTCCTGACCAGCGCGCAGGACACGTGGACCGGCTGGGTGAACGACGAAGCCGCCGAACGTCTTTCGGCGCTGACCCAATAAGACCCCAAGCGTTCCGCGATCCGCGGGACATATCGCAGCGGGGCCGCCAAGGCGGCCCCGTTTGTGCTTTTACAGTATTCTGACAGGAGGATGGGCCGCATCCCGGCCCGATTGATCTCATGGCGACATACGACGGAGTATTCAACGCTTTGGGGCTGCGAGAGTGGTGCGACGGCGGCGCCTCCGCAGGCGGCCCCATGTCGATGGAGGATCTCGTGGCCCAGACCAGCGGGTCCGAGTCCGACGGCGGCCCCTTCCCGTTCCCCTCTCTCGACGCCCTCAACGACGCTTGCGGGAAGATCCCGCAATCCCGCGACCTCACGGTCGGCATCGAGGAAGGTTTCCTCGACATCCGTGACGCCCTGCGCATCGTGGTCGACCCGATCACCCAGCCGCTGAGCTGGATGCTGCGCAACGCGCTCGACGTGATGACCTCGACACCCTGGTGGGTCATGATCCCGTTGCTGCTGATCGTGGTCTGGGCCGTCGGCCGCAACTGGCGCCTCACCGGTTTCGTGGCGCTCTGCTTCGGCTTCCTGGCCTTCATCGACCACTACGACTACGCCATGCAGACGCTGGCGATCATCTTCGTCTGCGCCTTCATATGCGTATTGCTCGGCGTGCCCATCGGCATCGCCATGTCGCGCAGCGACAAGATGCAGCGCGTGGTGATCCCGATCCTCGACATGCTGCAGACGCTGCCGCCCTTTGTCTACCTGATCCCGCTGATCTTCCTCTTCTCGGTGACCGAGCCCAAGCTCTACGGCATCGCGGTGATCCTCTACGCCATCGTGCCCGTGGTGCGCCTCACCGACCTCGGCATCCGGCTGGTGGACAAGGACGTGATCGAGGCCGCCGACGCCTTCGGCATGACCAAGCACCAGAAGCTCTTCGGCGTGCAGATCCCGCTCGCGCTGCCCAACATCATGGCCGGTGTGAACCAGACCATCATGATGAGCCTCGCCATGGTCGTGATCGCCTCGATGGTGTCCGCCCCCGGCCTCGGCATCCTCGTGCTGCGCGGCATCCGCAACCTCGAACTGGGCGTGGGCCTGATTGCCGGTCTCGGCATCGTCATCATCGCCATCGTTCTGGACCGCGTCACCAAGGCCTCGCTGGCCCGCATCGACGCAAGCCAGTCCAGCCGGTAAGGGAGAGACGACATGAGCGACGACAAGAAAATCAAGATCTCGATCAAGCATCTCTACAAGATCTTCGGGGAACACCCCGAAGCCGCGCTTGAAGACGTCCGTGCCGGCATGGGCAAACCCGAACTCCTGTCCGAGCGCGCCCATGTGCTCGGGCTGCAGGACATCAACGTCGACATGCAGGAGGGCCAGATCACCGTGATCATGGGCCTCTCCGGCTCGGGCAAGTCGACGCTGATCCGCCACCTCAACCGCCTGATCGAGCCCACCGCGGGCGAGGTGCTGGTGGACGGCGAGGACATCCTGAAGTGGGACGAACGCCGCCTGCGCAAGCTGCGGCGCGAGACCATGTCCATGGTCTTCCAGAAGTTCGCCCTCCTGCCCCACCGAACCGTGGCCGAGAACGCCGGCATGGCGCTCCACACCCGCGGCTTCTCCCGCAAGGAGTTCGAGGGCGAGGCCGAAAGGTGGCTCGAACGCGTCGGGCTCGACGGTTACGGCAACCAGTACCCGCACCAGCTTTCGGGCGGTCAGCAGCAGCGTGTGGGCATCGCCCGGGCGCTGTCCTCCAATTCGCCGATCATGCTCATGGACGAGGCCTTCTCGGCCCTCGACCCGCTGATCCGGACGGACATGCAGGACCTTCTGCTCGAGCTGCAGGCCGAGCTGCACAAGACCATCGTCTTCATCACCCACGATCTGGACGAGGCGCTGAAGCTCGCCGATCACCTGGTGATCCTCAAGGACGGCGCGGTGGTCCAGCAGGGCGAGCCGCAGCACATCCTGCTCAACCCGGCCGATCCCTACATCGAGGACTTCGTGGCCGACATCAACCGCGCCCGCGTCCTGCGCGTCCGCTCCATCATGCGCAAGGGCGAGACCACGGGCGAATTCTCGGGCGACGTGGACTACAATTCCAACCTGGAAAACGTGATTGCCCAGGCCCAGGGCCAGCTCGACCGCAGTTACCGCGTCATGCGCGGCAGCGAAGCGGTGGGCTCGGTCCACATGTCCGACATCATGCAAGCCCTCGTCCCCCGCGAATCCAGCTCGGACACCGACCAGGCGGCGTGAGAGGCGGATGAACATGGAGACAGGAAAGGGCGCCAAAAATGGCGCCCTTTTTTATTTCCTGACATCGACTTAGACAACTCGCGCCACCCCTAAGATCATCTTGCGACTGAATTCATAACGATCGCGTGGTGAAAGCGTCAGACGTTATGTCCTATCCGGGATATAGGATATGCCGCTTAGGGAAGACGCATAGTCCCTTCACATCCAAAATCGAGAGATCGTCAAAACCCGAGATGGCGTTCATCCAGTACTTTTTCGTTGCTTCAGTAGGGCATGACCCGCATAATATGTACTTAGTCTATCGTTTTGATCTGAGGCTGACACTCGGTAATAAAGATAGTAATTTTTATACTCACCTCTTATAAATAGACGTTGTACATATTTGAAGCGGAGCCACCCTTGCTTGAGCATGTATTAAACAGCCGGATATTCATGGGCGGCGGCGAGTATTACGTATTCGGAGCCCCCTACAAAGAAAAATCCAGAAACGAATACTGGGATCAACTCGTATTACAGTATGACGGAGATTTATCCAGAGCACAGGGCTACGCAGTCGCAGTTAATGATCGGGCAATAAACAAGGCGAGAGGAATGATCTCCTTCAATGGTATCCTCATGGCTGCAACATTATTGCCCTTACCGAGCCAATCATTTCTGGCAAAGATTGCTTTTTTGATTTTATTGATTTCGACAATCTTGAACCTGTTCGCCATGATCATCTTGTGGAGGGCATATCCTTCGGAGGCAACCGAGGCGGCCGAAACCAAAATGCCCGAAACAAGTAGCAGGTATGAGACGAGAGAATATTACACATTCTCGCATGCATGCTCGAGGGCAACCGCTATCAATCTGTCTATATTTCTTTCGCTTTTCGCATCGCTAATCCTCAGTGCGCAGGTTGTTCTCTTCAGCTGATGCGTGAAATTTCAGTGAGGAATTGTAAGCCGAAATCATCTTTAGCGCACCAGAGTCACGCATAAAACGAAGAATGCACCAGCTCTTTCATTGATTTGTAGGCCAGCTCAACTACAGCGTTCTTGAATGGTTGGAGTATCTCACCCGAGAAAAACGTTACTACTTGGTAACGTCGCCGGATCCACCTTTGGAGGTCTCAAGTGAACCTGAGAGTTGGTAGGCCCGGAGGGACTCGAACCCCCAACCAAGGCGTTATGAGCGCCCTGCTCTAACCAATTGAGCTACAGGCCCGGCCTGGGACCTTCCCTAGCAGAGCGCGGCAGACCGTCAAGCGTGCAGATTGCAGGGCGGCGCGGGATGGGCTAATCGCGCCTCACGGCAAGACGAGGACAGCTTCATGAGCGAGCGTAAGAACGGTCTGACCTACGCGCAGGCGGGCGTCGACATCGATGCGGGCAACGCCCTCGTCGAACGGATCAAACCCGCGGCCAAGCGGACCAACCGGCCCGGCGTCATGGCCGGGCTCGGCGGCTTCGGCGCGCTCTTCGATCTCAAGCAGGCGGGCTACACCGATCCGGTGCTGGTCGCGGCCACCGACGGCGTGGGCACCAAGCTGCGCATCGCCATCGACACGGGTCACGTCTCGGGCGTCGGCATCGACCTCGTCGCCATGTGCGTGAACGACCTGGTCTGCCAGGGCGCCGAGCCGCTCTTCTTTCTCGACTACTTCGCCACCGGTAAGCTCGACACCGAAACCGCCGCACAGGTGGTCGAGGGCATAGCCGAGGGCTGCGTCCGCTCGGGCTGCGCGCTGATCGGCGGCGAGACCGCCGAGATGCCGGGCATGTACGGCGACGGCGATTTCGACCTCGCGGGCTTTGCCGTGGGTGCCATGGAACGCGGCGCCGCCCTGCCCGACGACGTGGCCGAGGGCGATGTGCTTCTGGGCGTGGCCTCGAGTGGCGTGCACTCCAACGGCTATTCGCTGGTGCGCAAGCTGGTCGAGATCTCAGACCTCGACTGGGACGCCCCCTGCCCCTGGGCCGACGGCACCCTGGGCGAGGCGCTGCTGGCGCCCACGCGTCTTTACGTGAAACCCGCGCTCGAGGCAGTCCGCGGCGGCGGCGTGCATGCGCTCGCCCACATCACCGGCGGCGGCCTGACCGAAAACCTGCCCCGTGTCCTTCCCGATGATTGCGGCGCCGAGATCGACCTGAGCGCCTGGGAGCTTCCCGGCGTCTTCGCCTGGCTGCAGCAGCAGGGCGGCATCGAGGCCTCCGAGATGCTCAAGACCTTCAACTGCGGCATCGGCCTCGTGGTCGTCGCGGCCGCGGATCAGGCCGAAAGCGTCGCCGCCACCCTGCGCGAGGCCGGCGAAACCGTCGTCACGCTGGGCAGGGTCACCGGCACCCCGGGCATCGCCTACAGCGGGAGCCTTGCGTGACACGCGTCGCCATCCTGATTTCAGGCGGCGGGTCCAATATGGTCAAGCTGGTCGAGGACATGACCGGCGATCACCCGGCGCGGCCCTGTCTTGTCCTTTCGAACAAACCCGACGCCGGCGGCCTTGGCCGCGCGGCCGAGATGGGCGTGCCCACGGCGGTCGTCGATCACAGGCCCTTCGGCAAGGACCGTCCCGCCTTCGAGGCGGCGCTTCAAGAGGCCCTCACCAAGGCGCAGCCCGACCTGATCTGCCTTGCGGGCTTCATGCGCGTGCTCACAGGCGGCTTTGTCCGTCAGTGGGAGGGGCGCATGCTCAACATCCACCCCTCGCTGCTGCCGAAGTACCGCGGGCTGCACACCCACCAGCGCGCGCTCGAAGCCGGCGACACCGAACACGGCTGCACCGTGCACGAGGTCACGCCCGAGCTCGACGACGGCCCGATCCTCGGACAGGCCGCCGTGCCGGTCCGGCCCGGCGACACGCCCAACGATCTCGCCGCGCGTGTCCTCACGCAAGAACACCGGCTTTACCCCGCCGTCCTGCGCCGCTTCGCCGCCGGGAACCGCGAACCGCTGCACCTCAGCGCGCAGTGACGGCGTGCGGC
>CAYNKL010000003.1:0-5032 GCA_964397775.1 uncultured Rhodobacterales bacterium | reverse complement strand
GCAATGCCCGCACCGATGGCCCGAAGGTCCGAGGGGGCGAGTCGCCGGTGATGTTGCGCCGGGGCGCAGGTCAGATCCAGATGGGTCATCTCAGCTCTCCTTTTCTGGTCATGCTGTCAGACGAGGCCTAGATAGGCGTCTCCGCCTCATCGCGGAAACGAATGTCTGTGCGCCGCCTCATCACCAACCGGAATGACAGGGGCGGATGCGGAGACTGCGAGCCGCACCCCGGTTTCAAATGGGAAAGGTGCCTTTGCGCTCCTGCGCGGACGGGTGTAGGAGGGCGCACCATCATCAGGACAAGCTGCCGGAGCGCACATGAAGACGATCACGACGACAGAGGACCTGGCCGCATTCTGCGACGCCGCGCGGGCACATCCCTATCTGACGGTCGATACCGAGTTCCTGCGCGAACGCACCTACTACTCCAAGCTCTGTCTGGTTCAGCTCGCCTATCCCGGCGACGGTGAGAATGACGCGGTGATCGTCGACCCGCTGGTCGAAGGGCTCTCGCTCGATCCGCTGCTCGACCTCTTCCGCGATGACAGTGTGGTCAAGGTCTTCCACGCCGCCCGTCAGGATCTCGAGATCTTCTGGGTCGATCACGGCGTGATCCCCACGCCGCTCTTCGACACGCAGGTCGCCGCCATGGTCTGCGGCTTCGGCGAACAGGTCGGCTACGAGACGCTGGTCAAGAAGATCGCCAAGCAGAGCCTCGACAAGTCCTCGCGCTTCACCGACTGGTCGCGCCGCCCGCTGACCGACGCGCAAAAGACCTACGCGCTGGCCGACGTCACCCACCTGCGGGTGATCTACGAATTCCTTGCCGGACGCCTTGCCAAGACGGGCCGCGACCGCTGGGTGGCCGAAGAACTCAACACCCTCACCGATCCCGAAACCTACACTGTCCGGCCCGAACAGGCCTGGATGCGGGTCAAGACGCGCTCCAACTCGCCGCGCTTTCTTGCCATCGTGCGGGCGCTGGCGAGCTTCCGGGAAAACTACGCCCAGAAGCGCAACATCCCCCGCTCGCGGGTCTTCAAGGACGACGCGCTGGTCGAACTGGCCTCGACCAAGCCTGCCGACATGGCCGACCTTGGGCGCTCGCGGCTGCTCCTGCGCGAGGCCCGCAAGGGCGAGATCGCCGATGGCATCCTTGCCGCCGTGAAGGAAGGCATCGACTGCCCCAAGGAAGACCTGCCGCAGCCCGACACGGCGCGCGACAAGCTCAACGTGAACCCGGCGCTGGCGGATCTCCTCCGCGTGCTCCTCAAGGCCAAGACCGAAAGCTCGGGCGTCGCCTCCAAGCTGATCGCCCCCGCAGCCGATCTCGACGCGATCGCGGCAGGCGAACGCGACGTGAGCGCGCTGCGCGGCTGGCGTTACGAAGTCTTCGGAGAGGACGCCCTGCGCCTCTGCGAAGGGCGCATCGCGCTGTCCGCCAAGGGCAAGAACGTCTCGGTCATCGAACTCTAGGCCGCGGCGGCAAGCACCGGGTTTTCCACCGGAAAATCCGGTTCGACGCGAATTCTCCGCGTCTGCCCCCTTTGCAAGCCGCGCCACCCCGCCTATATTCCCGGTGTCCCGCAAGGGACTATGGGCATAAACGCGCACATAATAAGCGGATCGGACCCGGGGGCGGTACCCGGCGGCTCCACCAAATACCCGGCGTTGGCGGGAACATGGGGCCGAAATAGGATCGACGAACGTGTAAAGGTGTAGCTTTGTCCCGGTGAGATACCACCGTTATCGGTTCATTAAGCATAGTTGCCAACGACAATCATGCTCCGGTTGCAGTTGCTGCGTAAGCAGTGACAAGACCGAAATCTAAGCCCTTGCGCCTAGCAGCGTAAGGCGGGGTTCGCAGGCACCTGGCAACAGAAGCCTGCACTTTATCCCCCAAAATTGACGCTCTTCGCTCTCGGACCTGTCACGCCGCGCGCAATGTCGTTGACGCATGGGCAAGCCGGCGGCAGCATCGCGTCATGAACGTCGCGCCCGCGGCCCTCTGTCTCGCCGCCATCACCGCCGCCAGCCCCCTCGGGGCCTGCCAGACGGCCCTGCTGCTGGCGATGGACGTCTCCAACTCCGTCGATGCGGGCGAATTCCGGCTCCAGACCGAAGGGCTCGCCGCTGCGCTGCAGGACCCCGAGATCATCGAGATCCTCGTCCGCGACCGCGTGAGCCTTTCCGTGATGCAGTGGTCCGGCATCCCGGATCAGGAGATCAGCATCGGCTGGACCACCATCTACAGCCCCGCCCAGGTCGCCGCACTCGCGGCACAGGTCCGCGAGATGCCGCGCGCCTTCATCCTCTCCGACACCGCCCCGGCCGAGGCGCTCATCGTGGCGCTCGACCACATCAGACAGGGCCCCGAGTGCGTCCGCCGCGTCATCGACCTCTCGGGCGACGGCACACCCAACGCCCTCGGCGGTGCGGAGGTGCGCCACCTCCGCCGCCGCGCGGAACGGGCCGGCGTCACCATCAACGGGCTTGCCATCGAAAGCCTCGGCCTCGCCATCACCAACTTCTATCACCGGCAGGTCATCACCGGCGACGGCTTTGTCGAGACCGCCCGCGGCTACCGCGACTACGCCCGCGCCATCCGCCGCAAGATGCTGCGCGAGATCTCGAGGGTCTTCGGCTGACCGCACCCGCCGCCTGTCACATCCCTGTCGCACACGGCTGTCAAAGGCCACGCGCATGACCACCCCCCTTGCCTCGCTCGCCCGCGTCTTCGGCCGTATCGGCGTCCTCTCCTTCGGCGGCCCCGCCGCCCAGATCGCCCTCATGCACCGCGCTTTGGTCGAGGAGACCCGCTGGCTGAGCGAGCGCCAGTTCCTCTCGGCGCTCAGCTTCTGCATGCTCCTTCCGGGCCCCGAGGCGATGCAGCTTGCCACCTACGCGGGATGGCGCCTTCGCGGCATCCCCGGGGGCCTCATCGCGGGCACGCTTTTCGTGCTGCCGGGCGCGCTGGTCATCGCCGCGCTCGCCCTGCTCTACGCCCGCTTCGGCGCGCAGCCCGAAACCGGCGCTCTGCTGCTCGGGGTCAAGGCGGCGGTCATCGTCATTGTCGTGCAGGCGCTGCTGCGGCTGGGGCAAAAGGCCCTGAAGACCCCCGATGCCTACCTGCTCGCGGCGCTGTCCTTCCTCGCGATCTTCGCGCTCGGCCTGCCCTTCCCGCTGATCATCGCCGCGGCCGCGCTCTGGGGGTTCCTGTGGAGCCGCGAGACCGCCACCGACATCCCGCCGCCACCGGCCAACCACACCGCCCCCGCGACGCTCGCGCTCTGGGCTGCGCTCTGGCTCCTGCCCCTGCCCGTCCTCTGGCTTGCGGGGCAGAGCCTGCTCTTCGACCTCGCCGCCTTCTTCGCGCGCCTCGCCGTCGTCACCTTCGGCGGCGCCTACGCGGTGCTTGCCTACATGGCGCAGGAAGTGGTCCAGAACCGTGGCTGGCTCGACGCCACGCAAATGGTCGACGCGCTCGGCCTGGCCGAAACCACGCCCGGCCCGCTGATCCTCGTCACCCAGTTCGTGGGAATGCTGACCGGGCACGCGCAGGACGGCGCGGGCTTGGCCATCGTCGCAGGCCTGCTCACCCTCTGGATGACCTTCGTGCCCTGCTTCCTCTGGATCTTCGCGGGCGCCCCCTACGTCGAAAGCCTCCTCGCCCGGCCCCGCCTGCAATCTGCGCTCAGCGCCATCACCGCCGCCGTTGTCGGCGTGATTCTCAACCTCTCGCTCTGGTTCGCCTTCCACGTCGTCTTCACCGAGGTGACCGAGGTCCCGCTCGGCCCCCTCACCCTCGATCTACCGCGTCTCGACGCGCCCCGCTGGGACGCCTTGCCCCTCATCGCGCTTGCGGCGCTCATGCTGGGGTCGCTGCGTCGCGGGATCCCCCTGACGCTGGCCGTCTGTGCGCTTGCCGGCTGGGGGATCTCGCACCTCTGACAAATCCGGCCTGCCCCCTTTCACTCACCGCGGAAAACAGCCTATGCTGGCCCCCAATCAACAGGGGAGCGCTATGTCCCGCAGCATCGACTACGGAAATCTCATGCATCGCGCCATGCGCGGCCTGATTCAGGAGGTGCTCGAAGACGTCCAGGAAAGGGGTCTGCCCGGCGACCACCATTTCTTCATCACCTTCGACACGGCCCATCCGGATGCCGAGCTCGCCGACTGGCTGTCGGACCGCTATCCCGAAGAGATGACCGTGGTGATGCAGCACTGGTTCGACCACCTCGAGGTCACCGATGAGGGATTCGCTGTCACGCTCAATTTCGGCGACGCGCCCGAACGGCTCTACATCCCCTACGACGCGATCAAGACCTTCGTGGACCCCTCCGTCGAATTCGGCCTGCGCTTCGAAACCCAGGACGAAGCCGAGGACGATCAGCCCACGCCCCCGGACGACGGGCCCGGCGGTGGCGAATCCGAATCCCAGCCCGAGACCGAACGGCAGGATGCCGAGGTCGTCAGCCTCGACCGTTTCCGCAAATAAGAAGGCCGCTGCGCCGAACTGGCCGATTGCCCCCCGGGCAGCGACAGGCTATCCGGCATGCAGCTGCATACCGGAGGACCCCGACATGACCGAGACCCGCACCGAGACCGATAGCTTCGGCCCGCTGGAAGTGCCCGCAGACAAGTACTGGGGCGCCCAGACCCAGCGCTCGATCATGAACTTTCCCATCGGCTGGGAGAAACAGCCGGTGCCGATCATCCGCGCCCTCGGCGTGGTGAAGAAGGCCTGCGCCATGGCCAACAAGGCCAACGGCTCCATGGACGAAAAGGTGGCCGACGCCATCATCGCCGCCGCGGGCGAGGTCATCGACGGCAAGTTCGACGACAACTTCCCGCTTGTCGTCTGGCAGACCGGCTCGGGCACCCAGTCCAACATGAACGCGAACGAGGTGATATCGAACCGCGCGATCGAGATGCTGGGCGGCACCATGGGCACCAAGGATCCGGTGCACCCGAACGATCACTGCAACATGGGCCAGTCCTCCAACGACACCTTCCCGACCGCCATGCA
>CAYNKL010000002.1:6031-75821 GCA_964397775.1 uncultured Rhodobacterales bacterium | reverse complement strand
GCTGCCTCGGTTCCGGCCTGGCCGCCACCGATCACGATCACATCAAAGGACAATTGTTTCACGTGAAACACCCTTCATTTCCCGACACAGAAGCTGGAGAAGATTTCGTCCAGAAGATCTTCGACATCCACGTGCCCCAGAAGCGAGGAAAGCACGCGCGCTCCGGCACGGAGTTCCTCGGCCGCCAAGTCATACATCTCGGCGCCCTGATTCAACAAGTCCCGCGCTGACAACAAATGGGCCTGTCCTTCGTTGAGAACAACCCTATGCCGTTCGCGCGCCGCCAGCCCTGCATCCGCCGTCCTTTCGGACAACCGCGCCCCGATATTCTCCAAAAGCTCCGGCACGCCCTGACCGGTCAGTCCTGAAACGCCGGATCCGCCAACCGTCGCATCCGCCTTGGCGATAACCAGGATGTCGTCATCCGTCACCTCGATGAGCGGATCAGTACCAGCCGGAAGAAGATGAATCCGAAGGTCCGCGGCCATGGCTCTGCGACGCGCCAGGTCAACGCCAAGCGATTCCACCGCGTCCTCAGTTTCGCGCAGGCCCGCGGTATCGAGCAGCGTCACCGCCAGCCCGGCGATCTCCATTCGCACTTCGATTACATCACGCGTGGTCCCGGCAATATCCGAGGTAATGGCCGCCTCGCGCCCGGCAAGGTAGTTCAGCAAGGTCGACTTCCCGGCATTCGGTGGGCCAACAATCGCGACCTCGAACCCGGTCCTGACCCGCTCCGCTGCCGAAAGACCCGAAAGCTCACGCGACAGGCCGGCGAGAACGGAGTCGAGCAGCGCCGAAACCTCTGGCGTCACATCCGTCGGCACTTCCTCGTCGGCGAAGTCGATCGTGGCCTCGATCAAGGCCCCTGCCCGGATGACGTCCTTGCGCCACTGCCCCACGAGATCGCCAAGCGCGCCTGAAAGCACTCTAAGGGCCTGACGTCTCTGGGATTCTGTCTCGGCGTCGATGAGATCAGCCAAGGCTTCGACCTGCGTCAGGTCCATCCGCTCATTTTCGAGAGCGCGGCGGGTAAACTCGCCCGGTTCGGCCTGTCGGCATCCCTCTATCTCGGAAAGCGTCCGGAGCACGGCACCGATCACTGCGGTGCTGCCGTGCACCTGGAACTCGACTACGGCTTCCCCGGTAAAGCTCCGCCCCGGTTCAAAGACAAGGACAAGCGCTTCGTCCAGGAACTGACCTGCTGAATCGTTCAAGCGCCGAAGTGCGGCTCGCCTCGCCTGCGGGAGGTCGCCGCAAAGACGGCGCGCGACCTCGAACGCCTGCGAACCTGAGACGCGGATGACAGACACCCCCGCCCGGCCGGGGGCGCTGGCCAGGGCAAAGATCGTGTCCGACATTGGCCTAGCTGTTCATCGAGTCGAAGAACTCGGAGTTCGTCTTGGTCTGCTTGAGCTTCGAGAGCAGGAATTCCACCGCGTCCGTCGTCCCCATCGGGTTGAGGATACGGCGCAGGACGAAGGTCTTTTGAAGATCGGACTTCTCGACCAGAAGATCCTCTTTCCGTGTACCGGACTTGAGGATGTCGATCGCCGGGAAGACCCGTTTGTCCGCGACCTTGCGGTCCAGAACGATCTCGGAGTTGCCGGTGCCCTTGAACTCTTCGAAGATCACCTCGTCCATGCGGCTGCCGGTATCGATCAGCGCGGTCGAGATGATCGTGAGCGAGCCGCCCTCTTCGATGTTACGTGCGGCGCCGAAGAAGCGTTTCGGCCGCTGAAGCGCGTTTGCGTCCACACCACCGGTCAGAACCTTGCCCGATGACGGCACCACGGTGTTGAACGCCCTACCAAGTCTTGTGATCGAGTCGAGCAGAATAACAACATCTCGTTTATGTTCGACAAGACGCTTGGCCTTCTCGATGACCATCTCACTGACAGCCACGTGACGCGTTGCGGGTTCGTCGAAGGTCGAGGAGATCACCTCCCCCTTCACGGACCGCTGCATGTCGGTCACCTCTTCCGGGCGCTCGTCGATGAGCAGCACGATGAGATAGCACTCGGGATGGTTCGTCTCGATCGAATTGGCGATGTTCTGAAGCAGGACCGTCTTACCGGTCCGCGGCGGCGCCACGATTAGCGCCCGCTGGCCCTTCCCGATCGGTGCGACTAGGTCGATGATCCGGGCGGACTTGTCCTTGATCGTCGGATCCTCGATCTCCATCGACAGGCGTTCGTCGGGATAGAGCGGCGTCAGGTTGTCGAATGCAATCTTGTGGCGCGCTTGCTCGGGCACCTCGAAGTTGATCTTGGTAACGCTGACGAGGCCGAAGTAGCGTTCTTCGCCATCGGGGGCGCGAATTTCGCCTTCGATGCTGTCACCGGTCCGCAGCGAGTACTTCCGGATCATCTCGGGAGAGACGTAGATATCGTCCGGACCCGGCAGATAGTTCGCCTCGGGCGACCGCAGGAAGCCGAAACCGTCCTGAAGCACCTCGAGAACACCGTCACCGGAGACTTCCCAGCCCTCATCCGCGCGTTCGCGGAGGATCTGGAACATCATCTCGCCCTTGCGCATGGTCGAAGCGTTCTCGATCTCGAGCTCTTCGGCCATGGAGAGCAGATCCTTCGGGCTCTTCGCCTTCAGATCCGCGAGATTCAGTGTCTCGACGGTTTCGTCAGTTTCTCTGGTTTCGACGATTTCGTCGTTCATTCCATACCTCATGACAGGCTCGATCCTGCCTGCATCGATGTCTTTGTCTGGGAAGTCGCTCCCGGGACCGGGAGTTGTCGTCGTTTAGCGGCTTGGACGGGTCGGAGTCAATTCCGCCGTTCGGGGCGGACCCCCTCTCAAATCAGAACAGAAAGATAAGTGAAGTTTTTGTAGTTACGAGGCCCTCTCCCTGTGGATCCTTGAACGGCCCCAAGACTTTTACACAAGCCGCGTCCTGTGGATTGTTGTGGGGGAGAACCAGGGGCACAACGGGAGTGATAGAAAATTAACGATTGTTAGCAAATAGATAAAAGCCCACAGGCGGGTTTCACCCTCTGTGCGCTCTCCGCGGGAGATCCGGTCGGACCCGGGGTCGAGGCCGACCGGCAAGGTATTCATACTCACATGCGAGCGACTCATCCGGCGCGACGCAAAAGGTGGGGGATCCTCCCCAGCCTTGCATGCGGGTCGGATTTTCCCCAGAACTGCCCCGGCGAATTTTCACTGTTTGGCCACCGAGTTATCCCCATGTCTTTGGACCTCATACTGGCTTCGGGCTCCGCCATACGCGCTCAGATGCTCCGTAACGCGGGACTTCGATTCGAGATCGATTCGCCCTCGCTGGACGAAGAAGCCATCCGAGCGTCGCTTACAGAGGAGTCGGCGCCCCCTCGCGATGTGGCCGATGCCCTTGCCGAAGCGAAGGCTCGGCGTATCGCATCAAAGGGGGCCGAAGTGCCCGTCCTTGGTTGCGATCAGGTGCTGTCCTGCGATGGCGAGATCTTTTCAAAGCCCGCCACCCGGGACGACGCGCGGGATCACATCAGGGCTCTGCGAGGCAAAACGCACCACCTGTTGTCTGCGGCCGTGCTCTATGAGGATGCCGAGCCCGTCTGGCGGCACGTCGGAGTGGCGCGCCTGACCATGCGCGATATCTCGGACGCCACGCTCGATGACTATCTCGACCGCGCCTGGCCTGACATCGCGAGCTCGGTCGGCGGCTACAAGCTAGAGGCAGAGGGCGTTCGGCTGTTTTCGCAGATCCAGGGCGACTATTTCACGATCCTCGGGCTACCTCTGATCGAACTGCTGAACCATCTCACGCTGACAGGAAGGTTGCCCGCATGAGCGATGCCCCCCGTATTCCGCTGGCCGGTGTCATCGGCTCACCGATCGCGCATTCCCGGTCCCCGATCCTGCATGGCCACTGGCTGCGCCGCTATGGCATCCGGGGCCACTATGTGCCGATGGACATCGCCCCGGACCGTCTTGCCGATGCGCTGCGGATGCTTCCCGAGCTCGGCTTTGTCGGCGTGAACATCACGGTCCCCTACAAGGAGACGGTGATGGAGATCGCGGATTTGATTTCGGACCGCGCAGCGCTCATCGGTGCGGCGAATACGCTGATCTTCCGGAAAGACGGCAAGATCCACGCGGACAACACCGACGGCTACGGGTTCATCGAGAACCTGCGCCAGTCCGCCGAGGGCTGGGACCCGACATCGGGGCCGGCCGTCGTGCTGGGCGCGGGTGGCGCGGCGCGGGCGGTTGTCACCTCTCTGCTGGATGTGGGTGTGCCCGAGATCCGGATCAGCAACCGCACGCGCATTCGTGCCGACGCGCTTCGCGAGGACTTCGGAAACCGGCTGAAGGTCGTCGAGTGGGTTCAGGCCGGCAACGCGATTGAGGGGGCCGCAACGGTGGTCAACACCACGTCTCTGGGCATGACGGGCAAACCCGAGCTTCGCGTGCCGCTGGATGCGCTCGACAAGAGCATGGTGGTCACGGACATCGTCTACGCACCGCTGGAAACACGGTTGTTGCGCGAGGCGCGCACTCAGGGTTGTACCGTGGTCGACGGGCTTGGGATGCTGCTTCACCAGGCCGTTCCGGGGTTCGAGCGGTGGTTCGGACTGCGCCCCGAGGTGGATGATGACCTGAGGCAGGCCGTTCTGGGATGACGTACCGGTTGGGCCTGACGGGATCCATCGGCATGGGCAAGTCGACCACCGCTGAGATGTTCGCCGAAGAGGGCTGTCCGGTCTGGGACGCGGACGCCGCGGTTCACCGGCTGTATTCCGAGGGTGGCGCCGCCGTTGCGCCCATTGAGCAGGTGTTTCCGGCAGCGATCGAGGCAGGCGAAGTCTCGCGCGACAGGCTTCGCCAGATCATCGCAAGGGATGACACGGCTCTGCCCCGCATCGAGGCGATCGTTCACCCGCTGGTCCGGCAGGATCGGGAGACATATGCCCAGGAACATGCGGGGCAAATCTGTGTCTACGACATTCCGCTGCTGTTCGAGACGGGTGCGGAGGCCGAGATGGACGGCACCGCATGCGTATCGGTTTCACGTGAAACCCAGCGTAAGCGTGTCCTCGCGCGGGGCAGTATGACAAACGAGGATTTCGAACGCATCCTTGCGCGTCAGATGCCGAACGAAGAAAAATGCGCCCGCGCCACCTGGGTCATCGAGACCGAGACGCTTGAAGGTGCGCGGGCACAAGTCCACACTATATTGAAGACTATTCGGGAAGGCCTACCAGATCATGCGTGAAATCGTCCTCGATACCGAAACCACGGGTTTCGAGCCCGAGACCGGAGACCGCATCGTCGAAATCGGCGCGGTCGAGCTTTTCAACCACATGCCGACCGGCGAGACCTTTCACAAGTACATCAACCCGCAGCGCGCCATGCCGGAAGAGGCGTTCAAGGTGCACGGGCTTGGTGACGATTTCCTGCGGGACAAGCCGCTGTTCGAAGAGGTCGTGGACGAGTTCCTGAGCTTCGTGGACGGGGCCAAGCTCATCATCCACAACGCCGCCTTCGACGTGAAATTCCTCAATGCCGAGATCGGCTGGTGCAAGCGCCCCCTCCTGCCCCCGGATTGTGCCATCGACACGCTGGAAATCGCACGCCGCAAGTTCCCGGGCAGCCCCGCATCGCTTGATGCGCTCTGCCGCCGCTTCGGGATCGACAACGCCTCGCGGACGCTGCACGGCGCCCTACTCGACAGCGAAATCCTCGCCGAGGTCTATCTGGAGCTGATCGGCGGCAAGCAGCCCGACTTCGGTCTGGCGGCGCCGGACCGGACCCGCAAGGCGGTGACCGAACAGGACCTGAACTGGCGCCCCCGTCCGCGCCCCGAGCCGCTGCCGAGCCGCCTGTCGGAAAACGAAAAGGCGGCTCACGCCGCCTTTGTCGAGAAGCTCGGGGACAACGCCCTCTGGCTTCGGGACGGGGATCAGGCGTCGGCCTGATCCGTCCGCTTGAGCTCGCCCGCATCCATGCGGCGCTTGATCTCGTTGCGGTAGAGCGCGAGGAAATCGATGGTTTCGAGGTTCAGCGGCGGGAAACCGCCGTCGCGCGTCACGTCGGAAACGATACGGCGTGCGAAGGGGAAGAGCATCCGCGGGCATTCGATCAGCAGGAAGGGATGCAGCTGCGCCTCGGAAACGTTCTCGACGTGGAACACGCCGGCGTAGTCCATCTCGAGCAGGAAAAGCTGATCACCGGTCTCTTTGGACTTGGAGTCCACCTTCAGCTTCATCACCACTTCGTACTGGTTTTCGGTCGGCCGTTTCTTGGCATCCAGGTTCACCTGGACCTGAACGTCGGGCTGGACCTGCCCCGAGACGCCTTTTTGCGAGACGATGTTCTCGAACGACAGATCCCGCACGAACTGTGCGAGGACGTTCATCTTGACCTGGGGTTGCTGCGCGGCTGCGGCCGCTTCGTCGGCAACGCCGTTTTCCTGTGCCATGAATTTCGCTCTCCGCTGGGCTAATAGGTTGGCCAAGGGATTAACAGCCACTCACGCCTGTCTCAATGCCTCTCAGTGCTGGGTCCAGCCCGAACCCGGATGATTGGGGCGCTTGTCGTCCGAGACCTCGGTATAATCGCCCTCGATCACCTCGCCACCGCCATGGCGGGCCCCCGGCGTGGGCCTGCGGGGGTCATGCGTGGGACGTTGCGGGCCGGCGTTGGTGCCCATCTCGAAGCGCTGAACCTTCACCTTGGTCTTGAGCCAGTGGAAAGCCGCGCTGCGGACCCCAGGGACAAGAAGCGCAAAGCCGACGGCATCGGTAAAGAACCCCGGCGTCAGCAGGAGCGCGCCCGAGATCAGGATCATCGCCCCGTGGGCCAGCGGCTCGGAGGGATCGTCCAGCGTTTCGAAGGCGCGGCGCAGGTTGTTGATCGCCGCCCGACCCTCGGCCTTGACCATGTATGTGCCAAGCACCGCGGTCAGCACAACGATCGCCAGTGTCGGCCACAGCCCGATCAGTCCGCCGACCTGGATGAACAGGGCGATCTCGATGAGCGGGACCAGAAGGAAGGCCAGAAACAGCCGCATGTCGAAACTCCTTTCGCCGCCGGGGTTGTGGACTCGTCCCGGTGCCTCCCCTACATAGGAAGGCAACGCAAAGAATGCCATGACACCCCCAAGACCGAGGTGCCGATGAACTCCCCCATCCTTCAACTGCTGGTTCTTGCTGGCATCGCCGTCTTCCTCATACTGCGCCTGCGCAGCGTGCTGGGGTCGCGCGAGGGCTTCGAGAAGCCGCCCGCGCCGAAGGGCCAGGGCCAGCCGGCCCCTGCCCGGCGCGACTTCGAGGTGATCGACGGGGGGCCCGATCACGATATCATCGATCACGTTCCCGAGAACTCCGAGTCCGCCAAGGCGCTGGCCGAGATGAAGCGGGTCGAACCCACCTTCAGCGTATCCGAGTTCCTGTCGGGCGCGCGCGGCGCCTACGAGTGGATCCTCATGGGCTTCGAACGCGGCGAGATGGAAGAGCTTCGCCCCTTCCTCGAAACCGACGTCTATGAGAGCTTCGCCGCCGTCGTCGAGCAGCGCGAGCAGCAGGGTCTGACCATCGAGGCCGAGTTCGTCGGGGTGCGCGAGATGTCGCTGAACGAAGCGACCTTCGATCCCGACACCCGCAAGGCCGAGCTTACCGTGCGGTTCGTCGGCGAGCTGACCTCGGTCGTCAAGAACGCCGAGGGCGAGGTGATCGAGGGCAGCGCCACCGCGGTGAAGCGCCAGAAAGACATCTGGACCTTCGCACGCGAGATGGGCAGTGACGACCCGAACTGGCTGCTCGTCGCAACGGACGAATGACGCGAACGCTCCTGGCAGCTTTCGCGATCATCTGCGGCATCTGGGGGACGGGCACTTTGGCCGAGGATGAGACGAGTTATTCGATCCTCGGGTTCGAGGATCTCGAGGACTGGGCCGCGGACGATCATGCCGCGGCCCTTTCGGTTTTTCGCGAGACCTGTGGGGACATGCGCGATCCCGACTGGATCGCGCTTTGCCGTCTGGCGTCGGACACGCGCGATGCGCGGCAGTTCTTTGAGCTGTTCTTCCGGCCCGTACTGATCCGGGAGCCGGAGACGGCGGCGCTTTTCACGGGCTACTTCGAGCCCGAGCTCGATGGCTCGCCGGTCGAGACCGAGACCTTCCGCTACCCGCTCTACCGGATGCCGCCCGAGGCGCATGAAAACCAGCCCTGGCTGACCCGTCGCGAGATCCTCGAGAGCGGCGTGATGAAAGATCGCGGCCTCGAGATCGCCTGGGTCGACGACCCGGTGGAGAAGTTCTTTCTCCAGGTGCAGGGGTCCGGCCGGATCCGGTTTCCCGATGGCCGCGTGATCCGCGTGGGCTACGGCGGTGCGAACGGGCACCCCTACCGCTCGATCGGTCAGGAGCTGGTGCGCCGCGGGGTCTATGAACCCCATCAGGTTTCGGCGCTGGTCATCGCAAACTGGGTGCGCCGCAATCCGGAAGATGGCGTGGACCTGCTCATGCACAACGACAGCTATGTCTTCTTCCGCGAGGTGAGCGAAGTGCCTGCCGAACGCGGCCCGCTCGGCGCGATGAACCGCTCGATCACGCCCGAACGCACCATTGCCGTCGATCCCGCCTTCGTCCCTCTGGGCGCTCCCGTCTGGATCGAGAAGGAGGGCGAGGTGCCGATGCACCGCCTTATGGTCGCGCAGGACACCGGGTCGGCGATCAAGGGCGCGCAGCGCGCGGACATCTTCTTCGGAACCGGGGACACCGCAGGCCGCGAAGCCGGGCGGATCAAGGATGGCGGGCGCATGGTCGTGCTCATGCCCATTCAGCGCGCCTACGCCCTGCTGCCCGTCCAGTCGCAATGACTCGCAAGCGTCGTCTTCGCCCCGAGGAGCGCGAGCTCTGGGATCAGGTCGCGCGCAGTGCAGACCCTCTGCACCCGCAGAAGAAGCGCAAGCAGGCCGAAGGTGCCACGCCCCCGCCCGCCAAGGCGAAGCCGAAAGAGAATGGCGAGACCCGCGAGCCGCTCTCGCCTTTCGACGTCGGCCAGTCGGCGCGTCGAAAGACCGAAACGCTGATCCCGCCCGAAACCAGCTCTGAGCGGTTGCGGGGCCAGCCGGTGCGCATGGATTCCAAGGCCTTCACGCGGCTCAAGCGCGGCAAGCTTTCACCCGAGGCGCGGATCGACCTGCATGGCATGACACTGGACCGGGCGCATGGCGCGCTGAACCGCTTCATCCTGCAATCCCAAGGGCGTGGATTGCGGCTGGTGCTGGTGATCACCGGCAAGGGCGCGCGGGAGGATCCCTACGATCCGCTGCCACGCCCGCGCGGGGTCCTCAAGCGACAGGTGCCCATGTGGCTGCAGCAGCCGCCGCTTGCCCAGGCGGTGCTGCAGACGGCCCCTGCGCATATCCGGCATGGTGGCGATGGGGCGCTCTACGTCTATTTGCGCCGCGCGCGCTAGCCGATCGTGCCCGGCGGGAGCCGCTTGCGGGCGCGGGAAATGCCGACCGCGATGAGCAGAGAGGTTGCCGCAAAGTAGACGGCAACCCATAGAAACTGGGTCTCGATCCCGACGCCTGCGTCGATCAGAACCCCCGTCAGACCCGGACCCAGCGCCGAGCCGAAGACCATTAGCGCAATGGCCAGCGACTTGATCGCGCCAAGGTGCCGGGTTCCGTAGTATTCCGCCCAGAAGGCCGGCGGCAGCGTGCCGTAGGCCCCTGCCCCGATGGCCATGAAAGTCAGGCCAAGCATGGTGAGCGCGAGGTTCTCGGTGCTGCCGTAGAGCGCGAAGGCCACCGCCATGGGGGCCAGGGCCAGCGGCATCAGCCGCCCTGCCCCGAACCGGTCGATCGCCAGGCCCGTCAGGATCATCGAGACCATCGAAAGGCCCGTGTAGATCGGGAAAAGCGCCACAAGCTCCAGGTGACCCCAACCCTTCTGGGCGGCATACTCCACCTGCTGGAAGAAGAAGGCGGTCATGAAGGCGCTGGGGCCCATGATTGCGGGCGCCATGACCCAGAAAAGCCAGTGCCGCAGCACCTCGGGCCGCCGCCAGTGACGTCCGTCCATGCCGAGCGAGCTGTCTTCGGCCGCATGCGACTTCGGCTCACGTTCCAGCCGCAGCAGGCGCCACAGGCCGGGGATCGAGACGAGGCAGACGATTGCCGCCAGCACCCAAGGGACGTGCCATCCCGTGGCGGCCATGGTGGCCACGACGGTCAGCGGCAGGATCGCTTCGCCGGCTGCAACGCCAAGGCGCGCCGTGGCGAGCGCCCTGCCCCGGCTGGCCACGAACCAGCGCGACATCGACACCATGGCGATGTGGCCGGTCATGCCCTGGCCGCAGAACCGCAGCAGGAAGATGATGACCGGCAAAAGGATGGCGGCGGGGTTCAGGGCCATGGCAAGGCAGGACCCGGCAAGGGCGACAAGCACGATTGCACCAAGGGCCCGCGTGCGGAACCGGTCCGTCAGAGGCCCCGACCAGATCATCGCGAGCGCCGCCAGCGTGGTGCTGGCCGCGTAGAGCGTGCCCCAGGCCCCGTGGCTGAGGTCGAAGGTGCTCCGGATTTCGCCGGCGAAGACGGAAATGAAGAAGGTCTGGCCAAAGCTGGACAGAAAGGTCAGGAGAACACCCGCGCCGAGAAAGGGCGCGTTTTCCACGAAGAAGCGAAGAGATCGCATGCTACCGCTATCACCCGTGGGCGTGGGGTGTTCAAGGGCAATATGGCGGACTGCGGGAACGGCTTGCGAGGGGCACGCGAGGTCCAGCCCCCGGCAGGTTCTTACCGCTCTTCCTTATCTTTGCACGCCGTGTATCCGTATGTCTGGTCCGGCTGCTGCGAGACTGTCGTTTGCATCCTTCATATTGAGGTAAAATGAGGGATCGGCCCTAAATGTGTAAATAGAGGGCTGACTCCGAAGGGCACTCCACGCGGCGCCTACGCGAAAATCACGTCCGTGTGTCGCTCGAGGTAGATGCGCATCCAGGGCGTGAAGTCGGAGGGCACGCTTCGGATCCACCGCTCGAGCGCCTTGCGAGTTATCCAGCGCGTTTCCATCACCTCCGCAGGGTCAGGTGCGATCTCGAGGTCGGTCTGAGCCTCGGCAACGAAGATATCGACCACCTCGTGCTCGATCATGTCGTTGCCGACCTCGGCACGGTATTCCACCGTCTTGCGAAAACCAAGATCGACCCCGGTGATGCCAAGCTCCTCGCGCAGGCGCCGTTCGGCGCAATCCCGTGGCGCCTCCTCCCAGCTCGGATGGGTGCAGCAGGTGTTCGCCCAGAGCCCGGGCGTATGGTATTTGCCCATGGCCCGGCGCTGCAAAAGGATGTCCTCCCCACGCAGCACAAAGACCGAGACCGCCATGTGCCGAAGTCCGCGCCGGTGCACTTCGAGCTTTTCGACCGGAACAAGCGTCTCCTCGACCCAGGCGGGGATATGGATGGTCATTGCGGTCACTTCTCTCCGGAATGGCTCCGAACCGTGCCCGACGGTCGGACCCTGACGGCTATTCTGCGTCGAAATCCTTGTTCAGCATCCCGTATTTGCGGAGCTTCACATAAAGGGACTGGCGTGAAAGGCCAAGCATCTCGGCCGCGGCGACACGGTTGTTGCGGGTCAGCGTGATCGCCGTCTCGATGCACATCTTCTCGACGACATCCGTGGTTTCGGAGACGATCTCCCTCAGTGGGGCCGACCCCACAAGCTCCATGACGCTGCGGTTCCCATTCTCTGTAGCCTGAGGCGTGGGGTTTCTCACGGCCTCGATACGGCTTGCATCCCGCAGGACGAAGGCAAGGCCGCCATCGGCCCGGTCGTCCAGGCAGGTCGCCGAAATCTCGACCGCCGTCTTGGTCCCAAGCTCGTTCGTTAGAGACGTGGCATAGATGCGCATGTGGCCCGCCTTGCGGGCATTGTCGATCAGGACGGACAGATCGACCTGTCCGCGCGCCAGATAGTCCGAGAAACTGCGGCCCTTCACGTCAGCGAGTGTCACGGACTCCGTCAGGTCGAGGAAGGCGTCGTTGCAGCTTGTGATCACACCTGTTGCCGAGGTGAAGAGGACCGCGTCGGCGCCTTTTTCGTAAAGTCCCTTCAGACATTGGCCGAGTTCGTCGTTCTGCCGCTCGGGATCGTCCGCCGCGCGAATGCGGCAGATCAGGATCCTTTCGCCGGCCGCCCTGAAAATCCTGGGGACGATGTTGATCTTCTTGCGGCTGCGTCGTGCACTGACCTCGACGCCGGACGACGCTTCGGAGAGGGCTGTGGTCACAAGGCCCTCGATGAACTCGTCCTGGCGCCTGTCACGGAACTCCTCGCCAAAGGGTGCGCCGATCAGGGACTCACGGTCGGTCCCGAGAAGCGCCGCCGCAGGGTCGTTCAGATCCTTGATCCGCCCCTGTCCGACCGAGACGAAGAGCATGGGATCGAGCGTCATGCGCATCAGCAGCCTGTAGCGAACGTCGAACTCGCGCCGGGCCTCGTAGCCCTGTTCGAGGGACATCTGGGCCTGAACGAGCTGCTGCTGGGCCTCCGCGACCCCCCGAAGGTCGCGCCCGAGCATGAAGAACATGTCGTCGGTTCCGGGGGCGTGAATCCTGTAGCGGACCGGAAATTCGGGGGAGGAACCGTTGTTGTGGTTGAGCTCCACCGGGCGGGCAGGCGGATCTCCGGAAAGGAACCTTTCGAGCACCGCCTGGAACTTCGGGACAGATTCGACCGTCAGCACGTCTTCGACCGGGCGGCCCTGCCAGTGGGACAGATCGCCGAAACCGGCGTCGTCGGAGCCCGTGATCACGGAAAGGATGGATCCGTCGCGCGAGACGGACAGCGCAATGTCGGATGCCGCAGCAATGAGGCCGGACAGGTCTTCCGCCCTGACGAAGGGCACGGACCCCTCATCCCATGAACTCGTACCTTCGCTGTTCATCCTTTATCGCACCGCTGTCGGGCGTTCGGCCCACTTGTCTTGCTCGTAAAACTTCACTGCCGCGCCGACGTCGTTCGTGACGAGATCGACACCGCTTCTTTCCTTCACGCGATCCGTCAGGCCAAGAACGATGCCCCCCAGCACGAGCGGCGGGGGGTTCGGTACTCCGCGTTTGATCCGTTTAGCCTGCCCAGCGATCGTTTCAAGGTTTTCGGCGCGCGAACAGGAGAAGAGGACAAGGTCATGTCGCTCTTCGGTCAGCGTCCGGAGCAGCGTGTCTTCGTCGGCTTCGAAGAGCATCCGCACCGAAACGCCCAGACGACGCAGTTGTGCTGCCGCCACATGCGTGCCCAGCGTGTGGGTGTCGCCCTTCTGAAGCACCATGAGCGCGCCGACATCGACGGCATCGCTTTCATCGGGCCACTGCCGCGACAGATGTGCCACGAGCGACTGAAGGCGGGCAGAGGCGATGCTGACCTGCGCGAAGCTCAACCTGTCCTCGGTCCAATGGACGCCGATCCTTGCCGCGACCTCCGGAATGCAGAGGTCCGTGATGCCTTCCGATGTCAGATGGTCGCTCAGAAGCTCTTCCAGAACGGTCTCGACGTCGAAGCCGCCCGGCGCAAGCGCCTGCCGCATCAGTCTTTCGACCGTGGCCTCCGGCAACCGGCGAGGCTTTGCGCCGGGGCGTTCGTTCAGAACCGAGATGACCTCTCGTGCCAACGCGGCGACTTCGGGCCGATCTCGAGTCTCGGCACCGCGTTCCAATGAACGTTCTGTCGGCATCGGGTTTCCTAACTGGCCCGTCTTGCTGGCGTCAATCTTGGCTGGCCTTGGACGCGCGGGACGACAGCATTGTCAGAAATGTGCGGCAATTTGTCAAAATGATTTGGCATTGGCGGTCGAAAGCGGGCGACTCTCCTCGCAGCGGCAGACCCCGTTCGGGCGGTTTCGCACATGGCGGGATGTCGCGCCCGTTGTGGGGGCTTTCGACTTGTTGCCCGTCAACCTGCTGAGATACCGTCATCTTTGGGAGACGTGCTACGGGAGAAAGTTTGATGAAACTCAAGATTGCAACGGTCCTCGCCACGCTGGCACTGGCAGGCACAGCTCATGCCCAGGAGGTGAGCGGAGATGCCGAGGCCGGAGAGCGGGCCTTCAATCAGTGCAAGTCCTGCCACAGCGTCGTCGATGACGAAGGCGAGACGATCGTTCGCGGGGGCCGTGTCGGCCCGAACCTCTACGGCGTCGTCGGGCGCGAGGCCGGGTCGGTCGAGGATTTCCGGTATTCCGATGCCATGACGGAGGCCGGCGAGGCAGGCCTTGTCTGGAACGAAGAGGAATTCGCGTCCTACGTCATGGATCCGACGGCTTACCTGCGGGATTACCTCGACGACGACGGTGCGCGGGGCCGGATGGCCTTCAAGCTGCGCAAAGAGGACGATGCCCCCAACATCTGGGCCTACCTCGCGTCGGTCGGTCCCTCGGCAGAGTAACGCGGCCAGTATTCGGCCAGATGGGGCGTCCTTCGGAAACGGGGGCGCCCCTTTCTTTATCTCAGGGCGGAGACGTTTCGTCCGAGGCCCACGGCGCTTCCGAGAAGCGTGAAGACGTTCTGGACATCGGTGATCGGCGAGGCTGTCGCAAGCACCGTATCGCCGGGCTGGATCGGGAAGCGGCCCGCCGCAAAGAGCCCGTCCGCGCTGGTCAGGTCCACGGTGAAGACCACCTGGCCGGGTCCCGGCCCGTAGCCGGGTTTGCCGGCGTATTCGGCGCCGTGATCGCGCAGGATGAGCACACCGCCCGGGTCCGCGCTCCTGTCGTCGAGACCCTTCATGAGCGCCAGCGCCTCAAGCGCGGTCAGGCGATCCTTGGTGAAGTAGATCAGGTCCTCGTTCCCGGATGCGCCGAGCGCGATGAAGCTGCGATCATCCTGTTCGACCACCACCGCGTCACCGGGGCGCAGCAGGGCATTTCGCGTCGCGCTCTCGAAGAGGCGGTCGGCCGAGATCTGGTAGGTCTCGCTGCCACGCAGAAGGCGCACCTGCGGGTTGCGCATGCCGGGCGGGATGCCACCGGCGTCCGAGATCAGACCGAGAATCCGGTAGTTCCGCGAGGGCAGGGGATAGCTGCCCGGCGATGCCAAGCCGCTGACCGCCTCGACGGCGTTGTCGCGCCCCTGTTCGAAGCTGAGCTGAACCTGGGCCGAGGGAACGATCGCCTCGAGCCGCTGCTGGACCTGTTCGCGTGCGCGGTCGGGTGTCAGGCCGCTGACCTTCATCTTGCCGACGTAGGGCAGGAAGATCGATCCGTCGGGCGCGACCATCTCGTCGGTGATGCGCGTGAATTTCTCGCCCGGATTGGTCAGGAGAGAGTTTTCCTGGCTGTCCCAGATCACGAGATCGATGCTGTCACCGCTGCGGATCGTGTTCGACGCAGGCCCGCTCTGGGCCTTGGGCCAGAGGTAGTGACCAGTCTTGTCGGCGACGGGCCATTGCGCAAGGGTAGGGAGGTTGGCCCGGGTGACGGGCACCACCTCGAACGTGGGCGTCTCAGCATTCGCCTCTTGCAGAACTTCCTGGCGCAGGGCCGCGCCGCGCGGTGTACTGCACGCCGAGACGAGCGAAAGTGCGATGCAAAGCACGATACCGGTGCGCATGCCTCCGCTCTCCTTTACGCAGAAATCCTCTCTTCGTCAGCCTTCTAGCTTTGATAACCTGGTCTGGATAGGCTTGAGTTCAGATGAATGGACAACAAGGGCCGAGAACGTGGCAACTGCACCGCAGAATGACGTGCTGCTGCTCGGGGCAGGGGGTAAACTTGGCCGAATGGTGCGCGCGGCCTGGCCCCCGGTCTGTGACCGGCGCTTGGTTCCGGTGACACGCGGGGCAGGGGACGGGGCCTTGCGATGGGTACCCGGCACGCCGCACGACGACCTTCCGAGGGTGGGTGCGGTTGTGGCCCTATGGGGCGTCACGGGCCGCTCGCCGGACGCGCTTGCCATGAACAGCCACCTTGCCGAACAGGCACAGGCCCTCGCCATCGCGCTCGGCGCAACGCGGGTCATCCATTGTTCGTCCGCCGCCGTCTACGCGCCTGCCGACCCCCCTGTTTCCGAGGTCACTGACCCGGCGCCACCCACGCCCTACGGTCAGGCAAAGCTTGCGATGGAGCGTCGTCTTGCCGAGCTGTCGGACGCCGAGCTCGCGACGACGATCCTGCGGATCGGGAATGTCGCCGGGGCCGAGAGCCTATTCGCGAACATGCGGCCCGGCGGCCGTGTGACGCTTGATCGCTTTCCTTCAGGGTGCGGCCCCTGGCGGAGCTACATCGGACCGACCGATCTTGCCCGCGTCATTGCCGCGATGCTCGAGGCCCCCGCAGCCGCCGTCGACCGCATCTTCAATGTCGGCGCACCGGCGCCGGTCTGCATGGACGATATCGCCCGCGCGGGCGGGTGCCATATCGACTGGTGTTCCGCCCCGGACACCGCGACAGAGCGCCTGGTCCTCGATACCTCACGGCTTGGCGAAATCTGTCCGCTTCCAATCTCTTCTGCCGATCCGGCCTGGCTGGTCGAGGACGCACGCACCGGGGGGATCTGGCCGTGACCGCAGGCAAGCGCGCGCTGGATCTCGTTGCGGCTCTGCTGCTGTCGGTGGTGCTGGCTCCCCTGATTGCAGCGATCGCGCTGACCATCCTGCTTCGTGACGGTCGCCCTGTCCTCTACATTTCCGAGCGCATGACCACCGGTCCCCGGCCATTCCAACTTTGGAAATTCCGAACCATGCGCCCGGATGCCGGGGACCGCGGTGTTTCCGGCGGCGACAAGATCGCGCGCATCACCGCGACCGGGCGTTTCTTCAGGCGCTACCGTCTGGATGAATTGCCACAGCTTTGGAACGTGCTGCGCGGGGATCTGAGCTTCGTCGGCCCGCGCCCGCCCCTGCGCCGCTATGTCGAGATGGAGCCGGAGCTCTATGCGCGCGTCCTGAAATCCCGTCCGGGGATCACCGGACTCGCCACCCTGGCATTTCATAAGACCGAAGAACGCCTTCTGGCAGGATGCGGCACGGCCGAGCAGACCGAGGCCGTCTATCGCCGTCGCTGCGTTCCCCGCAAGGCGCGGCTGGACCTCATCTATCAGGAGCGACGGACGATTTGCTTCGATCTTCGGCTCATGCTTGCGACGGTCCTGCGATCCGTTTCCCTGCGTGACCGGACGCGGAAACATCGCATTTGAGTCCTTAAGCCAGCGGTAAACCTGCGCGGGTACATCCTGTGGTTGGGTGAGAACAAAGGTGGTGGAAATGGCGTCTGACAGCAATGTCGCGCCAGTCATCATCAAGCGGAAAAAGGTCATAAATGGCGGTGGGCATCATGGTGGTGCCTGGAAGGTGGCGTATGCCGACTTCGTTACCGCGATGATGGCCTTCTTCCTCCTGATGTGGCTGTTGAATGCGACAACCGAAAAACAGCGCAAGGGCATCGCGGACTACTTCAGTCCGAATATTGTCATCAATCGCGTTTCCGGTGGCGGTGACGGCTCCTTCGGGGGCGATTCCGTCTTTTCCGAGAATACCTTGCCGCGCATCGGAACCGGTGCCACCAGCCTGAATCCGACCGAGCAATCTGCCGCGCGGGGATCCCTCAGCGACGGACCTGCCGAGAGCGAAGGCCAGGCCGAGCAGGAAGACGAGGTTTTCGAGGCGGTCGAGTCACTTCTCATGGGACGCAGTGGCGAGAGCATGGTCGCCGACGAGCTTCTGGAACACATCGTCACCCGCGTGACAGACGAGGGCCTTGTCGTCGAACTGTTCGAGACCGCGGAGGCGCCGCTATTCGACGGGGCGGAGCCGACCAACCGCCTGCGTGAACTCGCGCGACTGATCGTGACGGCATCGGCGGTGGTGACGAACCCGCTCGCGGTCGAGGGGCACACCGCTTCCTATCCGCTTGTGCTTAGGGAGAACCCGTCCTGGGATCTTTCCGGCGCGCGGGCTGACATGTTCCGCCGACTTCTGAGCGAAACCGGCATGCCGGAACAGCGCATCAGCCGCACCACCGCACACGCGGACCGGGAGCCGGCACGCCCCAACCGGATGGACTTCCGCAACAATCGTCTGGAGGTGATCTTCCTGCGCGATGTCTGAGCGCCGAGGGGAGGAGATCGAAGTCAACGCAATCTTAGATGTTAGCGGGGCATTAAGCCTGCGGCCTTATGACGAAAGGCCAGGGAACTGCTCCGAGACACCAGAAAGGCGCGTCAATGTCGATCACCTCCTCGTTCAATGCCGGTGTGGCTGGCCTGTCGGTCAATGCGACGCGGCTGTCGACCATTTCCGACAACATCGCCAACTCAGCTACCTACGGCTACAAGCGGGTCGAGGCCGACTTCCAGTCGATGGTCATCGGCGAGAGCGGCGGCACCTACAGCGCCGGCGGCGTGCGCGCCGAGACGCAGCGCATCATCAGTCAGAACGGCACCGTGGTCGGCACAAGCAATGCCACTGACCTGGCCATCCGGGGCGACGGGTTCCTTCCCGTCGCCAGCACCGTGCAGGTGAAGGCAGGCATCGCCAATCCGCAGACGCTGCTGACCACGACCGGGTCCTTCCGTCCGGATGCCAACGGCTACCTCAACACCGAATCGGGCCTCACGCTGATGGGCTGGCCGGCAAACCCGGACGGGACGATCCCCGTATTCCCGAGGGACAGCAGCTCGCCGCTCGAGCCGGTGCGGATCAACACGACCACGCTTACCGGGGAACCCACGTCCGAGGTCGGGCTCGGAATCAATCTCCCCGCGACCGACACCTATGCAGGCGCTGCGGGCACACCCTACGATGTCTCTGTCGAATATTACGACAACCTCGGCGTCTCCGAGACGCTCGACATCACCTTCACTCCGACCATTCCCGCCACCGGGCGGTCCAACGAATGGACAATGACGATTTCGGACTCGGCAACGCCCGCTGCCAGCAATCCCATCGGCGTCTATACCGTGACCTTCAACCAGGGCAGCACGAACGGCGGTTCCATTCAGAGCGTGACCCAGCCGGGCCCCGCGACCGGCGGTGCCTACAACAACACGACAGGCACCCTGATCGTGACGACGAACGGCGGTCCGATGGAAATCAACCTGGGGGCCCCGGGAACCAGCGAGGGCCTGACCCAGCTCGCCGATACTTTCGCACCGCTCAACATCAGCAAGGACGGAACCCCTGTGGGCACCATGACCTCGGTCGAGGTCGACGAGCGGGGCTTCGTGAATGCGCTTTACGATACTGGCGTGACGCGGACCATCTACCAGATACCCATCGCCGCCATGGCCAATCCGAACGGCATGAAGACCATGTCGGGTCAGACATACATGACAACCCTCGATAGCGGATCATACTACCTCTGGGACGCTGGCACCGGTCCGACAGGCGAAGTCATCGGCTTCGCGCGCGAGGGGTCGACCACAGAGGTCGCCGCCGAGCTTACCAACATGATCCAGACCCAGCGCGCCTACTCGTCCAACGCGAAGGTCATCCAGACCGTCGACGAGATGCTGCAGGAAACCACGAACATCAAGCGATGACCCCCAAGACTGAGGAGTGCGGCGCATGTCCCTGACAGGAGCCCTCTACAACGCCTTCAGCGGTCTGACCGCAAACGCGCGTGGCGCGAGCCTGGTCGCGAGCAATATCTCCAACGCCACGACCGAAGGATATGGTCGTCGCTCTCTCGAGCTGACACCTTCCTCCATCGGCACGTCCGGCGGGGTCGAGATCCATGGTGTCCTGCGCCGAAGTGACCCGGCGGTGATCGCCGATCGCCGTCAGGCTGATGCGCGCCTGGGCAACTCATCGACGCTGCAGACATTTGCCAGTGGTCTCGAGGATGCTGTGGGGAGTTCGGATGTACCCGGCTCGCTTCCGATGCGGATCGCCGCGTTCGAGAACGCCCTCATTGTGGCCGCGGCAAACCCTTCCTCGGCTCAACGGCTCGAATCCGTCGCGCATGCGGGGACGAACCTTGCACGCAAATTCAACGACGTTTCAGACGAGATCCAGGCCGGGCGCCAAGCCGCGGACCGGAGCATCGGGCTGCAAGTCGACCGTCTGAACGAGACGCTGACCCGTGTCGACGAACTCAACCAGGAGATCGTTCGTGCGAAGGCGAGAAAGGGTGACACTGCCGCGCTCCTGGATGAGCGCCAGAGGATCATCGACGGCGTCTCCGACATGGTGCCGTTGCGCATGGTCGAGCGGGACAACGGCGAAGTCTCCCTCTTCACGAGGCGTGGTGCCATATTGCTTGATGGCGGCCTCAAGGCCGAGATCGGCTTTGCCGGGAAGAACGCGATCGACCCGGAAATGACACAGGCTGGCGGCCAGCTCTCGGGGCTCACGATAAACGGCAAACCAATTGATACCAGCAGTGCCGGTGTCTTCGCCGGCGGCACGATTGCGGCCCAGTTCGAGATACGCGACGAAATCGCGGTCACCCGGCAGGCCGAGCTCGACGCTCTCGCCCGCGAACTTGCAGAGCGGCTCGGCCCGGGTGGGCCCGATGCCACGATCGGCGCTACCGACGCCGGGCTCTTCACCAATGCCGGCACGCCCTTTACCGCGGCTGACGAGATCGGCTTTGCCCAGACGATCGAAGTGAACAGCCTTGTCGCACCAGGAAGCGGCGGAACCTGGCGTCTCCGGGATGGTCTCTACGCGGCGTCTCAGGGCGAGGTCGGCGACGCCGATCTGCTGAATGCAATCAGTGGCGCCCTCTCCGAGGTCGCACCCCCAGTGAGCGCTTCGCTCGACCCCTCTGCGCGCAGCTACACCAATCTCGTATCGAGCTTCGTCTCGGATGTGGCCGGGGCAAGGGTGCGGCGGGATTCCGAGCAGACCTACCAGGCGGCGAGCCACTTGGCGCTACGCGAGATGGAACTGGCCATCGGGGTCGATACCGACCAGGAGCTCCAGCGTCTCATGGAGATCGAGCAGCACTATGCCGCGAACGCACAGGTCATGTCGGTCGTCGACGACCTCATGGAACGCCTGCTCAGCATATAAGGGAGCCTCATCATGCAGCCGATCGGTGACATGGCGCGCAGTCTTCTACTGCGCAGTGAACATACCCGTCTCAAGACCGAGATGGACACCCTCGCCACCGAGATCGCCACTGGTTTCGTCAAGGATCCCGCGGCGCATCTCCAGGGGGACGTGGCCGGCCTCCTGTCGATCGACATGTCCATCGAACGGCTGGAGACCTACCGGATCAACAACAACGAGGCGACAATCCTCTCGCAGTCCATGCAGACGACCCTCGACCAGCTTCAGTCCCGTAGCGATGAGCTGTCCAATGTCCTCCTGTCGTCGGAACTGACGCCATCGCCCGCCTTTCTCGCCACCATGTCCAGGGATGCGGGCGAGGCACTCGAAAGCGTCATTGGCGGGCTCAACCGCTCAGTCGCAGGCCGGTTTCTGTTCTCCGGTACGGCCACGGATCGTGCGCCTCTTGAAGATGCGAAGACCTTGCTCGATGACCTTCGTCCGCTGGTCAGCGGGGAAACCTCCGTCGCCGGAGTTCAGGCGCAACTCGATGCCTGGTTCGATACGCCCGGTGGCGGATTCGAGAGTTCGACCTACCAGGGTTCTGTGGAAAGTCTTTCACCCATACCGCTCAGTGACAGTGAAAGCGCCGACATCGATATCAGGGCCGACAACCAGGCGTTCCGGGACCTTCTCAAGTCTCTCGCAATGGCTGCGCTTGCCGCGGAACCGACCAGTGGGCTCAGCCCCGACGGAAAAGTCGACGCCCTTCGCACAGCCGGCCTGCAGGTGAGGTCTGCCCTCGAATCCGTTACCGAACTGAGATCGGGTCTGGGCTCCCTCGAAGCGCGGATCGAAGAGACGGGCGCGCGGAACGAGAGCGAGCGCACTGCCACGCAAATCGCGCGGCTCGATCTGGTCGGAACAGATCAATACGAGACTGCCTCGAGATATGAGAGCATCCGCGGACAGCTTGAAAGCCTCTACGCCATCACCGCCCGATCTCAGCGCCTTTCGCTGGCGGGGTACCTTTGATGAAATTGCGCCACCTGCTTGCCTGTGTGCTGGCCTTTATCTCTTTGGCGGCAGCAGCGCCGGCGCAATCCGTAAGGATCAAGGATCTTGTGGAGGTCGACGGCGTGCGGTCCAACGACCTCGTCGGATACGGCCTTGTCGTCGGCCTCAATGGAACCGGCGATGGCCTCCGAAATGCTCCTTTCACCGAAGAAATCATGGCAAACATGCTGGAGCGGCTGGGTGTCAACGTGAACGGCGAGCAATTTCGCCCCAGGAACGTGGCCGCGGTCTTTGTGACGGGACGGCTGCCTCCCTTTGCACGAACCGGCAGCTCGATAGACGTGACGGTCTCGGCGATCGGCGACGCGACCAGTCTGCTTGGCGGGACGCTTATCATGACACCGCTCAATGCGGCTGACGGTCAGATCTACGCGGTGGCGCAGGGGACAGTGATCGCAGGTGGCGCCGAGGCCCAAGGCGAGGCCGCGCGCGTGATCCAGGGCGTGCCGACAGCTGGCGTCATTCCGGGTGGGGCACGTATCGAGCGCGAGGTGGAATTCGACTTCACGCAGATGACCAGCCTGAGGCTCGCGCTTCGAGAACCGGATTTTACCACGGCGGCCCGCATCGAAGAGGTGATCAACAGGGCGGTGGGCGGCACTGCTGCCGTGATGCTGGATGCAGGTACCGTGCGGCTCGATCTTCACAGGACGGGCGCAGGTTCCCCCGCCAGGGCCATCTACCGGATCGAGAACCTCGCGGTTGAACCGGAGCGCCGCGCCCGCGTCGTGGTCGACCAGCGCTCTGGAACGATTGTCATGGGCGAGGATGTCCGGATATCGAGGGTCGCGGTGTCGCAGGGAAACCTGACGCTACGCATCGAGGAAGCCCCGATCGCTGTTCAGCCGAACCCATTTGCCGAGGGGGAGACGGTGGTGGTGCCGCGTACCCGTGCCGATATCGTCGAAGAACCCGGTATCGGTCTGGCCGAGATACCAAATGGCACCTCGCTCTCCGAGGTCATCGCAGGGCTCAATGCACTTGGTGTGAGCCCGCGCGACATGATCGATATTCTCAAGAGCATCAAGGCCGCAGGCGCGCTTCACGCCGAGTTTGTCGTGATGTGATCTGCGCCCTGCGCACGCAATCTTAACCCGCTGCTGTCTTTCTGTACGCGTCGGCTTCAGGAGGTACCCCGATGTTCGGAATCATCGGAATTGTCGTGATTTTTGTCATGGTTTTCGGGGGCTACCTGCTGGCTGGCGGTAAACTCGGCATCATTCTCAAGTCGTTGCCGTTCGAGTTCATGATGATCGGCGGGGCGGCGGCCGGGGCGTTTCTGATCGGCAACGATTCCAGCGTCGTAAAGCACACGCTGAAGGATATTTCGAAGGTCTTCAAAGGCGCGAAATGGCGTCCCGAGGACTATCGAGACCTGCTTTGCCTCTTGTTCGAGCTGATACGCTTGGCACGCCAGAGCCCCGTTGCCATCGAAGAACATGTCGAAAGCCCCGGTGAATCAACAATCTTCAGCAAGTACCCCAAGATACTGGCCGACAAGTACGCGATCGAGTTGATCTGCGATACGATGCGTTCGGTTTCGATGAACTACGACGATCCGCATCAGGTCGAGGAGGTCCTCGACAAGCGAATCGAGACAATGTCCCACCATGCTCAGCACTCCAGTCACGCGCTGCAGTCGATGGCCGATGCTCTGCCGGCGCTCGGGATCGTCGCCGCCGTGCTGGGTGTGATCAAGACGATGGCGTCGATTGACCAGCCACCAGAAGTCCTCGGTCGACTTATTGGCGGCGCGCTCGTTGGCACCTTTCTCGGCGTCTTCCTCGCCTATGGGATCGTTGGACCATTCGCTGGAAAGGTGAAGGCCGTTTGCGAGGAGGACATGCATTTCTATCAGCTCATACGGGAAGTCCTCGTTGCGAATCTGCACAATCATGCCACGAACATCTGCATTGAAGTGGGTCGCCAGAACACGCCTTCTCACTATCGGCCAAGCTTCGTCGAGCTCGAAGATGCTCTGAAGTCCGTGAAGCAGGAGGCAGCCTGATGCGGCGCCTCTTGGTCGCACTTCTGATCTGCATGCCCGGATTGCTTGAAGCCCAACAGATTACGGTCCGCGGAGGAGAGCACGGCGATTTCACGCGTCTCGTCTTTCGACTGCCGTCAAGCGCAGAATGGAGCGTGGAAAATGTGGGGGGATCGGCAACCGTCCGGATCGACCCCGCAAGTAGCTATGATCTGTCTCGCGCCTTCGAGAGGATCAACAGGGCGCGCGTTGCTGAACTCCTTGAGGGGCCGGAACCGGAGGAGATTATTGTCCGGTTCGCCTGCAATTGTCGTGCGGATGCCTTCCAGCTTGGGGATCTGCTTGTTGTCGACCTCTCGGAAGGAAGCGTCGAGGGGGCCGCAGAGGCAACCGGCACCACGACTGACGATGCCGGAGGGGGCCTGGAGCAATCCTCTCTGAGGGCGGCATTATCAGAAATCCGCATTGGCAGCGCACCAGGGATCGGTCCCAGAGGTGCCCCCATGCCGCTTCTTCCCTCTCTGGAAAATCCAGGGCCGGACATTGTTCAAAGCTCGACAAGCGCTGCTTCAGAGGCAAACTTCCAAGACTCCGAGCTGGGCGGTGATCTCGCACGCCAGCTTGCTCAGGCTGCGACGCAGGGTTTGCTGACCGCGTCTGCAAGTACCCAGGCGCCTGCGCCCCAGCTGCCGGAACCGAGTGTTCTACCCGTTGTTGCGGAGCCTGCGCAGGCCGTTTCGGAAGATCTGGCGCCCTTCCTCGAAAGCGTGTCTGGAACGGCGTCGCGCGATGCCAGGGTGCGCATCGGGGGCCAGGCGTGCGTCGGGTCCAAGGAACTGGACGTTGCCGCGTGGGCGCCCGAGGGCAAGCCGCTGGACGCATTGGCCCAAGGCCGGCAAGCGCTCTTTGGTGAATTCGACCGCCCGGACCCGGAGGCGATACGTGAACTCGCGCGGATATACATACACTTGGGCTTCGGTGCCGAGGCCAAGGCCGTGCAGGCCTTTCAGCCGGGTGGCGCGGATCCGGTTCTTATGGCGCTCGCGGAGATCGTGGACGGCGGCATTGCGTCAGCCGGTCGGCTTGCCGGGATGACCGGCTGTGAAACGTCTGCGGCGCTCTGGTCGCTGATCGGCTATGACGACATCCCGCCCGGCTCGCCAGTGGACACGGGCTCTGTCCTCCGGACCTTTTCGGAGTTGCCGCGACACCTCCGAATTTCTCTGGGTCCACGGCTGGTCCAGAGGCTTGCGGAGGAAGGGTACCGAGAAGCGGCGAGGGAGGTCGTGGTTCGCCTGGAGCGGATGATGGGCGGCACGAACGAAGAGATCGCGCTTGAAGCGGCTCGCATAGATGCCCTGGACGGCGCCATCGCGGAAGCCCAGGAGGCTTTGTCCTCGTTGGCGGCCAGCCCCAGTTCGGTGACCGTGGACGCCGTGGTGGACTCGTTGGAGCTGACCTCCCAGACGGGCGGGGAGGTACCTGCCTCGGTAGTGCAGCTCTCGGGGGCTCTCGCGACGGAATACCGGGGCCAAGAGAATGGCCCGGCCCTCTGGCTGTCACACATTCGCGCGCTGCTTGCGAGCGCTGCTTTCGACGAGGCATTCGCTGCGCTCGAGGATTCCGGGGATATTCCCCAAGAGATCGTTTCAGTGGCCGCCACCGAGGCCTTTGTCGAACTTGGCCGAAACGCCGACGATATCGAATTCCTCAAGCATGCGCTGCAACACGGCGAGCTTGCCGAGCAGATCACCGAGGAAGAGCCTCACCATGAAGTCGCGCGCAGGCTGCTGGATGGTGGGTTTCCGGGCGAAGCGCTGACGGCATTGGACCGCGGGGGTGACCGGCGCAAGGATCGTCTTCTTCGCGCGGAAATCCTTCTATCGGATGGCCAGCCCGGCGAAGCTGAAGTCGCACTCGCGGCGCTCGACGGCGAAGACGTCTCTGCGCTCCGGGCCAGGGCCCGTGCCGCCATGGGGGATCACGCCTTTGCAGAGACGCTCTTCGCGGGGGTCGGCGCGGAAGAAAGCGCGACCCGTGCAGCCTGGCTCGCAGGTGATTGGCAGCGTCTGACCGGATCGGAGAGCGGCGCATTGGCGGAGACGGCTCGCCTGCTGTTGGAAGAAGAACCTTCGGTGATTGCCTCGGCACCAACGCTCGTGGACGCGGAAAGCGTGGCACAGACGGCGGCGCAGACACGCGAAACGCTTCGTTCACTCCTGGAGGAAACCCGCCTTTCCGCGCCGCCGCCGCAGCCCTGATTACAAGATTTCAACCATCCCGGCGCCAGAAGGTGCCCGGTCACGGAATGTGAGAAGACAGAATGTCATCAAGCGCCGCGTTTCTTCTACTGCCGGGCTGTCCGCCATGGATCAGCCTGCGACGCCATTACGGCGGCGTCATGTTCTCGAGGTCGAACGAGCCGGCAGCTGAGAATAGCAGCGTTCGGAAGAGACAGTTCATCTCACGCCAGTCGGGGGGCAGGTGATGAACTTTGACGCGAGAACGCTCTTCCGGCCCACGGTATTGCTCGCGGTGGCGCTGATGGCGATCATCGTCATGATGGTGCTTCCGGTTCCGGCCTTCTTGCTGGATATCGGACTGGCGGCCTCGTTCGGACTGGCGATCCTGATATTTACCGTGACGCTCTTCGTCGAGCGCCCGCTGGATTTTTCCGCTTTCCCGACAATCCTCTTGGCGTCGCTCATGCTTCGTCTTTCTCTTAACGTCAGCTCCACGAAGCTGATCATTGGGCAGGGGCATACGGGCACCGGCGCCGCGGGCGACGTCATTGAGGGCTTTGCGAACTTCGTGATGGGGGGCAGCATCTTCCTCGGTCTCGTGACTTTCGGTGTGCTTATGATCGTCAATTTCGCGGTCATCACCCGCGGCGCCGCGCGCATGGCCGAGGTCGGCGCACGTTTCGCGCTGGACGCGATGCCGGGCAAGCAGCTGGCCATCGACGCGGACATGTCGGCGGGCGCCATCACCCATGACCAGGCGCGCGAAAGGCGCGAGCGCGAACAGCAGGAAACAACCTTCTTCGGGTCTCTCGACGGCGCTTCGAAGTTCGTGAAGGGCGATGCCGTTGCCGGTCTTCTCATCACGCTGCTGAACCTTGTCATGGGCATGATCATGGGCACGATCGTGCATGGCATGGCGGTGGGCGATGCGTTTTCGACCTACGCGATCCTCACCGTGGGGGACGGTCTTGTCACTCAGATCCCGGCGGTGATCATTTCGATCGCGGCCGGCCTGCTGCTGGCGCGCGGCGGAGCGACGGGGGCCACGGACCTCGCGGTGCTAAGCCAGCTCGGCAAGCATCCCGCGGCCCTCGGCACCGTGTCCGTGCTCATGCTTCTCTTTGCTTTCGTGCCAGGCCTGCCTTTCGTGCCCTTCGTGCTCGGCGGGGTTGTCCTGGGGTACACGGCCTGGAAATTGTCGAAGAAGCCTCCGGAATCGGAGATCCCGGATGCCGAACCCGAGGCCGACGGCCCGGTGCGCCGTCCCATGGGCGACGTGCTCGATCTGGACGATATTCACGTCGAGTTCGCCTCAGATCTCGTCAACATGGTCCTCGATCCGGGCACCGGCCTTGATGTACGCATCGCCAACATGCGCAACTTCGTGGCGACACATTATGGGCTTATCCTGCCCGAAATCCGGTTGACCGACGACGGCGCCCTCGGCGCGGGCACCTATGTGATCCGGATCCAGGGCGTTGAGATGGCGCGAGGCGTTCTGCATCCCGACCTTGTGCTCGCCCTCGTGCCGGAGGGGGCGTCGGGGTTGCCGCAGGGACATGACGTGACCGAACCGGTCTACGGTGCTCCGGCGCGCTGGATCCGTGCGCAGGATCAGGAGCGCGCGGCGATCACCGGGGTGACGATGGTCACGCCGACCGAGGTTCTTGCCACCCACCTGCTCGAGGTGATCAAACGCAACTTCGGGCGGCTCCTGACGCTGAAATCGCTGCGGCGCCTTCTGGACGAAATGGTCTCCCTTACGGACCCGAAACGGGCGGAGGCCAACCGCAAGTTGCTCGACGAACTGGTGCCGGAAAAGGTCCAGCTCGACACCCTGCATCAGGTCCTGCGTCTTCTGCTCGACGAGCAGGTTTCCATTCGAAACCTGCCCCTGATCCTCGAGTCCATCTCCGAAATGCGGGGTCAGCAGGCCCAGGCGGAGGCGATCTGCGAGCACGTTCGGCAGAGGTTGGGGTTCCAGCTCGTGGCGAACATGCGCCGCGAGGACGGGACCATTCCTCTGATCCAGCTTGCGCCCGAGTGGGAGGAGACCTTTGCAGCCTACCAGATCGAAGGCAGCCGTGGGGGGCTCGATGTCGCGCTTCCGCCCGAGAAGTTCCGGAGCCTGACCGACGGCCTTGCAAGGGAACTCGGCGAAGCCGGAAGCCGCGGCCTTTTCCCTGCCGTCGTGACCTCGGCCCGGCGGCGCCGCTTCTTGAGAACGGTCATGTCGGCGAAGGGGATCGCGAACCCTGTCATGTCTTTCGAGGAGATCGGGCTCGAGGCGCAGCCTTCTCTGGTCGGGGTTGTCGCGGCATGAATGCCCCCGGCGAATTGCTTGCACTTGTAAGCGGTGGGCTCTGGGCGGGGCTGCTCGTGTTTCTGAGGGTCGGGGCCGCCTTCGCGGCGCTGCCCGGGTTAGGCGAACAGTGGCTCTCTGTCCGCGTCCGTCTGATTGCAGCCCTGCTGATGACCGCGGCGATCCTGCCTGCGGTCCTGCCCGGCATCGATCTCCCCGAAGCGAGTCTGCATGTTTTCGTCAAGGCCTTGGCCACGGAAACGGTTGCGGGGCTCTTCCTTGGGCTCATGGTCCGGATGCTCATGATCGCGATCCAGACCGCCGGGACCATCGCGGCGCAATCGACGTCGCTTTCGCAGCTGCTCGGAAACCAGGCGGTCGAACCGCTTCCGGCGATCGGCCACATCCTCGGGATCTCGGCGCTTGCCCTGCTCATGTTGACCGGCTTTCACGTCAAGGCGGCCGCCTTCGTCATCCTCTCGTACGAGATCATGCCGGCCCTGGCTTTCCCGGATCCGCGCGATATCGCCGAAGCGGGTCGGGCCCAGGTCACGCGCAGCTTTTCGCTCGCCTTTACGCTTGCGGCACCTTTTGTGGTTCTTTCGGTGCTCTACAATCTGACGCTAGGCGTCATCAACAAGGCGATGCCTCAGCTCATGGTTGCTTTCGTCGGTGCCCCTGTGATCACGCTTGGCTCCATCGTCCTCCTTCTTCTGAGCGCCCCGATCATGTTGCCGGTCTGGCTTGGCGTGGTCGAAGGCTTCCTCGCAAATCCCTTCCGGTAGGCCATGGCGGACCAGGACGACAGCGCCGACAAGAGCCACGAGCCGACACCACGCAAGCTCGAACAGGCCCGCAAGAAGGGCGAGATTCCGCGCGCGCCGGACCTGCTCACGGCAATGGCCTACTTCGGTCTCATGGTCGCTGCAGCGGGGGCCGGCGGTCAGAGCATGCTGAACCTGGCGGACGTGATGACTGCCTTCATCGAGCAACCGGATCGCCTGCGGACGCTCTTTTTTCGCGATGGTGCCGCGTCGACGGTGGGACAGTTGATCTCGGCAAGTTTCGGCAGCGTTCTCCCGCTTTTCCTCGTGCCCCCCGCCTTCATCCTGCTGGCGCTGCTGGCCACGCGGGCGATCCTGTTCACGCCGAGCAAGCTGGCCCCCAAGATCTCGCGCATCTCGCCGATTCAGAACGCCAAGAACAAGTATGGCAGTCGTGGGCTGTTCGAGTTCCTGAAGAGCTTCGTGAAGCTGATGGTTTACTCGGTGATCCTGGCTATGTTCCTTTCGGCCGAAGCCGAGAGGATCACGGGCATCGTCAGGGCGACGCCCGAAGAAGTCGCCGGCCTGATGACCTCGCTCATGCTGCGCTTCCTGATGCTGGTCGTGATCGTGGCGGCTGTCATCGGTGCCATCGATATCCTCTGGCAGCGCGCCGATCACACCAAGCGCAACCGCATGTCGCAAAAGGAAATGCGGGACGAACACAAGGAGTCGGAGGGCGATCCATACATGAAGCAGCAGCGCCGGGTGCGCGGGCAGGAAATCGCCATGCAGCAGATGATGACCGATGTGCCCAAGGCGGACGTTGTGATCGTCAACCCGACGCATTTCGCAGTTGCGCTCAAATGGAACCGCGCTCCGGGGTCTGCCCCCATCTGCGTCGCCAAGGGGACAGATCACGTCGCGGCCCGGATCCGCGAATGCGCCCGCGATGCCGGCGTGCCCATCCACTCCGATCCGCCGACGGCACGTGCCCTGCATGCCTCGGTCGAGATCGGGCAGGAGGTTCAGCCCGAGCACTACAAGCCGGTGGCGGCGGCCATTCGCTTTGCCGAGGAGATGCGCCGGAAGGTGCGGGAGAGGGGTTGGGGATGAGCGACTTCGACGAGATTGCCCGCCTTGCCGCGATGCTGGAGGAGCGTGCGATGCAATCGCTGCGCACCGCAAAGCAGGAGGGCGACAGCGTTCGCGCCCGGATCGCGGGAATCGACGAGATGCGGACCCGCGCCCGCGAGGAAGCCTGCCAGCTGGATGCGCGGCGGCTGATCGGGGCGGACGCGCTTTGGCAGGACTGGCTTCTGAGGGAGCGTGCCGGGCTTCGGCGGCAGGAGGCGATTGCCCGCGCCCGCGAAGAGCAGACACGCGATGTCGCGCGGGATGCCTTTGCACGGCGGGAGGCTGCCGAGCGGCTCGTCGCGGAGGAGCGCGCGGGGCGCCGGGCACGCGTTTTCAAGCGGGACGCGGACGTGCTGGATGCGCTCGGTGTCTTGCGAAACTCCGACCGCGACTGATCGGAGATCAGGCGTCCTGTCGGGCAATCTCGGTGATCAGGACGTCCCGGATTGTACTGCCCATGACGTTGCGGGCCACGTCCTGCAGTTCCTCCCGAAGCCCGTCAAGACGGCCCTGGGCCGTGAAGGTCCCGTCGAAACCGCCGATGTTGGCGTGGTCGAACAGCACCTGGAGGAAGACGTCGCGCAGCTTGGGTTCGCGGGTATTTACTTCGGCGGAAGACCCCGGCGCGACCTCGAGGCTGAGCGACAGCACCACCAGGGCCTGAACGGAGTCGGAGTTCACGACCGGCACGACGAACTGGTTTGCCATCTTCACGAATTCGCTGTCGGTTACGGGCTCGGCAGGTTCCGCAGGCGGCCCCGCGATCTCGTCGGGTGCATGGCCTTCTGCCGGGACGCAGTCGGCCATCTCCTCCTCCGGTGACGGGGCAAAGGCGATGCCGGCGCCGATCCCGGCACCGGTTCCGATCAGGGCAAGAATGATGGGAAGGAGCTTGCGCATTGCGGGTCCTCAGAAGGGCAGCAGGGCATCGAGCACCTGCTGGCCGTATCGGGGTTGTTGCATGTCCGAGATCTGGCCGCGACCGCCGTAGGAAATCCGCGCAGCAGCAATCTTGTCGTAGGTGATCTCGTTGAGACGCGAGATGTCTTCCGGTCGGACGTAGCCGGAGACGAGCAGCTCCCGGAGTTCGTAGTTCACGCGGACCTCTTGCGCGCCGTCGATCCGCAGAACGCCGTTCGGCAGCACCTCGGTCACGGTCGCGGCGACGCGGAGCGTCAATTGCTCCGACCGGCTGACGGAGCCATCGCCGTTCGACTGGCTCGAACTGTCGAGCGACACGGCACTATCAAGGCTGACGCCCGGCTCGGAGTTTTCGTTGATGCGTTGGGGGATGCCGAAGAGGTCGGAGATCCCGAGGCTCTCGGACCCTGAGCGCGAGCGGGTCGTCGAATTGTCGATCTGGGCGCTTTCGTCGATCTCGATCACGACCGTCAGGATATCGCCGAGTTTCATTGCGCGCCTGTCTCCGAGCAGGGACCGCTGGCCGCCGCTCCAGAGCGAGGCGCTGTCGGTCACGCGCTGCTGGCGGGACACGATCGGCTGCGTGGCATAGGCGCGCGCGGCATTGGCAGGGCTGTCCTGAAGCGCGTTGAATTCCGGCGGTTTGCCGATGTGGTCCACGCGGGCGCATGCGGTGACCAGGAACAACGTGGCCACGCCGAGGGTAGATAAGTTACTGAATTTCATGGCGTTACCTTGACGCTGCCATCAGGGGAGATGGTTCCGAATAGCACCGCGCGCGAGGCGAGGTTCATGACGCGTATGCGTTCGCCCACGCCACCCCGGCCAAGCGACCGGCCTTCCGTCACGATGTGCAGGCCGTTCTTCGCGAAGACGAGTTCGACGATTTCGTTCCGGTCGACGAGGGCGGGTTCCCCGAGGGTGCCGCGCATCACGGCACGGGCGGGATAGATGGCAACACGTGCCTCCAGACCGATGACCTCTTCGAGATCGTCATGGGCGCCCGGAATGGTCGCCGAGTCGAGGCGCACATCTTCTCGGGTGATGATCTGCTGAGGGCGAATCGTGCGGGTCGCCACCACGGTCTCGGCGGCGGCGGATCCGGCCCAGAGCAGGAGGAGAACCGCCGCGGCGCGCATCAGCGGACCTGCGCCGTGGCGCCCATCATCTGGTCCACCGCCGAGATGACCTTGGAGTTGAGCTCATAGCCCCGCTGAGCCTGGATCAGGTCGGTGATCTCCTTGACCGGATCGACAGAGCTTTCTTCCAGATAGCCCTGCCGTACTGTCCCGAGGCCGTCGGCGCCGGGGGTCGACTGGATGGCAGGACCGGAGGCTTCGGTCTCGACGAAGAGGTTCGAGCCGATGGCTTCCAGCCCCTTGGCATTGGTGAAGCCCGCCATTGTGAACTGGCCGAGCAGCTGCGCCTCGCCGCCGAGATCGAAGTAGGCATAGACCTCGCCATCAGGGTTGATGGAGATGCTTCGCGCGTCGGGTGGGATGACGATTTCGGGCGCGACCGCATGGCCGTCCGAAGTGACGATCAGGCCCTCGGCATTGCGCTTGAGGCCGCCGTCGCGGGTGTAGGCGGGCTGGCCGTTGGGAAGTAAGACCTCAAGGTAGCCCTCGCCCTCGATGGCGATGTCGAGATCGCCGCCGGTTGCCGCAAGCGCACCCTGCGCGAGCTGCACAGACACCGCGGCGGGCCTGACTCCGAGGCCGAGCTGGACACCCGTCGGCAGGACGGTCCCGTCCGAGGCGGTGACCGACCCCGCGCGGACATACTGCTGGTAGTGAAGATCCGCGAACTCTGCGCGCCGGGCGTTGTAGCCCGTCGTGCTCATGTTCGAGAGGTTGTTCGAGATCACTTCGACCCGCATCTGCTGGGCGGACATGCCCGTGGCGGCGATCTTGAGTGCACGCATTGGCGCTCTCCTAGGTTGCGATGGATTTGAGCGCGGCGCGGATGCGTTCATCCTCGCGCTCCATGAAGCTCTGGCCGAGTTCGTAGGCCCTCTGGACTTCGACCATGCGGGCCATCTGCAGGACGATGTCCACGTTGGAGGCCTCGACGAAACCTTGCATGACCGTCGGGTTCTCAACCGGATCGAAGCCGTCGGCCGCCTCGAAAAGCTGGCCGGCGTCGCGCGTCATCCTGTCCGGGCGCAACGGTCGGACCACGCCGACCTGTCCGATCGGTGCGCCCTCGGCGCTCAGCGTGCCATCGGCGCCCACGGTGACGCTTTCGATGGACGGAGGCAGGAAAAGCGGTGCACCGCCGGCATCCAGGACAGGGTAGCCGTCGGGTGTCACCATCAGCCCCTCGGCGCTCGAGGAAAAGCTGCCCGCCCTCGTCAGGCGCTGTCCCCTCGGCGTCTCGACCAGGAAGTACCCGTCGCCTTCGATTGCAAGGTCGAGCCCGCTGCCCGTCTGTTCAAGCGTGCCCTGCGCAAAGGAGGTGTTGCCGATGCGGGCGCTGGCCATCGACACGGAACTGTCGATGTCGCTGCGCTGCACGTATTCCGAGAAGATCATCCCCTGCTGGCGAAAACCGGTGGTGTTGGAGTTGGCGATGTTGTTGGCGATCACGCGCATTTCCCGCACAAGGCCTGACTGGCGGGTGAGCGTGGCGAATATGGATGTTTCCATCTCAGCCTCCGGTGATGACGGGGATCAGGTGATCCTGGAAAAAGGACACCAGCGTTTCGGTCATGAAGCTCATCGAGAGCCAGTAGACGACGATGATGCTCATGAGCTTCGGCACGAAGGTGAGCGTCATCTCCTGGATCGACGTCAGGGCTTGGAAGAGGCCGACGCTGACCCCCGCCACGAGGGCGGTGGCCAGGATCGGGACCGAAACGATGGTCGCAATCCAGAGCCCCTCGCGCAGGGTGTCGTAGAATATGGCCTCGGTGAGCATCGATCAGACCGGCATACGCAGGATTTCCTGGTAGGCCTCGACGACCTTGTCGCGTACGGCCACGACGGTTTCGACCGCAAGCTCGGACTGGGCGAGGGCGTTGACTAGCGCGTGGGGGTCCGCGTCGCCGGTCATCGATTCCGTGGCCGCGGTCTCGGCCTCGCGCAGCGTGGTCTCGAAATCCTGGGCCAGCTCGGTAAAGCGGTCCTGAACCGCGGAGGCTTCGCCTTCGCCGGGTTCCGTTGCGGGGCGCGTCTGCGCATACTGCTGTGCAGCGTAAAGTGATCGGACGTCCATTCTGGGCTCCTGGTTGGGTGTCAGCGACGCAGGATCTCGAGCAGGGAGCTCGACATCTGGCGGGTCTGTTCGAACATCTTGAGGTTCGCCTCGTAGCTGCGCTGGGCTTCGCGGGCGTCGGCGATCTCGATGATCAGATCGACGTTGGATCCGAGGTAGTGGCCGCTGTCGTCGGCAAGCGGATGCGAGGGATCGTGGATCCGCGGCAATTCGCTGCGATCAAGGTGGACGTCGCTGGGCGAGACGCGCTCGACCTCGCTGTCGCGCGGTCGTTCCAGCTCGAAGGCCACGGTCTTGCGCCGGTAGCCCGGCGTGTCGACGTTGGCGATGTTTTCGGAAAGGTGTCGCAGGCGGGTGGCCTGTGCGAAAAGTCCGCTCGACGTGACATCGAGTGCTTCTGAAAATGCGCTCATCTTGCGGGGTCCTTGCTATCGTCCGAGACTGGCCCGGAGGACTGAGAGGTTGCTTCTGTAGATCGTCAGCGCCCTCTGGTGCTTTCGCTGGGCGTCGACCGCCCTGAGCATTTCGCGCTCAAGGGAAACGGTGTTTCCGTTCGGGTCCTGCGGCGCGTCACGCTCGATTCGTTCGGCCGCGGCGAGGTCGTTGTCACCATGCAGGTGTTCGGGACGCGTAGCGCGCATCCCGCCGCCCTCGCTGCGAAGCACCTCGGTGAAGTCCTCCAAGTATTTCGAATGGTAATCGGGGGTGTCCGAGTTCGCCATGTTCCGCGCGCTGAGCGCCTGGGAATGACCCGAGTGACGGGCCAGTGCCATGGCGGTGCGGAACACCTCAAGATCTTGGAACATCGGGGCTTCTCCCTCGACCGGCTTCAATCAAGGCTTAACGGTGATTCCTTTAGAAACGGTTTGCACAGGCTGAAGGGAGCGCACGGATGGAAGACACGCCCGTTGCCGGGCTGATTTCCGGCATTTCGCGGATCGAACCGGTTCGCGCCGTGGGGCGGGTCGATTCCGTCGATGGCAATGTCATCTGGGTTCGGGGGCTCGCGCATGTCGCCTGTATCGGTGACCGCCTGCGCCTGTGCCGCGGCGAGGCGGTCCTGCCCGGCGAGGTGCTGCGTCTCCGCGACGACTTCGTCGCGATGCTCCCGGACGAGGAACCCGAGGGCGTTTCCCGCGGGGATCGGGTGGCCGTTCTCGGGCCACCCACGCTCGCCCCCTCCGACAGCTGGATCGGGCGCGTCATCGATCCGTATGGTCGTCCGCTCGACGGGGCGCCGATCGGGCCGGGCGCACGGCGCAGACCTTTCCGGGCGAATCCCCCGCCCGCCGCCGCCCGCCGCCGCATGGGGGCGCGGCTCGCGACGGGTCTCGCCGTCTTTGACACACTTTTGCCGATCGTCCGTGGACAGCGCATCGGTCTGTTCGCGGGGTCCGGGGTGGGCAAGTCGCGCCTTCTGGCAAGCCTCGCGCGTCACCTCGAGGCCGACGTGGTCGTGCTTGCGCTCGTCGGTGAACGAGGGCGCGAGGTGCAGGACTTCGTGCATAGCGTTCTCGGTCCCGAAGGCATGGCGCGGAGTGTCGTTGTCGCCGCGACCTCAGATCGTTCGCCGCTCGAACGTCGTCGCTGCCCCCTCGCGGCCATGACCATCGCGGAGCATTTTCGGGACCAGGGCCGGCATGTCCTGTTTCTCGCGGATTCCATCACCCGATTTGCCGAGGCGCATCGCGAAGTTGCTGTGGCCTCGGGTGAACTGCCCGCCCTGCGCGGGCACCCGGCCTCGACCGCCCACCAGATTATGCGTCTTGCCGAGCGCGCGGGGCCGGGAGAACGCGGTGCCGGCGATATAACGGGCATCTTCAGCGTTCTGGTAGCGGGCTCGGATATGGACGAACCCGTGGCCGACATCCTCAGGGGCGTGCTCGACGGTCACGTCGTTCTCGATCGCCAGATTGCGGAGCGAGGGCGCTTTCCCGCAATCGACCTGCTGCGGTCGGTGTCGCGAAGTCTTCCAGAGGCGGCGTCAGAGGAGGAAAATGCCCTCATTCAGCAGGCTCGGGGGCTGATGGGCGCGTATGCCCGCTCCGAGGCGATGATACGTGCAGGGCTCTACCGCGATGGTGAGGATCCCCTCCTGGACCAGGCGATCCGTGCCTGGCCCGATCTGGACGCCTTTGTGGGAGAGCAATCGCCCGATGGCTCGAAGGCCGCCTTCTCGCGTCTCGAGCTCATCCTGAGGCGGGCCGGAGTTACGCCGGGAGGTACAAGACCGGCCCGACGCACGGGGCCAGAGCGGACATCGCCGAGACGCAATGCGGCCGGCTGAGGCCGTCTGTGCCGGATGTCCAAGGCTGATCTTGTTGAGGGTGGCAAACGGGCGCGGCGAGCCCGGTTCTCCGCTGGAGACGCCACCCGACGCGCCAAACCAGCTCGGGGTTCTTTGCCAACCCGCCAATTCGGAGAGGTGAGTCACAGTGTTTCCTCGGGCCAATCTGGCCGGAGGGACTGTCAGTTCACTTTTCGACCAACGAGGGTCGTCCTGACGCCAGCAGGCGGTCTTCACGTGGGATCAGCCCGCGGATTGCCTTCAGACACTGATAGAACTGGTCTTGTAGCAGCGCGCTTGTGGCTTCTGTCAGTAGCTTGCGGCTGTCCGGGTCGGTCAGGATGTGGCTCAGTTCCTCGATGCGGGCGAGAAGCTCACGGCGCATTTCCTCTGGGTCTGCGTCCCCGGTCAAGACGAGCTGCGCGTTGTAGCAAATGCGGCGAACCGGTGTGATCGCCTCATCCGGATGGATCGCGTCCCGCAGCCTCAGGATGTTGGCGTTCGGGGATACGATGGAAAGCCGGCTGCGCCGGTCACCGTTCTCGATGACGGCGCCGTTGATAAGGACCCGTTCACGTGGGCCGAGCTTCAGAACCAGACCGCTCATCGTGGGGCTCCTCTTCCGCTGAGGCCGCGCAGGATGGCTGCATTGATTTCGAGGAGGGGGGCAATCTTGCCCTTGCGGGCCAGAATTTTGCCGGTGTGCTGCTGAACGAATTCGGAAAGAAAGAATATGCGCGCGCGAAGGTCCTCGGGGAGCCCGTTCTTCGGATCCGCGACGTCCACTGCGAGGCGGGTCCAGAGCTGTTGGTTGTCGTTGAGGGCCTGCACAAGGCGAGGGAATTCCATCGGACCGGCCTCTGCGGCCGCTTTGATGCGGTGGCTGATCTGGGCGATGAGCCTGTATTCCGTGTCGCGGTCGGTGCGGGTCGAGGCGATGGTGTCTGCGTAGGCGCGATGGGCCAGGGACTGTGCGGTCACGACGGAACCTTCTGATTCACTAGGTCAATGGGCGGACGAAAACGGGGGCCGGCGAACCGGCCCCCGGAAAACCCAACCTTACCGGAAGAGCGAAAGGAGCTGCTGCGGTGCCTGGTTGGCGATCGACAGCGCCTGCACACCGAGCTGCTGCTGGACCTGAAGGGCCTGCAGACGGGCCGAGGCTTCTTCCATGTCGGCGTCAACCAGGGTGCCGATACCCGACTTGAGCGCATCGGTCAGACCAGAGACGAAGTCCTTCTGGGTCTCGATGCGGGTCTGGGCCGAACCGAAGGCGGAGGCCGAGTCGATCGCGGTCTGGATCAGCCCTTCGATGGCGATAAGCCCGGCCCTTGCACCCTCCTCGGTCGTTACATCGATATCGGCAAGCAGTTCCAGTCCACCGCTCGAGGTGCCGCCGGCGTTCAGCGTGAAGTCGGCAGCCCCAGCGGCGGCCATTGCCGTTCCGTTGTTGTTGACGATGGTGAAGGCATTGCTGTTGGTCGGATCGACCTGAACCTCGAAGCCTTGCACGTCGTTCTCGGCCAGCTGGTAGTTGATCCGCTGAACGAGGCCAGCGGCGATATCGGCCTGGGTGTCACCGTCACGTGCCGTGTAGGTGGCAAGGTCGGTTGCAGCGAAGGGCGTGCCCGTCACTGCGGCGCTGAAGACGCTCATTTCGAACGAGTAGCTGTCGCCGGCCATCACCGCCTCGGTGCGACCCGCAGTGCCGGTTTCACCGTTGATCGTGTAGGTTGCGGAGCCGGAGCCGTTCGCGCCGGCAGTGCCGGTTCCCGATGCGGCGCCCGCTGCAAGGGTCAGCGAACCGGTTGAGCCGGCCTGGGTGCTGAGGTCCTGCTTGACCACGGTGATATCCGCGGTCGTCACGCCGGTGGAAGAACGGTCGAGCGACGACAGAACGTTGACCTCACCAGCTGTTTGAGCGTCGGTGAAGGCGGTTGCGGTATAGCCTGCGGCACCGCCTTCGTAGGCGTTGCTGAGCAGGTTGAGGCCGTTGAACTGGGCAGCACCGACAACCGAGCCGATCTGATTGCGCAGGGCGCTGATGTCGTCCTGGATCTTGTTGCGGTCGACGTTGCTTTCCTGCGAAGCGACGATCTTTTCCTTCATCTGCTTCAGCAGGTCGGTCGTCGTTTCGGCGGCCTGGCGGGCCACGGCGACGGTCGACTGGCCGAGGCCCAGGTTGTCGCTGATCGCCTTGAAGCCGCTGACGTCGGATTCCATGACCTTGGAAATGGCCCAGACAGCCGCGTTGTCCTTGGCGCTGGACACGTCCTTGCCGGTCGCGATCGCGTTCTGGGTATCGGCGAGGTTCCGGTTGATGCCACGCAGGGTCTGCAGCGCCACCATGGCGCCATTGTTCGTCAGGATGCTAGACATGATTTACGTCCTTGTTTCGATTGGCGCTTTGCGCCGATTGAGAGGTGCCGATTCCGGCGTTTCCGAAACGTCCTTCTGACGTATGCAGGCCCTTCATCTTCCGGGCCGCGCCACCTTCCGGGGTGCTGCGACAACATGGGGCTTGAATCCTAACGGTCGGCTAAGCCCGCTCTTCGAGGTATGATCGATTTTAGCGACTGTCTCAGGCGCGCCGTTCGAGCCGGTTGCGGCTGGGCGCGGCAATATCCTCGCGACGCCCGTGGGAATCGTAGGTGACCATAGAACGTCGCAGGGACTGGAGCGCGCCGACGCGGGTGATGGCCGAGCGCAGACCCGCGAGTGCCTGTTCGAAAAGCGCGTGATTGCGGTCCATGGCCTGTTTCAGCCGCGGGAGATCGCGTGCGACAGCCTCCGACTCCTGCAGAAGGCCGATCAGCGATTCCTTTTCCGCGACCATCTCGGCGACGCGGTCCAGGTCGCCGTTGAGCAATGCGCTACGCTCTTCTTCGAGCAGGGCGGCAAGCGCTTCGGAAGGGTCATTCGGTGTCATGCAGACGGTCCTTCATGGCGTTGTAGATCGATTCGGCGAGCCCGATGCCGCCGCGCTCGGCCATGAGTCGCGCCTGCTCCATCCGCAGCAGGCCGGCGAACTGGTCCTCGCCGGGACCACCGCCGAACCCCTCGGGCGTTTCGCCAAGACCGGCCGCATCGAGCATCTCGGCCAGGAAGGTGGCTTCGAGCTCCTGCGCGGCTTCGCGCATGGCCGTTTCCCGGCCGAGGGCGGGGATCGGGGCGATTCGGTCGATATCCATCACGGTTTCCTCAAGATCGGGTCATCGGCCCGATCAAACCCGATCCGGGTAAAGGAAGCGGTAAGTCTCCCGCGCAATCCCGTGATCAGGAGAGTGCCAGGCAGTCTGCGGGCCGTCCGCTCATTCCGCGCACTTCATCGAGATACATTGGGTTCATCACGAGGATGGGGGTTCCGGGCGGGGTCCGTGCCAACGCGATTTCCGGCGGCTCGACCTGCAGTCCGGTGGCGGCGAGGTGATACCCCTGTTTCGCCGGGTTGATGTCGACCACTCCGAGGACGTCCTTGCCGCTGCGGTGCCGCAAAAGGGCATAGATCACGCCCTTGGATCCGGCTCCCCAGATCAGAGGCGCGTTTTGGCTGAATTCCGGCGCCATGTCGCAGGGAAAGGCGAGGGGCGTGACCTGTTCCCGAGAGGGGACACGAAGGCTCGAGAGGTCAGCCACCACGCGAAGGTACTGCCCGCCGAATCCCCGGTCAGCATGAAGCACGCGGCCGAACATTCGCTGGAAATCCGCGAGGCGGAAGTAGTTCACATGCTCGTAGAAGATGTCGTACCAGGCCCTCGTTTCGCAGATCCAGTCGAGACAGGGGACCTCCAGGTAGATCAGCCCCTGGCCGCCATTTGCCGCCGCAATTTCCTGCAGGAACCCGACGGGGTCGGGGATGTGCTCGAGAACGTGGCGCAGGATGAAGCCCCCGGCTTGCCCGGTACCGTCACCCCGGAACAGCGAGGGCACGATCCTCGGGTCGTCCCCCTCGTAGGCGGGATCGTACCCGCGGATATCGAGTCCTCTGCCGGCAAGCATGTTCAGGAAGCCGCCCTTGCCGCAACCGATCTCGACCACATGCCGTCCCTGCATCGTGGACATCACGAGATCGACGACCGAAGCGAGGTGACCCCGGAATGCGGGACTGAGCCCCTGTTCGTTCTGGTAGTGTGTGTCGTAGGTCACGAGCCGGGGATCGAAGGCGGCGTTGTGAACTAGGCCGGTCTGCCCGTCTTCGACGAGGTGAATGTCGCCGCGAGGGCAGTCCCGTGCCCCGGCCGCCGTCTCGTACATCCTGTTCTGGAAGACGGGAAAGCCCTCGGCGCTGTAGAGCAGCCTGTCAGTCGAAGCCTGGTCGGTCGGGATCATGGGAGCCTCAGGGAAACTTGCGGAACAGTTCCGCCTCGGACATTGCGGCGGCACAGCGTGTCTCGAGAGAGGCGAGACGGTCCTCGGAGGCCTCGCCCAGGACAAGCAGCGCATCGCTCGGCTTCAGGTCGCTTTCATCGGTGATCTGTTCGACCGGCCTGTCGGCGCCCCGCACAAGATTGGAGAGCGTCTCCGCCGGGCACTCCCCAAGCACGACGAGCCGATCCGCGCCCGTCATTTGCGGAAGCTCGGACGTTACATAGCGGACAGCCGCCGCAAGACGGATCTGATCCAGTGGCAGCGGCAGATCGGCGCCGCGTCCGAGTCCGCGAAGACGCGTTGCGAGGTAGTAGCTTTCCAATGGATCATGCCCTGCGATCAGTCGCAGACGCAGGGCGACGAGCTGCCGGTCGACGACCATGGTCTCCATCTGTTGCCTGACACGGTCGGGCGCGCGCATCCCGCCATGTGCCAGCGCGAGTCCCAGCATGTGTTCGAGCCCGCCGCGATACCGATCCCAGCCGGAAAGCACCTCGGTGTTGCCCACCTGTTCGCGCGGGGCGCCGGCATCGTGCCGTGTGATCGACGCGTAGAAGGGCCTGTGGGCGTAGATCAGGTCGCCAACGGCGATATACTCGCAGGGAAATGCAAAGCCCCAGAACGCGAGGTCGTTCATGAGCGGTCTGATCCGGCGGACAACGTCGGTCCGCACGATCGAGATCTCCGAGAAGATCGCGTGGGCGGCGACGTGTTCGGCGAGATGGGAATAGTCGCCGCGCGCGATGACCACGGTGTCCGGTTGCTGATAGAACTGCCCGAGGTCCCGCCGATCGTGAAGATCCACCAGAGACCAGGGCGCATAAAGTGCCGCCGCCTGCGGGTGCTCCTCCAGGAGATCTATCGCGGCGACGACGCCCGATGGTACGAGCCTGTCGTCGTCGGCGAGATAGAGCGCATAGTCCCCGTCTGCCATCCGGGTCACGTGCTGCACGTTCGCGACGGCGCCGATATTAGTTTCGTGGCGCATGTGTCTCAGGGGAAGGAGAGGTGCGAACTCCTCCAAAACTGTCTGGGTCTCGTCCTCCGAGGCGTTGTCGGCAACCACTACTTCTGTCGCGAAGGGCAGCCGGTCCAGATCCTGGACGAGTTGCAGGAGTAGCGACCGCAAGAGGGACGCGCGGTTGTAGGTCGGAATGCAGATGCTGAGTTTTGGCCGTGTCATCCGCCGGCTCCCACCGCGTGGGCAATTTCCGTGGCGCCATGGGGAAGGGCGCGCGGTTCGGGAAGCGTGGTCATCAGTTCCGTGCCGTGCTCCTTGTCGAGCCAGCGCAGCGCGGGCGCGATTTCGTCCACGAGATTCCATGGCAGGATCAGCAGCTTGTCGGGCGGATCGCGTCGCAGGAGGTCCGGCCCGACCACCGGCACGTGGCAGCCCGGCAGGAAGCGCCCTTGCTTGAACGGCGCGCCATCGCAGACATAGGCGATCTGACGGGCATCGGTTCGGGCGTAGTTCAGCAAGGTGGTGCCCTTGGCCGCGGCACCGTAGGCTGCGACGCGTTGACCGTGTCGTTCGCAGTCCGCAAGAAAGCTTCGAAGTGCCGCGGCCGCTTTATCTGCGCGGGCCTGCAGGTCTCCGAAATAGGCGGGTTCGGTGATGCCGCACGCCTCTTCGTGCTGCAGAACCTGAGCTACCGAGGAGCCCAGCGGCTGTGCTGCCGCCTTGTGACAGGCCCAGATCCGCAGGCTTCCCCCGTGGGTCGGAAGCTCCTCCACGTCGAATACCCGAAGCCCCGCCGCCCCAAGGATCCGCGAGACCGTGCTCAGTGAGAGGTAGGAGTAGTGCTCGTGATAGACGGTGTCGAACTGCCCTTCCTCGACCAGCCTCAGCAGATGCGGAAACTCGAGCGAGATCGCGCCTTCCGGCGCCAGCAGCGTCGCGAGACCTTCCGCGAAATCGTTGATGTCCGGCACATGGGCGAGGACGTTGTTGCCGATCAGCAGGTCCGCGGCACGGTCCTGTCGCAGTTCGCTGGCCAGCGTCTTGCCGAAGAAGGCCTGCCGCACCGGAACGTCCCAGGACCGCGCGGCCTCGGCGGTGCTCGCCGTCGGCTCGATGCCGAGACAGGAAATCCCGGCGCGCACGAAATTGCGCAGCAGGTAGCCGTCGTTGGAGGCGATCTCGACCACATGGCAGTCCTCGTCGAGACCCAGGCGCTCCGTCGCGGCGCGACAGAAGCGGGCCGCGTGGTCCAGCCAGTGTTCCGACGCCGAGGAAAAGTAGACGTAGTCCGACCCGAACAAGTCTTCGGGAGCCGCGAAATCGCGGGTCTGAACCAGCCCGCACCCGGTGCAGAGAAACAGCTGAAGAGGATACCAGGTCTCCGGTTCAGCGAGCGCCGCCTGCGTGAGGTAGGCGTTTGAGGGCGGGGCATGACCCAGGTCCAGGATCTTCTCGTGGAGCGGGGCACGGCAGTGGCGGCAGGTCATATCGGACATTCGGCAAGGCTCGCAAGATTTGGAAGTTGCGCATCGCGTTCGGAGAGGTTCCGGACGGGCAGGGGCCAGGGGATGGAAAGGTCGGGATCGGCGTGGTGCAGCCCACCCTGACGGTCGGGCGCAAAGGCCTGGCTGTGGCTGTAGTGCAGAAGCGTCCCGTCCCTCAGGGCCTGAAAGCCGTGGGCGAGTCCCGCCGGAAGAAAGACCGAGTCACGGCGCTCGGCGGAAAGCTCGACGGCCCGCCATTGACCGAAGGTCGGCGAATGGCGCCTGAGATCGACCATAACGTCGAAGGCAGCCCCCGCGAGGCAGCACACAAGCTTGTCCTCGGCCGCAGCGCCGGTCTGGTAGTGCAGGCCCCGGACCGTGCCGCGCTCGCGCGTGAACGAGGTGTTGGTCTGGACCCAGTCCGTGCCGATCCCGTGGCGTGCAAAGCTCTCGCGACAGGTCAGCCGCGAAAAGCTGCCGCGCCCGTCCGTGAACGGCTCGGGCAGGATGTGGAAGGTCCCGTGTATGTCGAGCGGCAGTATCTGCATCATGCGGCCTCGAAAAGCGCGATTTGCGCTTCGGTCACGGCGCGGGCCGATGCGCCCTCGCAGACCCCACGATACCATTGCATGGTCTGCTCGACGCTCTGCGCAAAGCCCCATTTGGGGCGCCAGCCGAGACTCCGGCGGACAAGATCCGTCGAAAGGGCGAGACGCGCGGCTTCTCTCTGCCCGGGGTGTGCCGCGACGGGGGAGGGCGGTGACCCATGGTCCGGCGGCCAGCACCTCTCGGCCTCGCTGACCAGTTCGGCCACGGTCCTTTCGTCTTCCGGGTCCGGCCCGAAGTTGAGCGCAGCGGGAAGCGCCTCTCCCTTGTCGAGCCTCTCGGCCATCGAAATGTACCCGTTGAGCGGGTCGAGCACATGCTGCCAGGGGCGGACCGCTTCGGGATGCCGCAGCTCGAGCGGGCGACCGGCGAGGCGCGCACGCACGAGGTCCGGAAGGATCCGATCCCTTGCCCAGTCGCCACCGCCGATCACGTTGCCCGCGCGCGCGACACCGAGCCGGATCCCGGCTTCGTCGAGGAAAGAGGCGCGGTGGCTTTGCAGAAGGATTTCGCAGGCGGCCTTGCTGGCAGAATAGGGATCGTGGCCACCCAGCCGGTCGCTTTCGCGAAAGGCGCCTGCCTCTGGCGCGCCGGCGTAGACCTTGTCTGTGGTGGTCACGACGAGTGTCAGGGGGCGGTCGAGGGCGCGCAGCGCCTCCAGAAGATGCAGCGTCCCCATGACATTGGTCGCCCAGCTTTCCTGCGGGTCTGCGTAGGAGCGCAGCACGAGCGGCTGCGCCGCGAGGTGGAAGACAACCTCCGGGTCGGCGCGCTTTACCTCTTCGCACAATCGCGACGGGTCGCGCAGGTCGCATGTGACCGAGGTCACCAGTTCCTGCAGAAGCGCAGTCTCGAACAGGGCACCCGCCTCGGCCGGAAGGGAAATCCCGTGAACCGTTGCGCCGCGATGCAGGAGCAGCATGGAAAGCCACGCCCCCTTGAAGCCGGTGTGCCCGGTCACGAGCACCCGGCGCCCCTGCCAGGCCGCGCTCACGCCCAGACCTTCCAGGGGGCGTTGCCCTCGCTCCAGAGCCGTTCGAGAAAGACCTTGTCGCGCAGCGTGTCCATCGCCGCCCAGAAGCCCTCGTGCTTGTAGACCGAGAGCTGGTCCTCGCGGGACAGGCGTTCGAGCGGTTCCTTTTCCCAGATCGTGCTTGGATCGTTGATCCGGCTCAGCACCGAGGGTTCGCAGACGAAAAAGCCACCGCTGACCCAGTGGCCATCGCCGGGCGGCTTTTCGAAGAACCGCCGGGCCCGCGCGCCCTCGATCTCGATGGCGCCGAAACGGCCGCTCGGCTGGACAGCCGTCACCGTGGCCTCGGTCCCCTCGCGGCGGTGAAAGTCGATCAGACCCGCCACGTCGATATTGGCCACGCCGTCGCCGTAGGTCAGGCAGAATGTCTCGGTCAGGTGTTCTTTCGCCAGGGCCAGCCGTCCGCCGGTCTGGGTCTCTTCGCCCGTGTCGAGAAGCGTCACGCGCCAGGGCTCGGCGCCGTTTTGCAGGATCTCCATCCCGCCCGATGTCATGTCGACGGTAATGTCGGCGTTGTGCAGGAAGTAGTTCGCGAAATACTCCTTGATCATGTAGCCCTTGTAGCCGCAGCAGATGACGAAGTCGGTCATGCCCTGCGCGCCGAAGATCTTCATGATGTGCCACAGGATCGGCTTGCCGCCTATCTCGATCATCGGCTTCGGCCGAAGGTGGGATTCTTCGCTGATGCGGGTGCCGAGGCCCCCCGCGAGGATGACGACTTTCATCTTGGCCTCTCAGAAGCGCCGGGTTCTCCGGCTGTCCGGACCTTGGAGGGATCGGGGTAAAATTGCGGTAAACCGAATCCCGGTTTTGCCCTTTGCGAGAGTCGCCCCGCGTTATCCGCGTCTTAACCCTCCGACCGCTATCACCGCGCTGATCGCAGGCCTTCCGAGGCCGGGCAGAGAGGCGGCAGAATGGCGCGGGACGGCATGGCATGGACGTGGTGATGACGGGTGCGACGGGCTTTGTCGGACGGGCCCTCATGGGGTGGCTTCTGGACGCCGGCCACCGGGTTCATGCGCTGCTGCGCGATCCGGCGGACCCGGCGACAGCTCGGCTGGCGGATGTCCGAACATCGCGTTTTGACCTGTTGTCCGAGTCGGGCGATACGCCCGATTTCTCGGCCGACGTGCTGGTCCACCTCGCTTGGCCCGATCTCGACGACTACAACAGCCTGTCCCATGTCGAATCCGCGCTTCCGGCAAGCTACCGCGTGGTGAAGGCGGCGCTTGATGCCGGGGTTCGACGTGTGCTCGTCACGGGCACCTGCCAGGAATACGGTTTGCGCGAGGGGGCGCTTGCCGCCGACACCCCAACGGAGCCGCAAACCTCCTACGCCGTGGCCAAGGACGGCCTGCACCGCCAGCTGCGCCTGCTTGCGCCGCGCTACGGGGCCGACGTGATCTGGGCGCGGCTCTTCTATCTCCACGGTCCGGGACAGCGGCCGAAATCCCTGTTCGCACAGCTCGAAGCAGCCGTGGCCCGCGGAGATGCCCGCTTCGACATGTCTCCTGGCGAGCAGTTGCGCGACTACATCCACGTAACCGAGGCCGCCCGGCAGCTTTGCGATGCGCTCGAGACCGCGCCCGACGGTCCGGTGAACATCTGCAGCGGCACGCCCCGCTCGGTACGCGGTCTTGTCGAGGACTGGCTGACCGAAAGGGGCGCCGGAATCACGCTGAATCCGGGCCATTTCCCCTATCCGTCGCATGAACCCATGGCCTGCTGGGGCCGGAAAGGAGCCTGATGGACGATCAGAGCGAATTTGCCCGCACATGTATCGAAGAGGTGCGCGCCCAGGGCCGTGATCCCGATCTTCAGGCGGCCACGACGGAATGGATGCGTCTCAGCCAGCCACATCACTATTCCTACCATTTCGAATGGCTCGGCCGGCCGGTCATCCAGCATCCGCAGGACATCGTCGCCATCCAGCAGCTGATCTGGCAGATCCGACCGGACCTCGTGATCGAAACGGGCGTGGCGCGCGGCGGGTCGCTGATCCTGTCGGCCAGCATACTGGAACTCGTCGCCCTCTGCGGCGGCCCGGCGGGGGCCCGGGTGCTCGGCATCGACATCGACATCAGGCCGCACAATCGCGCCGCGATCGAAGCCCATCCGCTCTCCCGACGGATTGACCTGCTGCAGGGCTCCAGCACTGAAGCGGCCATCGTCGCCGAGGTGACGAAGCGCGCCGAGGGCGCCGGGCGTGTGCTTGTCCTTCTCGACAGCAACCATACCCACGAACATGTGCTGGAGGAGCTCCGGGCCTATGCGCCGCTGGTGACGGTGGGGTCCTACTGCGTCGTCTTCGACACAATCATCGCCGAGATGCCCGACGACAGCTACCCGGATCGCCCCTGGAACCGCGAGGCCAACCCGCGCAGCGCCATCGCCGCCTTCATGGCCGAGCCCGGTCTGCCGCACTTCGAGATCGACAGCGACATGGACGCCCGCCTGCTCGTCACCGTGGCGCCGGGCGGCTTCCTGCGCCGAGTGGGGTAAGGGGCCATGGCACGGATCAAGGTCAGCGAAGCCATTGCGCGGGCACGTTCCGCGGCCCGTCGCGGCGATACGGAGGCGGCGCGCGCCATTTGCGGCACTGTGCTCGAGAGTTTTCCCGGAAACCGCCGCGCGCGCGACATGCTCGCCGAGCTCCGCGCGCCGGTTTCGGCTGGTCCTCCAGCCGATGCGCCGGGGCAGGACCTTGTTGCCCTGTTCGAGGCTGGGGATCATGACGCGGTCATCCGACTGGCACAGGAGCGACTGGCCGAGACGCCGACCTCGGCGCCGATCTGGAACATCTTCGGTGCCGCGCTGGCCCGGACCGGGCGGCCGGACTCTGCGGTCGAGGCCTTCGGCGAGGCCACACGCCTCGCGCCGGACCATTCCAGCGCCCACATGAACCTCGGCAACGCCCTGCTCGATCTGGATCGTCGTGACGAGGCCATCGCAGCCTACAGCAAAGCCATCGAGCTTCGCCCCGGCTTTGCAGAGGCCCACTACAACCTCGGTCGGGCCTTGCAGCGCGCCGGGGATCTGGCGGGGGCGGAATCCGCATACCGCACCGCTCTCTCTCACATGCCGGATCATCGCGACGCGACCACCAACCTCTGGGGTCTGTTGCTCGCCGCCGAGCGGCCCGCCGAAGCCGCCCAGGTGCTGGAGCAGCGCCTTTTGGCTGTTCCGGACGATGCCGAGGTGCGGAACAACCTCGGGACAACCCTCAAGCAGCATGGCCGGATTGCCGAGGCCATCGCGGCCTTCAAGCAGGCGGTCGAAGTTGCCCAGGACGACCCCGAGATCCGGCGCAACCTCGGGCTCACCCTGCGTGCGGCGGGAGACGACCGCGCCGCGGAAGACGCGCTGCGCCAGGCCATTGAGCTGAGCCCGGGGTCTTCTGCGCCCGCGCTTGTGGATCTCGGCAATATCTTCGCCGAAACGTCACGGCTCGAGGAAGCCGCACATTGCTATCTCGAGGCGCTCGAGGTCGACCTGGAAAATGTCTTCGCACACAACAACCTCGGGAACCTCCTCGCGCGCCTGGGTCGCGAGGACGAAGCCGGCGCCTGTTACGAGCGTGCGCTCGCCTTCGATCCGGCCAGTGCCGAGGCCAACAACAACATGGCGATTCGCCGCTGGACCGAGGGGGATCTTCCGGGGGCCAAGATGCATTTCAGCCGTGCCCTCGCCGCGCGTCCCGAGATGGCTTTTTCACGCGCCCAGAAGCTGCATGTCGAGGCGCAGATGTGCGAATTCGATAGCTTCGATGCCTTCGCGGCCGTTTCCGGGACGCTCGGGATCGAGGCGGCGGAGGTTCCCCCGTTCGCGACGCTCGCCTTCGAGGATTCGCCGGAAAGGCAACTCGCCCGGTCCCGGCTCTACGACCAGCGTCGGCACCGGTCGCACCTGCCGCCCCTCACCATACCGGCCCGGCCAAGACGTGCGCGACTGCGGGTCGGCTACTTCTCGTCCGACCTGTACAACCACGCGACGCTGCACCTGATGGCGGGCCTGCTGCGGCACCATGACCGGGCCCGGTTCGAGATTCACGCCTTCAGCTACGGCACCGTGCGCGATTCGCACCAACAGGACCTCGCGTCGGGCGGCATGGTGGACCACTTCCACGATGTGAAGGGGTTCTCGGACGTCGCCATCGCCGAGCTTGCCAGGACCGGCGATCTCGATATCGCCATCGACCTCAAGGGCTACACGCAGGGGTCGCGGGCGGGCCTCCTCGCAGACCGTGTTGCGCCCCTTCAACTGAGCTACCTCGGCTACCCCGGTTCGCTCGGGGCGGAATGGTGCGACTACATCGTCGCGGACCGTCATGTCATCCCCGAGGCTGAACGGCCCCACTATTCCGAGAAGGTCATCTACCTCCCGGACTGCTATCAGCCCAATGACGATCTCCGGCCGATTGCGCCTATCGACGATACCCGCGAGGATCATGGCCTGCCTTCGGACAGCCTCGTGCTCTGCTGCTTCAACCAGAGCTACAAGATCTCGCGAACCGAGTTCGAAATCTGGATGCGACTTCTGGCACGTGTCGACGATGCGGTCCTTTGGCTGCTGCGCTCCAACCGATGGGCCGAGGAAAACCTGTCTCGCGCCGCCGAACTGCGCGGTATCGACCCCAGGAGGGTTGTCTTCGCGGAGCGTTGTGGCCCGGAACTTCACCTCGCGCGGCACCGTCACGCAGATCTCGTCGTCGATACCTTCAACTATAATGCGCACACGACCGCCACCGACGCACTCTGGACGGGGCTCCCGGTCGTGACGATGCAGGGTCGACAGTTCTCGGCGCGGGTTGCGGGCAGCCTACTGCACAACGTCGGTTTGCCGGAACTCGTCACGGACGATCCGCAGGCCTACGAATCGCTTGTCCTGGATCTCATGCTGTCACCCGAGCGGCTCGCTGCTCTTCGGGATCGACTGAGCCGCGCCCGGTCGACCGCGCCGCTCTTTCAGACAACCCGATACGCCCGCCACTTCGAGCGCGGGCTGGACATGGCCTACGAGCGCTGGGCCTCAGGGTTGCCGCCGGACGATCTTCACGTCCCCGCCGATGATCTGGCGGCGGTAAACAGTTCCTAAGACCTTCGTTCTAGACTGCAGCAGGGGAAGAAATCCTTTGGAGCACGCATGCTTGTCACGTCCACAGGCGGTCTGATCGGCCCTGCGCCGACGCCGCGCCCGGAACAGGCCCTTTCGGGGGGCGACAGCTTCGAGCTGGTGCACTCCGCGCTCACCTCCAAGGGTGGGGCGGGGCCGCAGATGGCCTCGCGCGAAGTTGCCACGCCTGACGAAAAGCCGATTGAAGATGCGCCTGAGATCGCTGGCGCAGCGGACGAGGACGTCATTGTCGAGAGCGACGGTGAGGATCTTGTCGAGCTTCTTGGTCCGGGCGACGACGACGGGATGGCTGAGGATCAAGCGGAGATCGCCGAAATGCCGGCGAACCGGATGCCATCTTCTCAGGACCAGACGCCGCCCCGATCCGCGGCGACGACCACGATCGAGTCTGCGATTCCTCTCGGCCGGGGCGACGCGGTGGCCCAGTCCACGGACGACTCTGCAAGGCTCGACCGTCGGGGCGAAGTGCACCCGGCGGCGCGGTCTGCGACGGACCCGGCGCCTGTCGAGGCGCGCCTTCCTCAAACGTCCCCCGCGGACGCAACGGAGACGCCGCAGATAGCACCGACCAAAGCGGCACACGGTGGTTCGGAGCGTACCTCCGGCGACAACGGACCGATGGTGGATACTGGCGAAGCGGGTGCTCGCAGCTCCGTGACGTTCTCCTTGCCCGGAATGGGCCAGTCGACCGAAAAATCGGCGCAACCTGCCGAGGGCCGCCCGGCGCGCCGCAACGCGCGCGCCGACAATGCGACCGCTCAGCAGATCGTCGAAGCGCGCATGCCCGCAGGCGAGCCAAAGCCCGCCTTGGCCGATTCCGGAACAAGGGGGCGCACATCCGGCGGGGACATGCCGGTCCCGGCGGGGATGACCGCGATGGTGAAGGATGGGGCTGACGCGACCGCAAGGATGTCCGGGCCTGATGGATCGGCGGTGGCCGACACGGATATCGACGTCAGGTTGATAGCTCCGACCAAGGAAGCATCTCTACGGGTGGAGCAGAAGGAGTCGCCCGCCGAAACCTTGACCGCAAAAGCGTTGGACCAAGGCAAATCGTCGGGCGGGATCCCCGACCCGAAAACGGTGGCACCGCTTGCCCCGTCACAGGCAGGGCCCGCTGCTTTACGCAGGCCTGTCTTGCAGACTCTCGACAATCCTCCTGCCGCAAGCGACTCGGTGAAGACGCCTCAGCCGGGTCAGTCCGCAGAACGGTCTGCCGCCGTGGCGGAGCCCTTCACGGCGCTCTGGTCGGCGCGGACGGCTTCCGCGCCCGCACGGTCCGGAATGACCGCCGCCTTCCCTGTCGAGGAGTTGCGCGAGAAAGGCAGGTTTCGTGTGGCTGATGGCGACCCGCAAGCGTCGCAATTTTCCACGGATCTCCGCAGCACGCAGGCGCCCGCTCAGGTGTCCCAGACCCCACGGCCCGAGGTTCCACAGCAGGTTATGCGCCAGGTCACCGAGGTCCTGCACCGCCTTTCCGAAGGCGGGGTGGAGATCCAGCTGCGGCCTGAGGAACTGGGACGTGTCCGGCTGCAAATGGTTCCGCTCGACCAGGGCATGACGGTCGTTGTCAGTGCCGAGCGGGTCGAGACGCTCGATCTCATGCGGCGTCATATCGACCAGCTTGCCCGCGCCCTGCAGGACCTCGGTTACTCGGGAACCCAGTTCAGCTTCTCAGGCGGCCGCGAGCAGCGGCCGGGGTCTGCCGGCGCTGGGAGCGAGGGCCGCGCCTCACCCGGCACGCCCGAAACAGAAGCCCGCCCCGCCACGGCGACTCGACCTTCGCCCGGACCGGGCGGGCAGGCGTCGCTCGACATCATGATGTGAGGAAATCCATGGATCCGGTCACAAGCATAACTCCCCAGGCCCGTCCCGCGGCCACGCAATCCTCCGAAAAGCAACCAGGCCTCGATCTCGGCGCCGGGACCGACATCAGTTCCGACTTCGATACCTTCCTGCGTATGCTCACCGTTCAGGTGCAGAACCAGGACCCGCTCAATCCGGTCGATGCGACCGACTATGCCACCCAGCTCGCCACCTTCTCGGGGGTCGAACAGCAGGTGCTGACGAATGACCTGCTCACCGGGTTGCAGGACCTGCTGGGGGGAGGCTCGCTCCAGCAGATGGGCGGCTTCGTCGGGATGGAAGGGCTGGTCAACGCGCCGGTGCGCTATGACGGCACGCCGATCGCCGTGCGGCCCGACTACGCCCCGAATGCGGACAGCGCTGCGCTTCTGGTGCGCGACGAGAAGGGAACCCTGGTCCAACGCTTCGGCCTCGAAGTGGGCGAGGAGGCGGTTCTCTGGACCGGCCTCGATGAGACCGGGACCCCGGTTCCCGCCGGGACCTATACCTTCCAGGTCGAAAGCTACGAGGGCAGCAGGCTTCTCAACAGCCAGCTCGTTCCGGCCTACAGCCGGATCGAGGAGGCCCGCCGCGAGAATGGCGCCATCGTCCTTCGGATGAGCGACGGGACCGAACTTCCCGCCGACGAGGTCAGCGGTCTGCGCACCCCGGCCGCCTGATCCCGGTCAGGCGAGCAGGAGCACCAGAAGGCACAGCCCGATCCCCATGGCCGTGCCCGACCCGCCCCAGAGCAGCCGGCCGAGCCAGCGGCTAGGTTCGGGCGTCGGCGTATGGGGCGTGCCGCGGATCAGCGCTTCCTCGACCAGAGCAGGCAGGCGCGGTCCGAAACGGCTCAGCACCTTGACGGTCTCGGCAAGATCGCGGGCCGCTGCGCGCGGACCGATGTAGGTCCGGATGTAGCCCTCGACTACCGGCTTCGCGACGTTCCAGATGTTCATCTGCGGGTCGAGCGACCGCGCCACGCCTTCGACCACCACCATGGTCCGTTGCAGCAGGATCAGCTCGGTGCGGGTCTCCATGCCGAAGCGTTCGGTGACCTCGAAGAGGTAGGTCAGCAGCCGTCCCATGGAAATGCGCGTCGCGTCCATGCCGAAGATCGGCTCGCCCACGGCGCGAAGGGCGCGGGCGAATTCGTCCACGTCGCGGTCGGCGGGCACGTAACCCGCCTCGAAATGCACCTCGGCCACACGCCGGTAGTCGCGCCGGATGAACCCGTAGAGGATCTCGGCATAGACCCGGCGGGTGTACTCGTCGATATGCCCCATGATGCCGAAATCATAGGCGATGATGTCCCCGTTGGGCGCCACCTTCAGATTGCCCTGGTGCATGTCGGCGTGGAAATACCCGTCGCGCAGCGCGTGGTTCAGGAACAGCTGCAGCACCCGTTCGGACAGAAGCACCCGATCGTGTCCGGCCCCATCGATGGCGTCGTTGTCGCCAAGCGGCACGCCCTGCGCCCAACTCATGGTCATGACCCGCCGGCCCGAAAGGTTCCACCGTACGCTCGGCAGCTGGAACCCCTCGTCGCGCTCCGTATTGGCCGCGAACTCGCTGGCATTTGCCGCTTCCAGCCGCAGGTCCAGCTCACCCATCACCACGCCTTCGAAGTGGCGAACCACGTCGCGCGGGCGCAGACGGCGGCTCGAGGGCGAGAAAAACTCGACGAAGCCTGCGGCAAAGTAGAAGGCGTCGATGTCGGTCCGGAAGGCGCGGTCGATCCCGGGACGCAGCACCTTGACCGCGACCACGTCGCCGGTCTCGGACATGCGTGCCTTGTGCACCTGCGCGATCGAGGCGGCGGCCACGGGTGGACTGAACTCGGAAAAGATCTCGTCCACGCGCAGGCCAAGCTCCCGCTGCACCTGCACCTTGGCCTCCTCGATCGAGAAGGGCGGCAGCTTGTCCTGCAGCACGCGCAGCTGCGCGGCAAGCTCCGAGCCCACCACGTCGGGGCGGGTCGACATGATCTGCCCGAACTTGATGTAGGCCGGCCCCAGCGCCTGCAGAGCGCGCACCACGGGCGGCAGGGTCGGGTCGCCCTCGTAGCCCAGCCACTTGAACGGCCAGCCAAGCACGCGCGCGGCCACGCGCAGCGGTGCCGGCGCCTCGAAGGCATCAAGAACGACGCCCATGGCGCCGGATCTTTCGAAGGTCGCGCCGGTGCGGATCAGCCGCCAGATGTTATGAGGACCGCGCAAGGCCTAGATCTTCCAGCCGGAGTGCAGGCAGGCGATGCCCATGGTCAGGTTGCGGTACTTGGCGTTGCCGAAACCCGCATCCTGTACCATGCCGAGGAACGTCTCCTGGTCGGGAAACCGCCGGATCGATTCCACCAGGTATTGATAGCTGTCGCGGTCGCCGGCGATCACCTGGCCCAGTCGCGGAATGATGTTGAAGGAATAGAGATCGTAGGCCCATTGCATCAGGTCGTTGGGGATCTGCGAGAACTCCAGCACCATGAGCCGCCCGCCCGGCCGCAGCACGCGGTAGGCCTCGGCCAGCGCGTCCTCGGGGCGGGTGACGTTCCGGATCCCGAAGGAGATCGTGTAGACGTCGAAGGTGTTGTCGGCAAAGGGCAGGGCCATCGCGTCGCCCACCACCCAGTCGAGCCGGTTGGACATCGCCTCGGCCTCGGCGCGCTGCTTGCCCGCGACCAGCATCGGCTCGGTCATGTCCAGCACCGTGGCCTGCGCGTCGCCCGCCCGGTTCAGGAAGCGGAAGGCGATGTCGCCGGTACCGCCGGCCACGTCGAGCAGCCGCTGACCGCGCCGCGGGGCCAGCCAGTCCATCATCGCATCCTTCCAGACGCGGTGGATGCCCATCGACATGGCGTCGTTCATCACGTCGTACTTGGAGGCCACCGAGTTGAAGACCCCGCGCACGCGCCCGGCCTTTTCGGTCTCGGGCACTTCCTGGAATCCGAAATGCGTCGTCTTTCCGGTCTCTTCGCTCATGGCGGCAAGCTTCCTTTTTCCTCGGCTTTCTTATAGAGCGCCACTCCGGCGCTGCAATGCGCCGCCCGTGCCGGAGGCCAGCCAATGCCCGAATTGCCGGAAGTCGAGACAGTGCGTCGCGGCCTCACCCCCGTCATGGAGGGAGGTGTGATCGCGCGCGCCGAGGTCAACCGTCCCGACCTTCGTTGGCCCTTTCCGCCGCGCATGGCCGAAAGGCTGACCGGCGCGCGTGTCCTGCAACTGCGCCGCCGGTCCAAGTACATCCTTGCCGATCTCGACCGCGGCGAGACGCTGCTGATCCATCTGGGCATGTCGGGCCGGATGCTGATCTCGGGCGATCCGCTTGGGCGCTTCGTGCACGATCACCCCGCGCCGGAAAAGCACGACCACGTGGTCTTCCACATGGAAAACGGCGCGCGCATCACCTTCAACGATCCGCGCCGCTTCGGGGCCATGGACATGATGCCGACCGACGGGGCAGAGAACCACGCGCTTCTCGCCACCCTCGGCCCGGAACCGTTAGGCAACGGCTTTCATCCCGAGTATCTCGTCGGCGCGCTGAAGGGTCGCAACACCACGATGAAAGCCGCGCTGCTCGACCAGAAGATCGTCGCCGGGCTCGGCAATATCTATGTCTGCGAGGCGCTCTGGCGTGCCCGGATTCATCCTGCCCGCAAGGCGGGGCGCGTGTCGGCCGCGCGGATCGGCGCGCTGGTTCCGATCATCCGGGATGTCCTGACCGACGCGATTGCCGCCGGCGGCTCGTCCCTGCGCGACTACCGCCAGGCCGATGGAGAGCTGGGATATTTCCAGCACAGCTTCGACGCCTACGGGCGCGAAGGACAGCCCTGCCGGCGCGAGGGCTGCGGGGGTGTCATAACGCGTGTCGTCCAATCCGCGCGTTCGACCTTCTATTGTCCACGCTGCCAAAGATAACTTGAACCCCCCGCGTTCAGTGTTAAGGCTTCACCTCTGACGGCAACGACGGAGCCACGTGACATGGCCTATGAGACGATCGTCGTCGATGTGGAGAACCACATCGCCACCATCAAGCTCAACCGCCCCGACGCGCTCAACGCGCTGAATGTCCAGCTCCTCGGAGAGCTGGCCAAGGCGCTGGGCGAACTCGATCGGAACGAGAAGATCCGCTGCATCATCCTGACCGGCTCGGCCAAGGCCTTTGCCGCCGGGGCCGACATCAAGGAGATGTCGGAAAAGAGCTTCGTGGACATGTTCCTGCTCGATTTCTTCGGCGGAGAGGCCGAGGCGATCACGAGAACCCGCAAGCCCGTCATCGCGGCCGTGTCGGGCTACGCGCTCGGCGGCGGCTGTGAACTGGCCATGATGTGCGACTTCATCATCGCCGCCGACACCGCCAAGTTCGGCCAGCCCGAGATCAACCTCGGCATCGTCGCCGGCATGGGCGGCACCCAGCGTCTGACGCGTCTGGTGGGCAAGTCCAAATCCATGGACATGCACTTGACCGGCCGTTTCATGGATGCCGAAGAGGCCGAGCGCGCCGGGCTTGTCAGCCGCGTCGTGCCGGCCAAGAAGCTCATGGAAGAGGCGCGCAACGCCGCCGAGAAGGTCGCCGAAAAGTCGATGCTCACCGCCAAGGCGGTGAAGGAGGCGGTGAACCGCTCCTACGAGACCACGCTCAGCGAAGGTCTTCTCTACGAGCGGCGCATGTTCCACGCGATGTTCGCGACCGAGGACCAGAACGAGGGAATGTCGGCCTTTGCCGACAAGCGCTCGCCGCAGTTCCGCGACCGGTAATCCGACGAATCCGCCGGTCCCTGGTGAAAGGGGCTGGCCAAGATGCAGGTCAGCCGTTATAGGCGGCTGTCATACATGCGCGTGTTGCCCGCTTGGCAGGAATCGGTCCCGAGAGTTCGGGTCCAGGGCTATTTTGCGCGCAGACACGAACCGAGATGAACTAAGGACCGAATCCCATGGCAAATACGCCCCAGGCAAAGAAACGCGCGCTGCAGAACGCAAAGCGCTTCTCCGTCAACAAGGCACGTCGTTCGCGCATCCGCACCTACCTCCGCAAGGTCGAGGAAGCGATCGCATCGGGCGATAAATCCGCCGCCCAGGAAGCTCTCCGCATTGCTCAACCCGAGCTGATGCGCGGCGTGAGCAAGGGTGTTTTCCACAAGAATACCGCGTCCCGCAAGATGTCCCGTCTGGCATCGCGCGTGAAGGCGCTGGGCTGAACTGCCCTAAAAAATTGCGGCAAATCTAGTAGTTACGTGCTAAGGCACCACGATATGTGGTGCCTTTTTTCGTGTCTGTGCCTTTTGAACACAGCTCAAGATTCGAAAATCGACTAAGTCAGAGTCAAGGCACAAGATCAGTTGCCGACACTTGTCGGGGATTGGTAACTTCCTCCGGCGAGTCACATAAACTTGGGGGGCAGACAACGAAGCTCCGGGTGCTGGGGGGCATCCTGAATTTCGGTGTGCTGCACGTGCCGACAACCGCCGGCATTGCAGAGTCCCGGGTCCGTCCCGGGCATGTCCAGACGAAGCACAAGGGTGTGGTGTCACGCGACGGGCGACCGGACGCGAGATGCTTATGTATCAGAGGGAATCCTCCTTCTTCTCACGCGTCATTTGCGTGGGACCGAATGCTTGTTGCCAAGTCACGTGAGGCTCGTGCCGGAACAGGGGTCCGGCAACGGTAAGCTGAGCAGATGGAATGGGACAGATGACACTCGAGCAATGGGGCGACCTGCAGACGCAACTGTACGAGACAGTGGGCGAGAACAACTACAGGAACTGGATCGAGCCTCTCGAATTCCGGGGTGTCGAGGACAGCGGCGTCGCGGTCTTCCATGCGCCGACAAACTTCTTCGGGTCTTACGTCTCGCAGAACTTCGGGGACCTGCTTCTTGCGCAGATGTCGCGCCGCGATCCCGATGTGCGCCGTCTCGCGTTCCGCGTGGGGCAGGGCGACTCACCCGCAGAGCGCCGTCCCTCCGCCGCCGCCGAACCGCAGCCGCAGATGCAGCAGGACGCCCGTTCCGAGCCGCGCAGCGACTCCCGCCGCAGCAGCGATATCCTTCCAAGCGCCCCTCTCGATGCCCGCTTTACCTTTGACGGCTTCGTCGTCGGCAAGCCGAACGAGCTGGCCCATGCCGCCGCGCGCCGCGTCGCCGAAGGCGGGCAGGTCACCTTCAACCCGCTCTTCCTCTACGGTGGCGTCGGCCTCGGCAAGACGCACCTCATGCACGCCATCGCCTGGGAACTGCGCGCCCGCATGCCCGAGCTCAACGTACTCTACCTCTCGGCCGAGCAGTTCATGTACCGCTTCGTGCAGGCCCTGCGCGAAAAGCGCATGATGGACTTCAAGGAGCTCTTCCGCTCCGTCGACGTGCTCATGGTCGACGACGTCCAGTTCATCGCCGGCAAGGACAGCACGCAGGAAGAATTCTTCCACACGTTCAACGCGCTCGTGGACCAGAACAAGCAGATCGTCATTTCCGCCGACCGCGCCCCGGACGAGATCAAGGATCTCGAGAACCGCATCCGCTCGCGCCTGCAGTCCGGTCTCGTCGTCGACCTGCACCCGACCGACTACGAACTGCGCCTCGGCATCCTTCAGTCCAAGGTCGACAGCTATCGCAACCTCTATCCGGGCCTGCACATCGAGGACGGCGTTCTCGAATTCCTGGCCCACCGCATCAGCACCAACGTCCGTGTGCTCGAAGGCGCCCTGACGCGGCTCTTCGCCTTCGCGTCGCTCGTCGGCAAGCCGATCACCATGGACCTCGTCCAGGACAGCCTGGCCGATGTCCTCCGCGCCTCCGAACGCAAGATTTCCATCGAGGAGATCCAGCGCAAGGTCGCCGAACACTACAACATCCGCCTCTCCGACATGATCGGACCCAAGCGCGTGCGCGTCTTTGCCCGCCCGCGGCAGGTGGCCATGTACCTATGCAAGCAGCTCACCCGCCGCTCGCTGCCCGAGATCGGGCGCCGCTTCGGCGGACGCGATCACACCACGGTCATGCATGGTGTGAAGCGTATAGAGGAGCTGCGCCATCAGGATGGCCAGATCGACGAGGACATCGAGCTTCTGCGCCGCGCGCTCGAAGCCTGAGGTCCACGCGGCACAGATTGTCTCCGGATCAGGGGCGCAGGTCGGCTATTCGCTTGACGCTCCTTTGAAACCGGCTGACAAATCCCGAAAATACACTTCCAGCGGGGCTTGCATCGGGCTAGGGTGCGCCTCCGGCCGGATGGGGAGCGAGTGATGAAAGTCAGCATGGAACGGAGCGCGCTGCTGCGCGCGGTGTCTCAGGCGCAGTCCGTCGTCGAACGGCGCAACACCATTCCGATCCTTGCCAACGTCCTGATCGAGGCCGAGGGCGACACCGTCACCTTCCGGGCCACCGATCTCGATATCGAGGTTCTGGATCGCGCGGCCGCCATGGTCGAACGGGCCGGCGGCACCACCGTCTCGGCCGTCACCCTGCACGAGATTGTCCGCAAGCTGCCCGACGGCGCGCAGGTCGTGCTGGCCGAGGATCCCTCCGCCGGGCGTCTGACGGTGACCGCGGGCCGGTCGAATTTCTCGCTGGCGACGCTCCCGAAAGAGGACTTCCCGGTGATGGCCTCGTCGGAATACGCCTCGAATTTCACCGCCAAGGCGGGCGTGCTGCGGCGGCTCTTCGACAAGTCGAAGTTCGCAATCTCGACCGAGGAAACGCGCTACTACCTCAACGGTGTCTACATGCACGTGGCCGACGGCGAAGACGGCCGGGCCCTGCGCTGCGTGGCCACCGACGGCCACCGCCTCGCCCGCATTGACGCCGAACTGCCCTCCGGGGCCGAGGACATGCCCGGCGTGATCGTTCCGCGCAAGACCGTGGGCGAGCTGCGCAAGCTGCTGGACGACGATGATGCCGACATCGCGGTCTCCGTTTCCGAGACCAAGGTGCGCTTCGCCACTTCCGACATCACGCTGACCTCCAAGGTCATCGACGGCACATTCCCCGACTACACGCGCGTCATCCCCTCGGGGAACACCCGCAAGCTCGAGGTCGATGCCGGCGATTTCGCCAAGGCCGTGGACCGCGTCGCCACCGTCAGCTCGGAGCGTTCGCGCGCTGTGAAGCTGCAGCTTGACGAGGACCGGCTGGTCCTTTCGGTCAACGCGCCCGACAGCGGCAATGCCGAGGAAGAGATCGCCGTTGCCTATGGCGACGAGCCGCTCGAGATCGGCTTCAACGCCAAGTACTTGCTGGAAATCGCCAGCCAGGTGGACCGCGAAAACGCCGTGTTCCTCTTCAACTCGGCGGGCGATCCCACGCTGATGCGCGAAGGCTCCGACACCTCGGCCGTCTACGTGGTCATGCCGATGCGGGTCTGAGCCCGCTCACATCTCACCAAGAAGCGCTTCGTGCCGCGCGGTGAATTCCGCGCGCACCTCGACCGGGGCACGCAGGCGGATCGACAGTCCGTCGATCAGAGCCGGGTCCGGCGCGCCGAAGAACCTGTCCGCCTCCGCCGTGGTAAAGCCCGCGATCTCGGTCGCTTCCATCCAGGCGCTGACCTTGTCGGCCTTCTTGATCTGCTTCTTCAGCCGCGCGGGCGTTTCTGCGGTCAGCCCGAAACGAATGTGGATCGCAGAGGTCAGCCGCTTGTCGAGCGCCTCGTAACCCGGCCCCACCGCCGCCTTCACCGGCGAGATCATGTCGCCGATGACGTATTCCGGCGCATCGTGCAGCAGCGCGGTCAAACGCTGCGCCGCGCCCGCCCGGGGGCACATGCGGGCAAAGATCGTCTCCACCAGAAGGGAATGCTCGGCCACGGAATAGGCGTAGTCGCCCCGCGTCTGGCCGTTCCATCGCGCGACGAAGGCAAGCCCGTGGGCGATGTCCTCGATCTCGATGTCCACCGGTGTCGGGTCAAGAAGGTCGAGCCTGCGGCCCGACAGCATCCTTTGCCAGGCACGCGCCTGTCTGGCCATGGCGGATCTCCGGTTGGGGTCGTCCCCCGCGATGTCGCACAGCGCCGCGCGGGGCGCAACGCTGGCCGGAGCCACCTCATGGTCGGTGGCGGGATCGCCCTCGCGAGAGGTCCCCAGCTGCGGGATCCGTGTGCGACCAGCTCACTGGCTGCGGGCGCGCTTCATGTTGTCCTCGTGGTGCCGGATCGCGTCCTCGATATCGGGGTGGTAGGTGAGTTGTCCACCTTCCAGCACGGCGCCCGCCTCGCACATCTCGCGCATCTGGGGCATGGAGTGGCTGACGAAGATCGCACCGGCCCGTTCCATCCGTGTCCGGAAGATATGCCGGCTCTTTTCGCGAAAGGCGGCATCGCCTGCGGCGGTGATCTCGTCGATCAGGTAGGTGTCGAACTGCAGCGCCATGTTGATGCCAAAGCTCAGCCGCGACTTCATCCCCGAGGAATAGGTCCGCACGGGCAGATGAAAGTGATCGCCCAGCTCGGCGAAACGCTGGACGAAATTCACCATCTCGCCGGTATCGGCCCCGTAGATGCGGGCGACGAACCGGCTGTTCTGCGCGCCGGTCATGTCAGGGTGCATCGAACTCGCCAGTCCCACGGGGAACGAGATGTTGCCGTCGCTCAGCACCTCGCCCGAACTGGGGGTCGAGGTCCCGGCGATCACCTTGAGCAGCGTCGACTTGCCCGCGCCATTTCGTCCGAGCAGTCCGACTGCGACGCCTGTCGGGAAGGTGGCATTGATGCGGTCGGCCACTGTCTTGGTCGTGCCACCACCCCGGAACCGCTTGGTGAGATCGCGCAGGACGATCATCGCCGGTCCCGGATCGCATAGGCGGCCAGCACCAGCACCGCCCAGCTCAGGAAGGAGAACAGCGCCACCAGCGACAGCAGGCTGCCGCGCTGCGGCCGGGTGGAGGATTCGGGCAGGGTGGGGCTCACGTGCGCGGCAAGGTAGCGGCTCCGGCGCTGGGCCTCGGCAAGTGCGCTGTCGTAGGAGGCCAGCGCCGCGGTGTAGGACTGCTGCGCGAACTCCAGATCCACGGCGAGGCTTTCGTATTCGCCGACGAGATCGGCAAAGGCCTCTTCGCCATCGCGGGCGCTGCCGGTGCCCAGACCCACCTTCTGGCGTTCCTCGTCGATCCGGCGTTCGATCACCTCGACCCGGCGCTCGGTCTGGGTGATGCGCGGATCGTTGGCGCGGGTGGTCTGGCGCAGGATGTCGAGGTCGATCAGCGTCTGCGCCAGCTGCTCCTGCAGCGAGCTCAGCAGACCCATCTGGCTTTCGAGGGAGGCACCGGGATCCACGATCTGTGTCCGGTTGCGGAACTGGGTCATCGCGGCCCGCGCTTCCTTGAGCCGGGCCACGCTCTTTTCGAGCTCCTCCAGGGCATAGCGCGTCGCATCCTCGCGCGCGATGGCCGACAGCTCGTTGATCATGTCCGCGCTCTCGTCGTAGATGAGCCGCGCGATCCGCTGCGCTTCCTCCGGGGAAAAGGCCTGTACCTCGAGGTCGATCAGCCCCGTGCCCGCGTCGGAATAGACCTTCACCATGCGCTGCCAGTAATCGGTCAGATCCTCGATCGCCCCTCCGGCCGTGGCATCGCTGGTCCAGAAGCCCGCCGATTGCGCCAGGGTCTGCACGACGCCATCGGGGTTGTAGGCAAAGACGGGGTCATCGGCCGGATCGCTCCAGTCGGTTCCGGGCCGGGACCACAGGCCGCGCAGGTCGATCTGCCGGTCGATCCGGGCTACCAGCTCGGGGCTCTGGATGAACTTGTAGAGAATGTCGGTGTCCGACGAGGAGGACCCCGAAAGCTCTGCCACGCCGCCCAGAAGCTCGAAGGCCGAGCCGATCTCCTCGGTCCGGACAGAGAATCCGGCGTACGAGACGTAGCGCTCGTGCGCGCGGCTCCAGAGATACCACGCCGAGACGGCGACAGGCGCCACCACAAGCAGAAGAAAGCTTGCCAGCGCCAGCATGTGCCGTCTGCGCGGGCGCGCCTTCGGCACCGAAGGCGCCACGGCGGCGCGCTCCGTCTGCGGCTGGGGTTTGGGTTGCGCCTTTTCCGCCGCGGCGCTGGTTTCGCGCTCGAGCGCGACCACCTGGTGACGCAGTTTTTCGATCTTGAGACGTTCCGTTTGTTCGGCAAGGCGCTGCCGCTCCGCCACAAGCGCAACCATTTCGGGTTTGCGCGCTGGCGCCTCGCCCTGCTGCGGGGCGTCCTCCTGCCTAGGGGCCGTCGATTTCAAAGCTGTCCTAACCCCCTCTTAACCAGATCTCCTGAAAACTCGGGCCACTGCCCGCCAAGGTCATCCCGGCCGACCGGGCCCCTTGGGAGAGATCAGTGACACGCCCGCATCTTCACATCCGGATCCTTCTTGCGACGTGCAACGGCGCCGATCATCTCGCCGAACAGTTGACAAGTTATGAATCGCAGAGCCATCCGGACTGGTCTCTCGATGTTTCCGACGACGGATCGCGCGACGGCACGCAGGGGCTCGTGATGCGTTTCGCGAAGTCCAGCCCGACCCGGGCAATCCGGCTCGCCGACGGTCCGCGCAACGGTTCGGCGGCCAATTTCCTGACCCTCCTGCAGCGCGGGGTTGAGGCGGCGCCGGGTGCCGCCATGGCCTTTTCCGACCAGGACGATGTCTGGCTTCCGGGCAAGCTATCGCGCGCGGCGGATTGGCTTGCGGCCCACGGTGCTCAGGAGGGCGAGGTGCTGGCCTGGGTCTGTCGCACGGTGCTCACCGGCACTCGGCTCGAGCCGCGGGGCGAAAGCCGGGTCTTCCCGCGTCCGCCCGCTTTCGGAAACGCGCTCGTGCAGAACATCCTGCCGGGCAACACCATCGTGCTGTCACCCGCCGCCGCGCGGGCGGTGGCCGCGACTGTGCCTGCCGCTCTGCGTGCGGGTGTTCCCTACCACGACTGGTGGGTCTATCAGGTGGTCACCGGCATCGGCGGCCGCGTCGGGGTCGAGCCCGAACCGCTCGTCCTCTATCGCCAGCACGGGGGCAATCATCTCGGGCACCACGATCCCGTGCGCGGGCGGCTGCGGCGACTGGGCCTCGTGGCGCGGCGTCGTTACGGCGGCTGGATCGACGCCAACCTTACCGCGCTGACGGCCCATCGCGCCATGCTCACCCCGACAAACCGCGACCTGCTTGGTGCCTTTGCACAGGCGCGAAGCGGTGGCGGGCGCAGCCTCGCGCGGGCCCTTCCGGATTTGGGTCTGCACCGGCAGACCGTGCAGGGCGACCGGCTCCTCCGGTTGCTTGCGCTGACGGGGCGGATCTAGGCGCTAGGCGGGTGTCAGCACGCCAAGGCCAAGCCGCTGCATCAGCATCTGGTCCGCGCGGGCGAACTCCAGCAGCCCCTCGCGGGTCTCTGGCCGGCGGATCAGCGCGCTGAGCTTGGGCCAACGCCGGGCACCCGGGCCTTCGGGCCCGCTGTTCACGTAGCTGCCAGCAAGGCTCACGCTCAGTCCGGCGTGCTGTTTCAGATCCCGTTCCAACGCGGTCAGATCCTCCACGGCATAGACTCCGCCCAGCCCCCGGGCCACGGTTTCGGCCCGCGTCACGAGTTCCTCGACCGGCATGTCCGCCACCTCGCTATGGCCGCGCAGGTGCCGGGTGACCAGGTACGCGCAATAAGCGCTGTGGTAGTGGTCGCGGACGAACCCCTTCCAGCCATGGTCGCCGCCGAAGAAATACTCATCCGGATCGCACATCATTGCCATGCGCATCCCCGTTCGGGAAGGATGTGCCAGCTCCTGGGGCGACAGCCGCGCCGCTTCGCGCCGGAGATAGAAGTAGAACGACGCGATCCGTTCCAGCGGATCGCGCAGGACAGTGAAGGTGAAGCGGGGATCGGGCAGGCTTTCGAGCATATCCCAGTCCAGATGCCCGGAATATAGCCTGTACCCCGGCGGCAACTGGCCTTCGGTATCGACCTGCGTATGCACCCGGATGGGCGAAACCGCGCCGGGGCCCACCGCGCGGGCAAGCGCGGTGTGGATGGTCTGTCCCGCGGTCTTGGGAATGTGCAGGAACACGATGGTCGTCGTCATTTGGGGGTCTCCCTGAGATCCACCACGTCGGGCTTGAATTCTTCCGCGTCGACCAGGGCCGCCAGACCCTGCACGAAGTCGTGCAACCGCGTGGGATCGAGATGGGCGAGCTGCCAGGGCGCAAAGCGCCACCATTTCAGCCGCAGCAGGGGCGAGATCATCGTCGGTGGGACCCGCCAGCGCTTGATGACGGCCGGGTTGCCGGCCACCACCGCGTAGGGCGGCACGTCCTTGCTCACCACAGCCCCCGCGGCGATGACGGCCCCGTCGCCGATCGTCACGCCTGCCATGATCTGTGCCCCGTGGCCGATCCAGACGTCGTTGCCGATCTCGGTGATCTTCGCCCGGGTCGGCGGGCCCTGAAAACTGAACTTGTAGTCGTGGTACTGCTCGGCCCCAGCGAACCCGTCGCCCAGCTCCATCATCCGGTCACCCAGATAAAAGGCCGGGCTGGTCGAGATCCATGTCATCGGGTGGTTCTGCCGGCCGATCTGAACATCTTCGCCGAACGAACAGTACCGTCCGATCCGGGCGCCGAAGCAGTAGCCGGAGACCTGGTAGGAAAAGGCGCCCAGCTCGATCAGGTACTCGTACTGGGTCCACTTCAGGCTGGCCGGCGCCTCGATCACGGTGTGGCGTGGCAGGCCGACGGTCTTGCTGCCCCGCGGCAGGCACTCGATCCCGCGCGCCTTCAGCCAGGCGATGTCGATACGTTCCGTCAAGATGCCTTGTCCATTGCCAGAAGTGGGAGGGCGTCGATCACCCCGGCGGCAAGATCCGCATCGGGGTGAAACGGCAGGACGATGCCGTTCCCGGCCGCGCGCACAGCGTCACCCTGCGCCCCGAGATCGAAGGCCATGACCGGCAGTCCCGTCGCCAGCGCCTCGTGTACCGTGTAGCAGAAGGTTTCGGGCCAGACCGACGGTATCAGCCAATGGGACACGCCGTGCTGCCGCGCGATCCGGCTCAGGTCCTCCACCCGGTAGCTTCCATGCACCTCCACCTGGGGGGGAAGGGCAAAGGCCGGGTCGATATTGCCGATCAGGACCATCCCCGGCGTGCCAGGCGCGGCGAGCCGTCGGCCCAGGGTCTGCACGACGCCGGCCCCCTTCTGAAGGCCGATGTTGCCGAGCACGCCAAGCACCGGCCGCCCAGCCGGCACGGGCCGGAGCGGCGGCGGTGTGTGCCGCAGCCGGTGCGGACGCAGCGAGAGGCGAGGCGCCAGATCGGGCCAGACGGCGGCAACGATCCGGGCGCTGTCGTGTGAAAACACGACCAGTTCGGCGCGTTCGGCAAAGGCCTTCCAGGCCGCTTGCCAGGTGGCGAGGTCCACGCGGGTCCCGTCGGGACGACGTGCGCTGAAGCCGGGGTCCTCGACGGCGCCGACAGGCGGCCCGCGATAGGCACCGGTACGGTCGAGAAGTGTATAGGAGGGCGCCAGCGGGTAGAAATCATGAAACAGCAGCTCGGCGCTTCCGTCCTCGGCCATCAGCGACAGCAGCATCTGCGGAAGCTCCACCGGGTCGCGATCACCCACGCCGCAGGAATAGACCACGTGCCGACGGGGCAGGATGGACAGCAGGCGCCTCGCCAGCGCGGTGTCGTCGGTGCGCCCGTGGCAGCGCCCACCCGGCGTCGCCAGCTCGATCTGCCACCGCCGCGAGCCGCCCACGCGCAGTACCACCGATGGCCACCCCTCGGCCAGATCCGCCTCGATCCGTTGTTCGAGGTAGTGCTCAGCCCCGCCGCCCAGGTCATGCGCCATGTAGATCGGCACCGGGCGCGCCGGATCGAGACTTCCGGCCCAGGCCAGTCCGAGCGCAAGCCGCGCGGTGCGCAGGGGATCGGCCGCGATGAAATCCTGCACGCTCTCGTCATAGTCGGGATAGCGCCGGGCGACGATCTCGTTGTTGTGCGCCACAAGCCGTTGCTTCTCGGCGCTTCCGAAGCTTTCTCCACCACGATGCTCGACGAAGAGCCCCGGCAGCCCCAAGTGCCGGCCGCCAAGTCGTGCAACCTTGCGGCACCAATCCACTTCCTCGCCGTAGCCGCGCCCGAAGGTCGTATCGAGCTGCGGCACTTGTGCCAGCCAATCGCGTCCCATGGCCATGCAGAAGCCCACACCGGTGGGCGCCGGCGAAAGCAATATCTCTGGGGCGAATTCCGCCGCCACGCGGTCGATGGCGTCGCCCTGCCCGGGGACCAGCGGGGTGCGGCTGCAGATCACCGGGGCCGAAAAGATCTCCGCATCGTTCGACATCGGGGTGACGCTCGCCACGCCGGGGTCCCCCTCGAACGGCCGAACCAGGCGCGAGGCCCAGTTCGCGGGGACCAGCGCGTCCGAGTTGAGCAGGACCACCGGCCCCTCGGTCGGCCCGTCGCGATCCAGCGCCCGATCGAGCCCGCGGTTCACGGACCGGATGAACCCCAGGTTCTCGGGGTTCTCCAGCAGCTCGACATTTTCGCGGTCGCGCGCCCAGTCCCGCAGGAAGGGCCGCAGCCTGTCATCGCTGGACCCGTCCTCGATCAGGATCAGCCGCCAAGGCAGATCGGTATGGGCCACGACCCGCTCGAGGCAGAGCTGCAGCAATTCGAAGGCGTTGTAGACCGGAAGGACGATGGTGATCCGGGGTTCCGCCTGCGCCGTCTCGGTAGGCTCCACGTCGAAAAGACGCGGCTCGAGGGGCCCGCTGGCAAGCGGGACCCCCAGTCGCAGCCGGGATTTGAAACGCGCGCGGAAGATCGGGTCGCGTGTCGCCAGCCAGCCCAGAGCCGCGGGCAGACCAAGCGTTGTGTCGCGCAGGAAGCGTAGTCCGCAAAGCAGTCGGGCCCGCCGCGAGATCGGGATCCTCAGGCTCAGGGGCGGGATCGGGGGGCGGCCCTGCTCCTCTGTCAGGGTCAGCCCCGGCGGGGCTTCCGTCTGCAAGTCGGCGATCCGTGCGGGAACCGAAAGCTCGAAGCCAAGCGTCTCGACAAGCCCGAGCTGCGTGGCCACGTCCGGGCGCCGCAGGTGGGGGCAGCCCGACTCCTCGAGCCCGCCGTGGACAAGCCGTACCCGGTCAGCCCGTGCCCAACCGGCGACACGCACACGCCCGCCGCTGAATTGCACGACATCGACATGCCCCGCCTGCACCCCGCTTGCATCGCTGATGGCGCAGCCCGCGGCCGCCACGGTGAGATGCGCCGCTTCGTAGCGTGCGTGAAGTCCTGCCAGCCGGCGCATCATGATGCGCGTCCCTTCGTCCGGAGTCCCAAGCCTGTCCCCTTCCGTTTCGCAACAATTCGGCAACTACGTTTCACCAATATCAGGCCAAAGGTTTCGCAATGTTTAATGGTCGTCAGGCCCCCGGGCGAAGGCGGGACGCACGTCGTGATCGGCAGGGCCGACCGCCTCGGCATCGGGCCCGCGGAGGTGAAGCACCTGCCTTCCGGGATGAGGGCTTAAGGATTGGTAAACCTAGTTGGGGGTAACACGGGTATCGGGCGTCTTGGGGGGAACCCGCGCTTCGCGCCCATGCGGGGGCAGACCGACGGGGCGACCTTGCCCCGGCGTTCTGAACCGGCAGCCACGTCCTTGCCTCGATCAAGGATCGCGTGGACGTCATCTGAGGGCCTCGACCTGCCCAGGTGGTATTGGAGAGACATGGAGCCACAAAGACTCGACCCGCCGGGCCGGTTGCGCAGCGTCCACCGCCAGGTGCCCCGTGCCGCTACCCTGCGCACCGTCTTCGCGCTCATCCTGCGCGAGATGTCGACCACCTACGGCCGGTCACCGGGGGGCTATCTCTGGGCGGTGGCCGAACCGGCGCTGGGCGTCGCGCTGATGGTCTGGCTCTTCAGCATCGGCTTCCGCTCGCCGCCCTTGGGCTCGAACTTCGCGATCTTCTACGCCACGGGCCTGCTGCCCTTCTTCTTCTTCCTGATGATCGCAAACAAGGTGCAGACGGCAATTCAGTTCTCCAAGCAGCTGCTGGCCTACCCGCGGGTGACCTTCATGGACGCGCTCATCGCCCGCTTCGGGCTGGCGGTCCTGACCAACGCAATGGTCAGCTACCTCCTCTTCCTGATGATCCTCGGCCTTTACGACACGCGCACCGTGCTCGACCTCGGGGCGGTCCTCAACGGCTATGCCATGGCCGCCGCGCTCGGGTTTGGCGTGGGCGTCCTGAACAGCCTCCTGACCGCTCAAAGCCCCCTCTGGGGCAGCATCTGGGGCGTTATCAGCCGCCCGCTCTTTCTCGTCTCCGGCGTGATCATCCTGCCAGAAGCCATCCCCGAGCCTTACCGGGGCTGGCTCGAGTTGAACCCGCTGGTGCATATCACGGGCGAGGTGCGGCGCGGCTTCTACTACAGCTACACCGCCGATTACGTGAGCCCGGTCTTCGTTTACGGGACCGCGCTCCTGCTCACCGCCGCGGGCCTGCTCTTCCTGCGCAGCTATCACCGCG
>CAYNKL010000002.1:0-5931 GCA_964397775.1 uncultured Rhodobacterales bacterium | reverse complement strand
TCACCGCGGACTACCAGTCGCGACACCCCACCGTGGACCCCGACACCGCAGCCGACCGGCTGATCGGCGTACTCGACAGCCTCACCCCCGACCACACCGGCGGCTTCTACGACTACGCCGGCAAGAAGATCCCCTGGTGAGCCGCCTGATCCTGGTGCTCGGCGACCAGCTGACCGAGGACATCGCCGCCCTGCGCGAGGCGGACAAGCAGACCGACACCGTCGTCATGGCCGAGGTCGACGACGAGGCGAGCTACGTCCAGCACCACCCCAAGAAGATCGCCCTGATCTTCGCCGCCATGCGCAAGCACGCAGCCCGCCTGCGCGATGCCGGCTGGGACGTCCGCTACACGCAGCTCGACGACACCGACAACGCGGGCTCCATCGTGGGCGAACTGCTCCGCCGGGTCGAGGAAACCGGCGCCTCCGAGGTCATCGCCACCGAACCCGGCGAATGGCGCCTGATCGAGGCCCTGCAGAACGCGCCCATCACCGTCCACCTGCGCGAGGACACCCGCTTCATCGCCTCCCACCGCGACTTCGACGGTTGGGCCAAGGGCCGCAAGGCGCTGCGGATGGAGTATTTCTACCGCGACATGCGCCGCAAGACCGGCCTGCTGATCGAGGGCGACGACCCCGCGGGCGGCAAGTGGAACTACGACCAAGACAACCGCAAACCCGCCCCTGACGAGATGCCGTCAACCGGCCCCATGCAGTTCACCCCCGACGAGACCACCGAAGAGGTGCTGGACCTCGTCGAGCGCCGCTTCGGCAACAGCTTCGGCACCCTGCGCCCCTTCTGGTTCGCCACCGATCAGGGGCAGGCGCGCCGCGCGCTATCGCATTTCATCAAGACCACCCTGCCAAGCTTCGGCGACTACCAGGACGCCATGCTGAGCGACCACCGCTTCCTCTACCACGCGATGATCTCGCCCTACATCCACCTCGGCCTGCTCGACCCGCTCGAGGTCTGCCGGGCCGCCGAACAGGCCTGGCGCGACGGGCACGCGCCACTGAACGCGGTCGAGGGCTTCATCCGCCAGATCATCGGCTGGCGCGAATACATCCGCGGCATCTACTTCCGCGAAGGCCCCGACTACACCTCCCGCAACGCGCTCGGCCACGCCCGCGCGCTGCCGCCCATGTTCTGGGGGGCCGAGACCGACATGCGCTGTATCTCGAAGGTGGTCTCGGAAACACGCGAGGAAGCCTACGCCCACCACATCCAGCGCCTCATGGTCACCGGCAACTTTGCCCTGCTGGCGGGAATCGACCCGTCCGAGGTGCACGACTGGTACCTGCGCGTCTACGCCGATGCTTACGAATGGGTCGAGGCGCCCAACGTGATCGGGATGAGCCAGTTCGCCGACGGCGGCATCATCGCGTCGAAACCCTACGTCTCGTCGGGCAACTACATCGACAGGATGTCGGATTACTGCAAGGGCTGCGCCTACGACGTGAAGGACAAGACCGGCGACAATGCCTGCCCCTTCAACCTGCTCTACTGGCACTTCCTCGACCGCCACCGGGACCGCTTTTCCGGCAATCCGCGCATGGGCCAGATGTACGCCACCTGGAACCGCATGAAGGAAGACAAGCGGGACACGATCCTGAAGGGCGCCGAGCGGTTCCTCAACCGCATGGCGCAGGGCGCCAAGGTCTAGAAGACTGGCGCGCCTCAGTAGGCGTAGAAGAACCCGGCGTTGTTCTGCAGGATGATGCGCAGCGCGTAGACCAGGATCAGCGCGATCAGCGGCGCAAGGTCGAGTCCGCCCATGGGCGGCAGGATGCTGCGGATCTTGTCGTAGGCCGGTTCCAGAAGACGGTTCAGCCCGTACCAGATCTGCCCGACGAACTGCTGGCGCACGTTCAGGACCTGGAAGTTGATCAGCCAGCTCATGATCACGTGCACGATGATGATGAACCAGATCAGGTCGAGGATCAGCATCAGGATCTGGAAGAGCGACTGCATCGTGAGGTCCTTCTGTCGAGGCGCATGCCAGGGTGCACACCGCGTTCCGACCTAGGGTGTTCCGCAGCGTCGCGCAACCCTGCCGCACGGTCTTGGTTGACGCGGCGGGCGCTGCGCGGCACCACCCTGCCGAAAGGGGGCCTCATGTATCCGTATCTGCGTCTTTTTCTGCACGCGGCCCGTGCACGCCGCGCGCCCCGCATGGAGCCGCTGGCGACCTTCCATTCCTCGCTGATCTGCTGGCCCTGGGACATCGACCCCTGGAAGGAGCTCAACAACGGCCGGACCCTCACGCTTTACGATTTGGGTCGTATCCCGCTTGCGCTGCGCTCGGGGCTTGTTTCGGTGCTGGAGCGCCGCGGCTGGGGGCTGACCGTCGCCGGCACCGCCATCCGCTACCGCCGTCGCGTGCGCATGTTCGACCGGCTGGACCTCTATTCGCGCGTCATCGGCTGGGATCATCGCTTCGTCTACATCGAGCAGAGCCTGTGGAAGCGCACGAGCGATGAATGCGCGAGCCAGGCGATCCTGCGCACCGCCGCCGTGGGCCGCGACGGTATCGTGCCCCCGGCCGAGATCATGAAGGAGTTCGACCCCAAGCTGGTCCAGCCCGAACTGCCCGACTGGGTCCGGGCCTGGATCGCTGCCGAGGACCAGCGCCCATGGCCGCCGCGCCGGGGCTGACCCCACGACAGGCCAAGGCCCCTTGCCCCCGCCGCCCAGCCGGGGTTTGATCCGCGCGCAACAGGGGGTGACGATGAGTGATGGTGTCCTGCGCAAGCGGATCTGGGGCTGGTTCTTCTTCGACTGGGCCAGTCAGCCCTACAACACCCTTCTCCTGACCTTCATCTTCGCGCCCTATGTGAACGAGGTCATCGGCGACGGCAGCCGCGCCCAGGCCGCCTGGGGCTTCGGCATCGCCGTGGCGGGCGTCGCCATCGCCCTGCTTGCCCCCGTGCTCGGGGCGCTGGCCGACACCGGCGGGAACCGGCTGCGCTGGATCCGGATCTTCTCGGTCCTCTACGTGCTCAGCGCCGCGATGCTCTGGTTCGCATCCCCGCAGGATTTCGACCTCTATCAGACGCTTTTCTTCTTCGCGCTGGGCCTCGTCGCGATGGAATTCGCGACGATCTTCACCAACGCCATGCTGCCCGACCTCGGTCCGCCCGAGGCGATCGGGCGCATCTCGGGCAACGGCTGGGCCTTCGGCTACTGCGGCGGGCTGGTGGCGCTGGTGCTCATGCTGACGCTCTTTGCCGAAAGCGGCGAAACCGGCCGCACCCTGATCGGGATCGAGCCCATCCTCGGCCTCGACCCCGCCGCCCGCGAGGGCACCCGCGCCGTGGGGCCCCTGACCGCCATCTGGTACGCCGTCTTCATGGTGCCCTTTTTCCTGTGGGTCCGCGACCCGCGCAGCGCCCCCGCCCCGCGCGGCGCGGTCCGAAAGGCGCTGACCGATCTGGGCGGCACCCTGCGCCGCCTGCCGGCGCAGCGCTCGCTCTTCGCCTACCTCGCCTCCAGCATGTTCTACCGCGACGCGCTCAACGGCATGTATGCCTTCGGCGGCATCTACGCCTCGGGCGTGCTCGGCTGGACCGTGACCGAGGTCGGCATCTTTGGCATCATCGCCATCATCGCGGGCGCCGTCTTCAGCGCGCTCGGCGGTCTTGCCGACAGCGCCTTCGGCCCCAAGCCCGTCATCACCGTCAGCGTGATCGTGCTGGCGCTCGTCGGCATCGGCGTGGTCACCGTCTCGCCGACCAGCGTCTTCGGCTTTCCAGTGGGCGAAGGCTCCGGCGCTCCGGATCTGGCCTTCTTCGCCTTCGGCGCGCTCATCGGCGCGGCCGGCGGCACGCTGCAGGCCGCCTCGCGCACCATGATGGTCCGGCAGGCCGATCCCGCCCGCATGACCGAGGCGTTCGGTCTCTATGCCCTGTCCGGCAAGGCCACCTCCTTCCTGGCCCCGCTGATGATCGGCGTGACGACGTCGCTGACGGGATCGCAATCCGTGGGCGTCACCCCCATCGTAGGGCTTTTCGCATTGGGGTTGGTGCTGTTAGCGTGGGTCCATCCACAAGGTGCAGAAAGCACGAGGCAGGCAACATGATCAGATCCGCGCTGGCCGCGCTCGCCCTCACCGCCACGCTGGCGGCCTGCGGCGCCCGGCCCGAACGTGCCGAAACCGTCACGATCGACCCCGTGCTTTCCACGCGCGAGGCAAAACAGCTCTTCGGGGCCGAGGCCCGTCCCTCGACCCAGAGGTCCGAACCCTTCGGCGGCTACGCCCGCGGCTGTCTTGCGGGGGCCGAGCAGCTTCCCGAAACGGGCAGCACCTGGCAGGCCATGCGCCTGTCGCGCAACCGCAACTGGGGCCACCCCGAGCTCATCGATTACGTGCAGGACCTCTCGCGCAAGGCCGCGCAGCTTCCAGGCTGGAACGGCCTCTACGTCGGCGACATGAGCCAGCCGCGCGGCGGTCCCATGCTCACCGGCCACCGCAGCCACCAGGTCGGGCTCGACGCCGACATCTGGATGCGCCCGGCGGACAACCTCAATCTCTCCCGCAGCGAGCGCGAGAACATCTCCTCGATCTCGCTCCGTCGCGCCTCCGGCGCCTACACCAACGACAATTGGACGCCGCAGCACCACCAGCTGCTCAAGGCCGCCGCCAGCGATCCGCGCGTCGCCCGCATCTTCGTCTTCCCGGGCGCCAAGGTCCGCATGTGCAACGAGGAAACCGGCGACCGCGCCTGGCTGCGCAAGATCCGCCCCTGGTGGGGCCACCACTACCACTTCCACGTCCGCCTGAACTGCCCCGAGGGCGCCCGCGGCTGCGAGAACCAGGCCCCGCCGCCACCGGGCGACGGCTGCGATCAGGCGCAGGAGTGGGTGAACAACATCCTCAACCCGCCGCCGCCGGACCCGAACGCCCCCGCGCCCTCACCCCGGCGCGAACTCACCATGGGCGACCTTCCCGCCCAGTGCGCAGCGGTTCTGGCGGACTGAGACCTTGCAAGGCGGGGGCATTTGCCGCTAAGGCCCCCGGGTCCGCCGCCCCGGCGGGCCAAGTCCCCGCAACCTTGCAAAAAACGGGTCTCACATGACACGCCAGCACATTCCCGGCATACTTGCCATGGCGGCCATCGTGGTCGCCTCCAACATTCTCGTCCAGATCCTCGTCGGCCAGTGGCTGACCTGGGGGGCCTTCACCTATCCCTTCGCCTTCCTCGTCACCGACCTGATGAACCGCCTCTACGGTCCCGGCCCCGCCCGCAAGGTGGTCTTCGCCGGCTTCGTCGTCGGCGTCATCTGCTCGCTCATCGGCACGCAGATTCAGGGCGAATTCGGCCCACTCGTCACGCTCCGCGTGGCCATCGGCTCGGGCGCGGCCTTCCTGACGGCCCAGCTCATGGACGTCGCCGTCTTCGACCGCCTGCGCGGCGGCAAATGGTGGCGCGCCCCGCTCGCCTCATCGGTGGTGGGCTCCGCGCTCGACACGGCGATCTTCTTCACCGTCGCCTTCTCCGCCTGGCTCAGTTTCATCGAGCCCGCAAACGACGTCGCCTGGGCGAACGAGGCGATGCCGCTGCTGGGCGCCGGCCCCGCCGTGCCGCTCTGGGTCTCGCTCGCCGTTGCCGACTGGCTGGTGAAGCTCGCTCTCGCCATGATTGCGCTTGTCCCCTTCCGACTGATCGTCGCGCGGGCAACCGGCCATACCGCCCCCGCCTGAGGGCAAAAAAAGCTTTGACGACGGCGATGTCCGTGCCACCTTCAATGTACGGTTTCAACATTGAGAAAGGAGGTGATCCAGTGTCTAGAGAAGCATTGGAGAAAGGTGTCGGAACAGTTCGGGAGCAGGCGAGCTAGGGCAGCCCCTGGCGCGCACCGCGCCCGAATTGGCGAAAGCCCTAACCGGCCACCGCCTCCGAATTCTCGAAGGGCCGCTCCAGAAACCGGAGC
>CAYNKL010000001.1:0-89693 GCA_964397775.1 uncultured Rhodobacterales bacterium | reverse complement strand
GCGCCGTCGCGGCCCCGTCCGACCGCTCCGCCCCGACGCGCGCCCGGACCGAGACGCCGGCGAGCGCCGCCTCTGGCGCAACCGCGAGCGCAGCCGCCCCCGAGGCCGCCGCGGAAGATGACATTGCCGCGGCCCGCGCCGAGGCCATCGCCACGCAGGAAAGCTTCAAGAAGAGCCTGCTTGTGGCCAGCATGAGCACCGAGACCGGCGAGTCCGCCCCCGAGCTCGGCGCGACCCCGAGCCGTGGCGCCGCGAGCTATGCCGCGGCACGTTCGGCGGATGCCGGCGCCTCGGGCAGCCGCAGCATCGCCGCCTGAGGGGCGGCACTGACGATGTCGTGGCGCGGCGAGATCGCGCCACGATAGTCCCGCGGGCGCTGTCCACAGCCGGATCAGGGGCGCTGCCCCCTCTTGGCGCAAGCGCCAGTTCACCCCCGAGGTATTTTCCGAACCAGAGAAGACAGGGGCGTGGCCCGGTCAGACCGGCTGCTGCGCGCCTGCCGGGTCCAGAGTGTCGAGAACGGCACGCCAGCGGGCGGCGTAGTCGCGGTAGGGCGCCGGGTCCGCCGGTCCGTCGTGGCGCGCGGTGGCGCTGCTGTGTCCGGGCGCGAAGAGCAGCGCCGCGCCGATCGAGGTGCCGGTGGCGGAGGCTGCGGTCTCGACCCCGCCCGGACGCAGCGCCGAGAGCATGTCGAGCACGTCGCGGTTGCGCGCGAACGGGCCCTCGATGAGCTGCGGCCCCTCGGCGCCGATGAGCCCGAGGCAGGTGTCGGTCATCAACCCGAGATAGAGCGACAACGCGAAGAGACGCTCTCCGTCGCTGCGCGGCTCGCGGGTCCAGCGGTGCGTTCGGCCGGCGAAGGGGCCGCTCTCGGGCACCACCGCTGGCAGGAGCATGATGCCGTCGCGCAGCACCGCCGCGCGCTCCGCCCCGGTCGGGGCGGTGGTGAGGCCGTCACTCATCAGCTGGTATTCCCGCCCCCCCATGAAACGCGCCGAGGGCACCGGCTGACCGAAGGCATCGACATTGATCAGCGTGTCGCGGGCCGGATCCAGCGCCGGCGCCGCACTTCCCGCCGACATGGCGATCACCCAGGTGCCGGTGGAGACCACCGAAACCGGCCCGGCGCGGCCCAGCAGGTGGGGCAGCAGCGAGGCGTTGCTGTCGTGGATGCCGCAGACCACCGGCGTGTCGGCGGGCAGGCCGGTGCGATCGGCGATCCCGGCGCTGATCGGCCCCAGACCCTCGGTGGCGCGGCGCGGAGGGGCGATCTTGCCCGCAAGGCCGAGGCGCCCGGCAAGGTCGGAGAAGCGCCCCTCGCGCGGGCACCAGAGATCGGTGTGACAGCCCAGAGAGGACATGTCCGTGGCCAGCGCGCCGGTGAGGCGGAAGCCCCAGTATTGCGGGTAGGTCACGACGTGGGCGATGCGGCCTTTCAGCGACGGGTCACCAGCCAGCTGCCAGTGCAGCTGCGCGCCCAGGTTCAGCCCCATGGGCAGGCGCGGGCTGCCGGTCTCGGCGAAGGGCGGGCGCAGCGCGTCGTAGGCCTCGGCCATCGCGTCGGGGCCGGTGTGCTCGTAGTCCAGCATCGGCGCGGCGAGCCCTCCGTCCGCGTCGAGCAGCACCGCCGCGGCCCCGTGCGTGGTGACCGAGATGCCGTCGACCCCGTGGCTTGCGTGGAACGCCGCCAGATGCTCGAGGAAGAACGCCCAGTGCCCCTCGAGGTCGAAATGCGGATAGGGCGGGCCCGGGCGCACGGCGTTGGGGCGGGTGACCACGGCCAGCTCCTCGAGCCGTTCGAGATCGACCAGCGCAAGCTTGACGTTGGTCTTGCCCACGTCGATCACGGCGATGTTGCGCGCCGCGCTCATGGCAGGTGAAACACCGGCACGAGCGGCGTCTCCACGGGGCTGTTGTCGGGGTTGGTCTGCATGATGTCGGCCATGTAGGCCCACCATTTCCGCACCGCCGGATGCGCGGGCAGTGCGTCCATGCCGTGATCCTCGCGCCGCCAGAGCACCGCGAAGAGATGCCGGGTCTCGGGGTCGTAATGGATCGAGTAATCCTCGACCCCGGCCGCTTTCAGCGCCTCGACCAGTTCGGGCCAGATGGCGTCGTGGCGGCGCTTGTACTCGTCGAGCTGGCCCTCGTTCAGGACCATGCGGAAGGCGTGTTTCTCCATGCTCAGGCCCCCCAGCGCAGCTTCGACCAGAGCCGCGGCAGCGCGATCACCCCGATCAGCAGTGCGCCGATGACGATCGACATGACGATGCCCGGCACGTTCAGAAGGCCCAGCCCGAAGGTCACCATGCCCATCACGAAGGCCGCGATCACCACGCCCGGGATCGAGCCCGAGCCGCCAAGGATGCTGACCCCGCCCAGCACCACCATGGTGACGACCTCGAGCTCCCAGCCGAAGCCGATGGAGGGGCGGGTCGAGCCCAGCCGCGAGGTCAGGCAGATCGCCGCCACGCCCGACATCAGCCCGGTGAGCAGGAACAGGACGAAGCGCACCCGCTGCACCCTGATGCCCGAGAACAGCGCCCCTGTGGGATTGTTGCCGATGGCATAGACGGAGCGGCCGAAATTGGTCTTGTGCAGCAGCACGCCGTAGATCACCGCCAGCACCGCGAACAGCACGAACTCGAAGCTGATCACCCAGAACACGTAGCCCTGCCCGAAGAAGGCGAAGCTCTCGGGGTAGCCGCGATAGGCCTGATCGCCGAGCACGATATAGGCGATGCCGCGGAACAGGCACATGGTGCCGATGGTGACCACGATCGAGGGCAGGACCAGCCGCGTCACCAGCACGCCGTTGAACGCGCCCGCCGCCAGCCCGGTGGCAAGGCCGATGGCCACCAGCCCCGGCGTGCCGACCCCGGCCTGCACCGCGGCGCCCATGGCGGTCGAGGCCAGCGCGATGATCGAGGCCACCGAGAGGTCGATGTCGCCGGCGATGATCAGCAGCGCCATGGCGAAGGCGATCATCGCCTTTTCGGTGAAGTTGAAGGTGGCGTCGCTCAGGTTCCAGGCATTGAGGAAGTAGGGCGAGGCGAAGCAGTTGGCGATGAAGATCGCCACCGCCACCACCAGCAGCAGGCTCTCCCAGCTTTTCAGGCGCTTTGCCAGCGGCGAGACCAGCGTGTCGGGGATCTGGTGGGGGGAACTCGTGCTCATGCTGCGGCCTCCGCCTGCTTGAGGATGACCCGGCCCTTGGTCTTGTTGGCCTGCGCGTTGAAGGCGACCGCGACGATGATCGCGCTCCCCGAGATCGCAAGCTGCCAGAAGGGCGAGATGTTGACGACCGGCAAGGCGTTCTTGATCACGCCGAGGAACAGCGCACCCAGCACCGCGCCGAAGACCGAACCGACGCCGCCGGCGATGGAGACGCCGCCGATCACCGCCGCGGCGACGGTGTCGAGCTCGAAGCCGCCGGCGATGTCGACATAGGCCACGGCGTAGCGGCTGACCCAGAGATAGCCCGTCAGGCCCGCAAGCGCGCCGGAGATTGTGTAGGCGGTGAACTTGGTCCGGCCGACATCGATGCCGGTATAGACCGCCGCGTGCGGATTGCCGCCCACCGCATAGACCGCGCGGCCGATGCTGGTGCGGGTCATCAGCACGAAGAAGGCAAGGATCACGAGGATGGCGACCCAGCTCATCATCGGCAGACCCAGAAGCTCGGCGCGGGGGAAGGCCTTGAAGGCCGGCGACATCTCATGCGCGTTCACCCACTTGCCGTTTGAGATCAGGAAGATGATGCCGCGGAAGATGGTCATCGTGCCCAGCGTCACGACGATCGGCGGGATGTCGAGCTTCCACACCAGCAGGCCGTTGACCATGCCCATGAGGGTGCCGAGCGCCACCGCGATGACGATGATGACCGCCACCGGCAGGCCCGGCATCACGATGTTGAGCATCGCCACGCACATGCCGGTGAGCGCGAGATTGGCAGCGACCGAGAGGTCGATGCACTTGGTCAGGATGACGATCATCTGCCCCAGCGCCAGCAGCATCAGCGGCGAGGTGTCGTTGAACACCGCGATCAGGTTCGACGGCGCCACGAAGGCCGGGAAGCGCACGGCGATCAGCACCAGCAGCGCCACGATGGCGGCGGCAAGGATGGTTTCGCGCGCGGTGAGGATACGTTTCAGCATGTCAGCTCTCCCGGATGCCAGCGGCGTGACGGACAAGGGTTTCCGGGCTCATCTCGTCGCCCGCAAGCTCGGCGACCATGCGACCCTCGCGCATGACGATGACCCGGTCGGACATGCCCAGCACTTCGGGGATCTCGGAGCTGACCATGATCACCGCGAGCCCCTGCCCCGCCAGTTCGGCCATGAAATCATGCACCGCTGCCTTGGAGCCGATGTCGATGCCCTTGGTCGGCTCGTCGAGGATGATCACCTTGGGCCGGGTGGCGAGCCACTTGGCGATCACCACCTTCTGCTGGTTGCCGCCCGAGAGATTGCCCACGTCGGTGTCGAGCGAGGCGGCGCGCAGGTCCAGCCGCTCGCAATAGGTGCGCGCCAGCTTGAACTCCTCCGCCAGCCGGATGAAGCCGCTGCGCGACGTCCGCCCCAGCGACGGCAGCGTGACGTTCTGGAAGATCGGCATGGTGGTGATGGCGCCCTGCTGGCCGCGATCCTCTGGGACATAGACAATCCCCGCCCCCACCGCGTCGGCGGGCGAAGCGATCTCGCGGATCTCGCCGTCGATGCGGATGCGGCCCGAGGAGGGCTTGGTGATTCCGAAGAGCGATTGCATGACCTCGGAGCGCCCCGCCCCGACAAGGCCGTAGAAGCCGAGGATCTCGCCCTTGCGCAGCGAGAAACCGACGCCCTCGAACTCGGTCGGGTGGCAATAGTCCTCGACCGCCAGCACCTCGTCGCCAAGCTCGGGGGTGCGCTTGGGGAAGATATCCGCCACCTCGCGGCCGACCATCAACTTGACCAGCGCGTCGTTGTCGGTCTCTTCGATGCGCCCCTCGCCGACATACTGGCCGTCACGGAAGACGGTGTAGTTGTCGGCGATGCGGAAGATCTCGTCGAACTTGTGGCTGATGAACAGGATCGCCTTGCCCTGCGCCTTGAGCTGGTCGACCAGCTCGTAGAGCTCTTCGATCTCCTTGTGCGACAGCGCCGCGGTCGGCTCGTCCATGACCACCACGCGGGCATCGATCGACAGCGCCCGGGCGATCGCCACCATGTGCTTGCTGGCGATGCCGAGGTCGCGCAGCCGGGTGGCCGGATCGATCTCGGCGCCGATCCCGGTCAGGATCTCGGTGGCGCGGCGATGGATCTCGGCCCAGTCGAGCAGGCCCCAGCGGGTGCGGGGCGCATGGCCGAGAAAGATGTTCTCGGCCACCGACAGCTCGTCGAACAGCACCGTCTCCTGGTGGATCGCGGTGATGCCGGCATCGGCGGCGTCCTGGGCGGTGGGAAAGCGGGTCTCCTCGCCGTCGACGAGGATGCGGCCCTCGGTCGGCTGGTAGATGCCGGTGAGGATCTTGACCATCGTCGACTTGCCGGCGCCGTTCTCGCCGATCAGCGCGGTGACCTCACCGGGATAGAGGTTGAGCGACACCTCGGAGAGGGCGCGCACCCCGGGGAAGGTCTTGGTGATGCCGTCGAGCGCCAGAACGGGCGTCGGGCGGGTCACTGGATCTGTCTCTGCCTGGGTCTGTGTCTGCATGAGCATGTGGCGTCGCCCCGTCGATTGGAGGGAGCGCCCCGGCGCGGCTTTGGCGCCGGGGTCGCGTCTGGCATGTCGAAGGTGGACGCGATCAGAAGATCGACTTGAACTCGTCGATGTTGCCGGCGTCGTAGACAAAGGGATCGGCCATCGCGCCATTGCCCTCGTCATCGAGGGTCACCTCGCCCATGCGGCCCATCGGCAGGGTCGCGCCGGGCTCGGCGGTGGCCTCGCCCGAGGCGAGCGCGTGGGCGATCATCGTGGCCGAGTACCCGAGGTCGATCGGGTTCCAGATCGCAAAGGACTGCGACGCACCGGACTCGATGGCGCCGGCCATCTCGGAGGGCAGGCCAAGACCGGTCACGTTCACCTCCCCCGCCTTGCCGGCGTCGGCGACGGCCTGCGCGGCGGCCACGATGCCGACCGAGGTCGGCGCGATGATGGTGTCGAGATCGGGATAGGTCGCCATCAGGCCCTGCGCTTCGCGGTAGGACTTGTCGGCAAGGTCATCGCCATAGACGGTGGCGACCAGCTCGATGCCCTCGTACTCGGGCAGCACCTTCTTCATCTCCTCGATCCAGATGTTCTGGTTCGTGGCGGTGGCCGAAGCCGACAGGATCGCCACCTGGCCCCCATCGGGCAGGTGATCGGCGGCGAGCTTGACGCACATGTTGCCGATCAGCTCGTTCGAGGACGGGTTGAGATGCATCTGGCGGCCTTCCGGCGCCACGCCCGAATCCCAGCTGATCACGGTGATGCCGCGCTGCATGGCCTTCTTCAGCGAGGGCACCAGCGCGTCATAGTCGTTGGCCGAGACCGCGATGGCATCGACGCCCTGCGCGATCAGCGAGTTGATCACCTCGATCTGCCCCTCGGCGGTGGTGTCGGTCGGGCAGGTGTAGATGATCTCGGTGTCGCGCAGCTCAGTCGCGGCCTCCTCGGCGCCCTTGGCTGCGGCCTCGAAGAAGCCGATCCCCAGCGCCTTCACCACGAGCGCGATGCGCGTCTCGTCGGCCGAGGCCGCCGTTGCCCCCAAGCCCGCCGCCATCGTTGCGGCCAGCGCCACCGTTCCAAGTACCTTGTTGATCACGCGCATAAGTTCCTCCCGTATGAAGCGTGTTGGGCGAAGACCTAGGAGGCCGCCCCATCCTCCTCGTTTGCCGCCGCGACCGGCGCGACGATCAGCTCCACATCCGCCGCCTCGAGCATCGCGGCGGCACGATCCGAAATCCCGTCATCGGTGATCACCACGTTGGCACGCTCGAGCGGGCACAGCACCAGCGACGAGCGCTGTTCGAACTTCGTGCTGTCGACCAGCACCACCAGCTCGTCGGCCTGGCCGATCAGCTTGTGCTCGGCCTGGATCAGCAGCGGGTCCGCCTCCATCAGGCCCAGCGGCCCGACCCCCTGCGCCCCCATGAACATGCGCCGCGCATAGAAGTTGCGGGTCACGTCGTTCTCGAACGGGCTCAGCACGATTTGCTGCTCGCGGTAGATCACTCCGCCCGACAGCATCACCGTGTTCTTGGAGTGCTTGAGCAGGTGCTCGGCGATGGGGAACGAGTTGGTGAAGACCTGCACCCGGCGGCTGGCCAGCGGGTGCACCATCTGAAAGGTCGTGGTGCCGCCGTTGATGATGATCGGGTCACCGTCGGTCACCAGCTCGCAGGCAGCGCGGGCGATGGCCTGCTTCTGCTTGATCCGCATGGTTTCGTTGACCGCGAAGGTGCGGCCGGCAAGACCCACGAACTGCGGCGGGGCGATGGCCTCGGCGCCACCACGCACACGACGCAGCTTCTTTTGCATGTGAAGGGTGGCGATGTCGCGGCGCACCGTCGCTTCGGACACGCCCGTCAGGTTCACCAGATCGGCCACGGTCGCGACCGGTCGCTCCTGAACCGCTGACAGAATCAGCCTGTGGCGTTCGCTTTCGTGCATTCCGTCCTCCCTCTTGGCGAGAAACTTGCGCGGTTTCCCGATCACCGTCAATCATTTTCTGTCATGATTGGTCATTCCACAGCGCCGCATGATTGAACATGATTGTTTGTGATTGACAGGGGCGCTCCCCGGGCGCAGGTTTTGAGCAAGATTGAATCGGGCGCGCCGCGCCAATGGGAGGAAGCCATGCTCAAGACGACCGCCGCCCCGCGGCTTGAAACCCTGTGGGACGACTCGCGCGCCGCGTCGATGTCGGAGCCCGAAAAGCTGCTCTATCGCTCCAACCTGCTGGGGTCGGACAAGCGCATCACCAACTATGGCGGCGGCAACACCTCCGCCAAGGTGATCGAGACCGACCCGCTGACCGGCGAGGAAGCCGAGGTGCTCTGGGTCAAGGGCTCGGGCGGTGACGTCGGCTCGATCAAGATGGATGGCTTCGCCACGCTCTACATGGACAAGCTGCGCGCCCTGAAGGGCAAGTATCGCGGTGTCGCGTTCGAGGACGAGATGGTCGGCTATCTGCCGCATTGCACCTTCAACCTGAACCCGCGCGCCGCCTCGATCGACACGCCGCTGCACGCCTACGTGCCGCGCAAGCATGTCGACCACATGCACCCCGACGCGATCATCGCCATCGCCGCCGCCAAGGACAGCAAGGCGCTGACGCAGGAGATCTTCGGCGACGAGATCGGCTGGCTGCCATGGAAGAAACCGGGCTACGAGCTGGGGCTCTGGCTCGAGACGTTCTGCCGCGAGAACCCCGAGGCCAAGGGCGTCGTGCTCGAAAGCCACGGGCTCTTCACCTGGGCCGACGACGCCAAGGACTGCTACCTTCTGACGCTCGAGATCATCAACAAGGCCATTGCCTATTTCGACGACAAGACCCGCGATGTGCCGGCCTTTGGCGGCGCGGTGCACGAAAGCCTCGCCCCCGAGGCCCGGCGCGCTGTGGCCGCCCGGCTGATGCCGGCGATCCGCGGCTTCGTCTCGGGCAAGCAGCACATGGTCGGCCATTTCGACGACAGCGATGCGGTGCTCGAGTTCGTCAACGGCAAGGACATGCGCGCACTGGCGGCGCTTGGCACCTCCTGCCCGGACCACTTCCTGCGCACCAAGATCCGCCCGCTGGTGGTGGATTTCGACCCGGCGAACCCGGATATCGCGGGCACTCTCGACAAGTTGCGCGGCATGGTCGAGGACTACCGCGCCGACTACGCCGCCTATTACGAGCGCTGCAAGCATGACGACAGCCCGGCGATGCGCGACCCCAACGCGGTGGTCTACCTCGTCCCCGGTGTCGGCATGATCACCTTTGCCAAGGACAAGGCGACGGCGCGGATCTCGGGCGAGTTCTACGTGAACGCCATCAACGTGATGCGCAATTCCGACGCGGTCAGCGACTATCAGGGCCTGCCCGAGCAGGAGGCCTTCGACATCGAGTACTGGCTGCTCGAGGAAGCCAAGCTGCAGCGCATGCCCAAGCCCAAGTCGCTGGCGGGCCGTATCGCCATCGTCACCGGCGGCGCGGGCGGCATCGGCGCGGCGACGGCCGAGAAATACCTGGCCGAGGGCGCCTGCGTTGTGCTGGCCGACATCGACGCCGAGGCGCTGGCCGCCACCTGTGACACCCTTGCGGGCCGCTATTCGAGGGACGTGGTGCGCACGGTCGAGATGAACGTGACCTCGGAAGAAGCGGTCACCGCGGCCTATGCCGAGATGGCGGTCGAGTTCGGCGGCGTCGACATCGTGGTGTCGAACGCGGGCATCGCGTCATCGGCCAAGGTCGAGGACACGACGCTGGAGCTGTGGAACAAGAACATGTCGATCCTGTCGACGGGCTACTTCCTCGTCTCGCGCGAGGCGTTCAAGCTGCTCAAGATGCAGGGCATCGGCGGGTCGATGGTCTTTGTCGCCTCGAAGAACGGTCTTGCCGCCAGCCCCGGCGCCTCGGCCTACTGCACGGCCAAGGCGTCGGAAATCCACCTGGCGCGCTGTCTGGCGCTGGAAGGGGCGCCCGAGGGCATCCGCGTGAACGTGGTGAACCCCGACGCGGTGCTGCGCGGGTCGAAGATCTGGTCGGGCGAATGGCTGGATCAGCGCGCCCAGACCTACGGCACCGACAAGGACGGCCTCGAGGAGATGTACCGCGAGCGCAGCCTGCTCAAGCGCAGCGTGCTGCCCGAGGACATCGCCGCCGGCTGCTATTTCTTCGCCTCGGAGCAGAGCGCCAAGTCGACCGGCAACATCCTGAACGTGGATGCGGGCAACGTGCAGGCCTTCACCCGCTGAGCGGGGTTTCGGCAGAGCGACATTTGGCGGGGTGCGCCACGGCGCGCGCCCTGCGGCAAGGGAGGATTCCATGATCGACAAGGACATGATCGGCAGCGCCAACCAGGCGGCCGAGGCCGACCTGCGCGCCGACTACGACGCGCTGGGCGAAACGCTCTCGCGCCGGGGCGTGGACATCGAGGCCATCAAGGGCAAGGTCGCGGGCTACGGCGTGGCGGTCCCGTCCTGGGGTGTGGGCACCGGCGGCACGCGCTTCGCGCGCTTTCCGGGGCAGGGGGAACCCGCGGGCATCTTCGACAAGCTCGACGACTGCGGCGTGATCCACCATCTGACGGGCGCGACGCCGCGCGTGTCGCTGCACATCCCCTGGGACGATGCCGACCCCGCGGACCTGAACGCCAAGGCCAGGGAGCTGGGGCTGGGGTTCGACGCGATGAACTCCAACACCTTCCAGGATCAGGAAGGCCAGGCGCTGAGCTACAAGTACGGCTCGCTCAGCCACACCGACAAGGCGGTGCGCGAGCAGGCGGTGGAGCATAACCTCTACTGCGTGGAGCTGGGCCGCAAGATCGGCAGCACGGCGCTGACCGTCTGGATCGGCGACGGGTCGAACTTTCCGGGGCAGAGCCACTTCACCCGCCAGTTCGAGCGCTACCTCGACAGCGCCAAGGCGATCTACGCGGGCCTGCCCGACGACTGGCGCCTCCTGACCGAGCACAAGATCTTCGAGCCCGCGTTCTATTCCACCGTCGTGCAGGACTGGGGCACCAACTACCTGATCGCCAAGGAACTTGGCGACAAGGCGCAGTGCCTCGTGGATCTCGGCCACCACGCGCCGACGGTGAACATCGAGATGATCGTGGCGCGGCTGATCCAGTTCGGCAAGCTGGGCGGCTTCCACTTCAACGACAGCAAGTACGGCGACGACGATCTCGATACCGCCTCCATCGACCCCTACCGGCTGTTCCTCGTCTTCAACGAGCTTGTCGACGCGGGCGACACGCCCGGCTTCGATCCGGCGCACATGCTGGACCAGAGCCATAACGTGACCGACCCGATCGAGAGCCTGATGAACTCGGCCATGGAAGTGCAGCGCGCCTACGCGCAGGCGCTGATCGTGGATCGCGCGGCGCTCACCGGTTATCAGGACGGCAACGACGCGCTGATGGCTTCGGAGACGCTCAAGGCGGCCTTCCGGACCGACGTGACGCCGATCCTGCAGATGGCGCGACTGGAAAAGGGCTGCTCCATCGATCCCATCGCAGCCTACCGCAAGGCGGGCTACCGCGCCAAGGTGGCGGCGGAACGCCCCGAAAGCGGCGCGGGCGGCGGCGGCATCGTCTGAGCCTAGCCCTCCGGCGGGCGCGGAAAGACGCGCCCGTCGAATAGCTTGCGCGCGGTGCGCAGAGTGCCGGCGGCGGTGACGCGGCCGGCATCGTCGCGTCTGAGCAGCACCTCTGCCGCGCCTCCGGGGTGTTCGACGGCAAATGTCTCGCCCTCGGGCAGCTGTGCCACGCGTGCGGCGGGCGTGTCGGGCAGGGTGCAGGCCATGGCCACGCTGACGGCGGCAAAGACGCCAATGGTCGCGTGCACGCGGTGCGGGATGAAGCTGCGGGTGTGGATGACGCCACCCGCCTGCGGGGGCGAGACGAGGAACATCTTGGGCACGCTTTTCTCGGTGACATCGCCGAGGCGCATCATCGGCCCGGCGGCGAGGCGGATCGCCTCGACCCTTTTGCGCAGGGCGTCGTTGCCTTCGAGCGCCTCGCGGCTCTCTGTGCCTTCGATGTCCAGGTCCACGGCGGCGATGACCACGCAGGGCATGCCCATGTCGATGAGCGTGCAGGCGACGCCTTCGATCTCGTCCACAGCGTTGCCCGTGGGCAGCAGCGCGCCGCACATGCTGCCCGCCAACCCCTCGAACAGGAGCGGCACGGGCGCGTGATGGCCCGGCACGCCGTCGATGCGGGCAGAGCCCTCGTAGCTGACGCGGCCCTCCGGGGTGGCGACGGTGGCCTGCGCCACTTCGCCGGTGTTGAGCATGTGGATGCGGACGGGCGTCTCGCCCTCGCGCGCCGCGACCAGCCCGCGCTCGATGGCGGCGGGGCCGACACCGGCCAGGATGTTGCCGCAGGCCTGCGCGCCGGTGACCACGGGCCTGTCGGGCATGACCTGCAGGAACAGGTAATCCACGTCGGCATCCGCGCGCGACGACGGCGACAGCACCGCCACCTTCGAGGTCAGCGGATCGGCGCCGCCGATGCCGTCGATCTGCGCCGGATCGGGCGACCCCAGGACGCGCAGCAGCAGATCATCGCGCGCTGTCTCCTCGGGTGGCAGGTCGGAGGCGAGGAAATAGGCCCCCTTGGAGGTGCCGCCCCGCATCCAGAGGCAGGGGATCCCGTCGCGCTCAAAGCTCATAAGGAGCGCACATAGCGCAGGCCCTTGGCGTCGAGCCGCCCGCGCATATCGTAGATGTCGAGCCCCAGCTCGCCCGCGGCGAGGCGCCTGCGCTTCTCCTCTTCCTTGGCGAGCCGTGCATCGGCATTGTCGGCGGTGGCCCCGGCATCCCGGCGCGGCACCACGCAGACGCCATCGTCATCGGCCACGATCACGTCGCCCGGCATCACATGCGCGCCCGCGCAGACCACCGGCACGTTCACCGACCCCAGTGTCTCCTTCACCGTGCCCTGCGCCGAGATGGCCGTCGACCAGACGGCGAACCCCATGGCGCGCAGGTCGCGCGTGTCGCGCACGCCCGCGTCGATCACCAGCGCCCGGCAGCCGCGCGCCATGGCCGAGGTCGCGAGCAGGTCGCCGAAATACCCCATGTCGCAGGGCGCGGTCGGGGCAAGCACGAGGATGTCGCCCTCCTGCAGCTGCTCGATCGCCACGTGGATCATCCAGTTGTCGCCCGGGGCTGCGCTGATCGTGACCGCCGACCCGGCGATCCCGAAGTCCTGCTGGATCGGCCGCATCTTCGCGGACATCAGCCCGCTGCGGCCCTGCGCCTCGTGCACGGTGGCGACCCCGGCCTTGCCCAGCCGGGCGATCACCTCGTCCGAGGCGCGGGGGATGGACTGGACGACGACGGGCATGGGGACGATCCTTCTGTGCTTCTTCTTGGCTCAAATATTCCGGGGGAGTCCCGAAGGGACGGGGGCAGAGCCCCCTATTCCCCCACCGGCGGCGTGCCGTGGGTGTGGAAGGTCTCGATGGTCTTCAGCCCCCAGGCCTGGCCCTTCTTGCGGTCGGCCTCGGTCCAGCAGACCGGTTCCCAGTCGGGGGCGAGGATCAGCCGCGCGCCGGCATTGGCCAGCTCCACCCGGTTGCCCGCGGGCTCCCAGACATAAAGAAAGAAGGTGCCCTGAATGGCGTGCTTGTGGGGGCCCGTCTCGATGTGCACGCCGTTCTCGAGGAATATGTCGGCGGCGCGCAGGATGTCCTCGCGCTGGTCGGTGGCATAGGTCACGTGGTGCAGACGGGCCTCGCCGCCGCCGTGTTCCTCGGTGCAGGCAAGATCGTAGGTCTTGTTGTTGATGGTGAACCAGCAACCGCCGATGCGGCCGTTGTCGAGCTGGATGTACTCGGTCACGCGGCTGCCCAGGACGGTTTCCATGAAGCGGCGGAATTCGCCCACGTCCTCGGCCAGCAGGTTGAGGTGGTCGATCCGGCGGGGGCAGACGCCCTGCGCGTGGAACTTCGAGGCCATGTTCTTGAGCGCGGGTCGGTCCTCGGGCGCAAGCACCGGGCGGTTGGTGTCGTAGTAGAGCTCGAAGACATGGCCGAAGGGATCCTCGACCCGGTAGGCGCGGCCATGGCCCAGATCACCCTCGACCCAGCCGATGGCCTTGTAATCGGATGCCTCGATCACGGCGATGCGCCGTTCCAGCGCCTCGGGGCTGGCGCAGCGGTAGCCGATGTGGCCGACGCCGGTGGTGTGATGCTTCGTCAGCTTCAGCGAGTGGAACTCGTAATCCTCCCATGCCCGCAGGTAGGCGCTGGTCTCGTCCTGCGCGGAGAGCTTCAGCCCGTAGACGCGGGTGAAGAAGTCGAGGCTTTCCTCGAACCTGTCGGTGTAGACCTCGACGTGCCCGAGGTGGGCCACGTCGAAGGCGGGGTTGGTCGGTGTGGTCATTTCAGTCTCCCCCGGGGCTCTTCGGCCCCACTTCTTGCGGGCGGCGGGGCTGCGCCGCCCGGTTCGGTTCAGATCATGCGGGCCAGCAGGCCCGTCCGCCAGACGAACTGGTGCACGGCCACGCCGCCCACATGCAGGCCTGCCACGACAAGCAGCAGGGTGGTCATGGTCTCATGCGCGCCGGCGGCCGGGCCCACCGCCCCGAACCACGCGATGAACCCGCTGAGCGGAAGGGCGAAGAGCAGGATGTAGAGCGCGCCATGCGTGATGCGGCCCAGGGTGCGGGCCCATTTCGGCTCGTCCTCGGGCGGGGTCGGCGCGCCGTGACGGGCGCGCAGGACGAGCCGCGCCGCGGCGCAGGCCAGGACCGAAAGGCCGACCGCGATGTGCAGGACGACCAGCAAGTCGTAGCTGGGGCTGCCGCTTTCCATGAGCTGGTGAAAGGGCCGGCCCATGCCGTCGAGCAGCAGGTACTGCACGAGCAGAAGGCCGAGGGTCATCCAGTGCAGCAGCTTCTGCGGCGTGCTGTAGGCCGGGCTTTGGGTGAGGGTCGTCATGGGAAACCTGTCGGGTTGAAATGGAACCCCAATGATACGGCCCGGAACTGCGATTCCGTCGCTCAAAGTTCATCCACCGTGCGCGGAAAGATCGACTGGAAGCCCTCGGCAAACTTGCAGTCGCGCCCGCCGGACTGGCCGCCGGAGTTGCGCTTGAAGTGGTTCGCGCGCTGCTGGGCGACGCGGGTGTAATAGTCCCAGAGGTGTTCCTGCCCCTGCATACACTCGATGGCGGCGCGCTTCTTTTCCCAGACGGGCGTGATGTCGAGGAAGGTGTCGGGCTTCCAGCCCATCTGCTCGGTCTGGTGCGGCTCGAAGAGGTAGAGCTGCGGGGCGCCGAGCACCTCTTCGCCGGGGTTGTGGCCCCAGGCCTGCGCGATCATCCGGCATTCCAGCGCGACCTGCGTCGTGTTCATGTGGTCGGTGTTGTAGGGATCGTATTGCGAGTGCGAGAGCATGAAAGCGGGCTGCACGTCGCGGATGACGTCGACGATCCGCATCTTGTTCTCGCGGCTGAAATCCAGCGGGTAGTCGCCCATGTCGAGGCAGACGAGGTCGTGCACGCCGAGCGCCTCCGCCGCGTTCTGCGCCTCTTCATGCCGGACCTGCTTCACCCGGTCGAGGGTCATGCCCTCCTGCTTCCAGAGCTTGGCGCTTTCGCCGCGTTCGCCGAAGGAAAGGCAGAGCACGGTGACGTCGTAGCCCTTCTCGGCATGCAGCGCGATGGCGCCGCCGCAGCGCCAGACGAAATCGGCTGCGTGGGCCGAGATCACGAGGGCCGTCTTGTTCTCGGACATGGGTCTTCCTTCTCCTCCACCTCGGGCGTCAGGGTTTCGCAAGCGGGGGCGTTTGGCAATTTCGAAATGGGTGCGCGGGTATAAGTTTTGGCTATAATGGCTGTAGAATCCGGCTGCGGCATGCCAGCTTTTGGCCGTTGTGAGGGAGGAGCTTTGCCATGCCGGAGAGACATCAGACGACCGGGCCGCTTGCCTTCGTGGGCTTCGGCGAGGCCGCGCGGGCTTTTGTGTCGGGCTGGGACCTTCCGGCGCCTTCGGGGCTGCGCGCCTATGACGTGAAGGTAGAGGACCCTGCGACGCGCGACGCGATCCTGGACGCCTGCGCGGCGCATGGCGTCGAGGGCACGCGGACGGTCGGCGAGGCGCTGGAGGGCGCGGTGGCTGTCTTCTGCCTTGTCACCGCGGACCGGGCGCTGGAGGCGGCGGAGGCCTGCGAAGGGCTTGCGCCGGGGGCGCTTTGGCTCGACGGGAATTCCTGCGCGCCCGAGACCAAGCGGCGCGCGGCCGAGGTGATCGAAGCGCGGGGCGGGCGCTACGTGGACGTGGCGATCATGGCGCCGGTGCATCCCAAGAAGCATCGCGTGCCGCTGCTGCTGTCGGGACCGCATGCGGAGGCGGCGGCCGAGGTTCTGGCGGCGCTGGGGATGTCGCCGCGCGTTGCGGGGCAGGAGGTCGGCGCCGCCTCGACCATCAAGATGCTGCGGTCGGTGATGATCAAGGGGATGGAGGCGCTGAGCGCGGAATGCCTGTTGGCCGCGCGCCGGGCAGGGGTGGACGAGGCGGTGCTGGGGTCGCTCGCCGCGTCGAACCCGGAGGTCGATTGGGAGGGGCGCGGGGCCTATCACCTTGGCCGCATGATCGAGCATGGCGAGAGACGCGCCGCCGAGATGCGCGAGGTGGTGCACACGGTCGAGGCGCTGGGCCTGCCGGCGGACATGGCGCGAGCGGTGGTGCTTTGGCAGGCGCGTGTGGCGGGCGCGGGAGCCGAGCTGGGGGACGAGACCTTCGGGCCGCGCGCCGACCGGCTGCTGGACCGGCTGTGATCCCGCGCAACCTGCGCCATTTGCGAGCCTTTCACGCCGCGGTCACCCGTGGATCGCTGAGCGGGGCGGCGCAGGTCGCGGGCGTGTCGCAGCCCGCGGTGACCCAGAGCCTGCGCAAGCTTGAGGGGGCCGCCGGCGGGGCGCTGTTGTCGCGGACGGGGCAGGGTGTCTTTCCGACCGAACGGGGCGAGGTGCTGGCCGCGCGCATCGGGCGGGCCTTGGCGCGGCTCGACCCGGTGCTGGCCGAGATTGCGCCGCGCCTGCCGGAGCGGGTGACGCTTGCGCAGTTGCGGGCGCTGATGGCGCTGGCAGAGACGGAGAACTTCACGCTGGCGGCCGGGCAGCTGGGGCTGTCGCAGCCCTCGGTGCACCGGGCGGTGACGCGGCTGGAGCAGGAGGCGGGGCAAGCGCTGCTGGAACGGCGCAGCCACGGGATCGTCCTGCGGCGCCCGGCGCGGGCGCTTGTGCAGGCGGCGCGGCTGGCGCTGGCGGAGCTCGACCAGGCGGAAGCCGACCTTGCCGTGCTGGACGGGCGCGATGCGGGGCAGATCGTTGTCGGCGCGCTGCCGCTGGCGCGGTCGGCGCTGCTGCCTGCGGCACTGGCGCGGTTCCGGGAGGCGCACCCGGGGCAGAGCCTGAAGGTGATCGACGGGCCATACGACACGCTTCTGGCGGGGCTGCGGCGGGGGGATATCGACCTCATCCTGGGCGCGCTGCGCGATCCGGCGCCGATTGGCGACGTGGTGCAGGAACACCTCTTCGACGACCGGCTTTGCATGCTGGCGGGGCCGGGGCATCCGCTGGTCGGGCAGGCCGGGTTGAATGCGGAGGTGCTGCGGGACCACCCCTGGATCGTCCCGCGGGCGGGCACCCCCGCGCGCGACCAGTTCGAGGCCTTCTTCGCCGGGGTCGGGGCGCCCGAGCAGGTGATCGAGTCGGGCTCGATCCTGCTGATGCGCGAGCTGCTGCGGGGCAGCGGGCACCTAGGATGCATCTCGGCGCTGCAGGCCGCGGCCGAGGTGCGGCACGGGCTGCTGGTGACGCTCGACGTGGCGGTCGACTGGCCCGCGCGGCCCATCGGGCTGAGCTATCGCGCCGACTGGGTGCCCACGCGGGCGCAGGCGCTGCTTCTGACGATTCTGCGCGAAACGGCGGCCGGCTGAGCGGGCGAGGTGCCGATTATCGCCTCGAATGCCGCCTCAGGCGTCGCCATGGCGGCGGGAATAGGAGACTTGACACGTAGATTCGTGCAATTTCCGAAACAAATTTTTGGGCGAGGCACCGAATTGGGTTAAGGTTTACCATACGTCATTCGACTCGGTGCTTTTCCATGAAACTCATTTCAGCCTCTTTCCTGGCGATTATCATTGCTTTGCCCCTCGGGGGTGCGGCGCGGGCCCAGGTCATCGATCCCGAAGTCATGGTCGAAAAGGTTGCGCAGGAGCGCAACGGGCCGCTTGTTACCGCGCTGAAGGAACAGGGCGCGCTGACCATGTCGCCCGACCAGCGCCTGCCGCCCTCGTTCGATTTCGCCTCGATGGACGTGGGCGTCGCCTTTGACGGGGACAGCCACCTTCTGACCACGCAGGGGATGAAGGCCCTGCGTTCGGTCGCGGCCGCGCTGGGGGATGCGCGCCTCTCGCGCCAGAGCTTCCAGGTGGCGGCGCATATGGCCGCCAACGGCGGGACCGACACGGCACGGGTTTCGGCCAAACGGGCCCAGGCCGTGGTCGATCACCTTGTCTACTTCTACGGCATTCCGCGCGATCGGCTGGTGCCGGTCGGCTACGGGGACAGCGCGCCGCGCAATGCCGGCAATCCCGCCTTCCTGGAGAACACGCGGATCGCCTTCGTCAACGTCACCGGGCTCTGAGCCCGCGCCTCTTCCACGCTGCCAGCGAGGTACAAGACCATGCTCAAGAGACTCATCATCCTGACGTTTGCCGCCGCCTTCGGCCTTGCCGGGGCCGCGCAGGCCGAGAAACGGGTGGCCCTGGTGATCGGCAACAGCCAGTACCAGGCGACCGCGCCGCTCAAGAACCCCGAGAACGATGCCAAGGCGGTGGCCGCCAAGCTGGGCGGGCTCGGGTTCGACGTGGTGGAGGGCTACAACCTGTCCTACGACGCCATGCGCGACAAGGTGCGCGACTTTGCCCGCGAGGCGAGCGACGCGGACCTGACGATCTTCTACTACGCGGGCCATGGCATCGCGGTGGACAGCACCAACTACATGGTGCCGATCGATGCGCGGATGGACGACCCCATCGACTGGGAGTTCGAGGTCTTTGCGCTGACAGACGTGCTGCGGCACTTCGAGCGGTCTTCGGGGCCGAGCCTTGTGTTCCTTGACGCCTGCCGCGACAACCCCATGGCGCAGCAGCTTGCCGCCCTGAACGGGCTTGGCACGCGGTCGCTGTCGACGCGGGGGCTGAGCCCGATCTCGACCCAGCACCTGGGCACCCGGGGGTCGGTCATCGCCTATGCGACTGAGCCGGGGCAGGTGGCGCAGGACGGCACGGGGCGCAATTCGCCCTTCACCACGGCGCTGCTTGAGCACATCGGGACGACCAACACGGATTTCGCCTCGCTGACCTCGCGGATCACGCGCGACGTGCTGGCCGCGACCGACAACCAGCAGCGGCCGCGTTTCGACGTTTCGCTGACCGGGCCGCTGATCCTGAACGCGGTGCACACGCCCGAGGCCGTGGCGGAGCCGCAATTGGCCCTGGCTGCGGCTGTGACGCCGCGTCTTCTTGGCGGCGTGAGTTCCGGAGGCGGGGCGCCGGCCACTGGGAACAGCGGCGGTTCGGCCTTTGAAATCGAGAAGATCGTTTTCGAGACCGCAAAGCAGAGCGGTGACGCGGCGGACTACCAGGCTTATCTCGATGCCTATCCGAACGGGGTCTTCGCGACGCTGGCGCGCAACGCGATCTCGCGGCTCGAGGAGGACCTGGCGGAGCCCACGGTGGTTGCCTCGGCCACGGGGGCGGCGCCGGCGATTCCGGTGTCGACCACGCGGGTGATCGACGCGCCGCTGCGGCTGCGCCCGACGCCCGAGGGGCTGGCGCAACCCGCCTCCCAGGTCAGCGAGGCCTGGCTGGGCCTGACGCGGGACCAGCGGCGCGAGGTGCAGGGCCGGCTGAACGTCGCGGGCCACAACGTGGGCGGGGTCGACGGGATCTTCGGCAACGGCACGCGCCGGGGTGTCAGCTCGTGGCAGGCGGCCAACGGGTTCCCGGCGACCGGGTATCTCAACACCATCCAGCACCAGATGCTGGTGGCCAATACCGAGGCCGACTACCGGGTCTATCTTGCGACGCGGCCTGCACCGGCGCCCAAGGCCTCGGGCGGGTCGGGGCGCAGTTCCTCGGCCAGCACGCGGTCGCGCACGAGCAGCGTGTCGACCAGCAGCCGACGGGCCCCTGCGGCGCAGCGCAGCAATTCCGCGGCGGCGGATGCGGCGGCGGCGGCGATCTTCGGGGCGGCGGTCGGGGCGATCCTGAGCCGACGCTGAGCGCGACAGGATCGCGATGACACAGCCAAAGGCGGCGCCAGCGCGCCGCCTTTGGCACGCCTGTGCAAAGGTTCGTACCGCCGTACCCCGGGCTTCGCGTGACGTTGCGTCAGTAGCGGGAATCCGCTGGCGCCACATTTTCTTCGTTGGCTGACGCTTTACGTGCACGGTAACTATATATTGGAGACCCGCCAGAAGGTCGCAGGAGGTTCCGTTTGCCGGGAGGGAAGACCATCCATTCGCCCAAGACGCTCATCGTCGAAGACAATGCGCTGCTCGCAGCCGAGCTTCACGAGGTGCTGGCCGATGCCGGGCTGGCGCCTTTGGAGCCGTGCTCGACCTATCGCGATGCGATGAGCCTTCTGGCGCACCACGTCCCGGAATACTGTGTGCTCGATCTCGATCTCAGCGAGAACAGGGCCTGGCACGAGCCGCTCGGGACCGAGGGGCGGCGCCTGCTTTCGGTCCTTGCCAATCACGGATGCCGGACGGTGATCTACAGCGGGTTGCGGGTGCCGATGCATGACCTGCAGGCGCTCGATACGGATGTCGAGGTCGTCAGCAAGACCGACCCGGTCGAAGATGTCGTGGCGGCGCTCAAGCGCAGGGCCTCGAGCAAGGCCGGTCTATAAGATCTTTGAAATGGCGTTGAGAAGTTCGGTGAAATTCACCGGCTTTGCGAGGCGCGGGACATCGGGTCGCTGGTGTTCGGCGCGCGCACGTTCGCGATTGTATCCGGTCAGGAAGAGGTAGGGCACGTCGAGCGCATCCAGCGCGTCGGCAACGGGCACGCTGGTCTGGTCGTTGCCGAGGTTCAGGTCGAGGATGGCCATGTCGGGGGGCGACTGCCGGATGGCGTCGAGCGCGGCATCCCGCGATATGTGGGGGCCGTCGGGATCGAAGCCCGTTTCCTCAAGGTACATCACGAGGTCGAGGCCAACGATGGCCTCGTCTTCGACCACGAGGATCCTCTTCTTGGGATGCACAGTCTGCCCGTGTGTCTCCGGGGGCGGCGCCGCGTCGTCATTCATCTTGCTCGGTCGTACCTTTCATTTCGATCGTGCAGACGAGCCCCTCGGGGCGGAAGTCCATCGTGACCTCTGCGTGCAATTGGCGTTCCAGCAGCGTCCCGATCAGGAACGAGCCGAATCCCGTGTGGTCCGGCGGCTCAACACGCGGACCGTCGCATTCGGTCCAGACCATCTTGTCGATTTTTCCGTCCCTCTCGGTCACGTCGAGAATGACCCGGCCCTCGTCCGAGGAGAAGGCGCCGTGCTTGGCGGCGTTGGTCGAGAGCTCGTGCAGCGCAAGGCCGAGTGACATGGCCTCGGATGGTGATAGTTCGATGCCGGGGCCGCGGTAGGAGAAGCGGCCCTGATCCTGTCCGACAAAGGGAGAGGTCTCGGCGATGGCAAGGTCGCGCAGATCGTAGCCGACCCAATCGCCCGCCGTCAGGACCTCGTGGGTGCGCGCGATGGCCGATAGGCGGCTCATCAGGCGTTTGACCATTTCGTCCTTGTTGGGGGCCGTGCGCCCGGTGAAACGGGTGATCGACTGCACGACCGCGAGGGTGTTCTTCACGCGGTGCTCAAGCTCGGACAGAAGCACGTCCTTGCGTTCCTCGGCCATCGCCCGGTCGGTGATATCGACCGCCGAGGCAAAGATCTCGGTCACGGTGCCGGTTTCGTCGACGGCGGGGGTGAGCTGGAAGTCGATCAGCATCCGGGTCTCGCCTTCCGTACGGACGGTGACGTCGTAGCGCAGGGTCTCGCCCCCGGCGGCGCGGCGGATGGCGTCCTTGAGGCGGTCCTGGGATTCCTCTTCGAAGGACCACCAGTAGGTGTCCCAGAATTTCCGGCCGACGACGTCCTCGCGGCTCAGGCCGCCGCGGCGCAGGGCCGGCTCGTTCGCTTCAAGCAGTGTGCCGTCCGGGGCCACCAGACCGACGAATGTGAAGAGACCGTCCAGCAGCCGCTGGAGCCGGCGGGCGGCGGCGCGGGCCTCCTTGCGGGCCTCGACCTGGGGGGTGATCTCGAGATTGAAGGTCATGGTCCCCGCGACGGTGCCGGCAGTGTCGTACCAGGGCTGGATGATCTGCTGGAAGTAGCGGGTGGTGATGCCTTTCTGGGCGCCCCCGTAGACGGAGGCCTGGATTTCCCCGGAGACGTAGGGCTGCCCAGTTTCGAAGACCTTGTCGAACCTCTCGAAAATACCCTGCCCCTCGACCTCGGGGACGGCCTCGCGCAGGGGCAGGCCGATCAGGTCGCGGTGGCCGAGAACGGCGTCGTGGCGCGGGTTGGAGTAGATGAAGCGCTGTTCTGGACCCTCGAAGATGGCGATGGCCGCGGGGGCCTGGTCGAAGAGGCGGCGCAGGCGCTCCTCGCTTTCGCGCAGGTCTTCGGCGAGGGCGGTTTCGCGCGTGATGTCGCGCACGGCAGCGCCGACGGCGAAGACATCGCCCTCAGTGACGACGGGGAAGAAGTCGCAGATGTAGTTGCGACCTTCCCCGGTGGTGGCACCGCCGGGGCCGCGCACTTCGATCCCGTAACTGGGCTCGCCCGTCTCGAAGACCTGGCGGATGTGCGGGCGGAGTTCGGCGGCCATCTCGGGCATCACCTGCTGGACGGTCTGACCGGCATGCTGGTCCACGGGAAGCTCGTTGATGTCGGCGAGCTTTGGGTTGGTGCGGATCCAGCGTTCGTCGCGGTCGACGAGGGCGAGACCGATCGGGATGCCGTCGTAGATGGCCTGGATTTCGTTGCGGTTGCGGATGAGGTTGGTGATGTCGAAGGCGAAGCTCATGACCCCGCCGACCGCCCCGGTGCCTGTGAACCAGGGCTGGAGCTCGATGTGGCGGTATTCGAAGGGGACATCCGGCCTGCGGTTGATGTCATTGCGGATCTCGGGGAGCACCACCGGTTTCGCGGTGGCATAGACCTTTTCGAAGCCCTTGTAGATCTCGCCCTCGGTGATGCCGGGATAGGCCTCGGCCAGGGGGCGGTCCTTGAGCACGCGGTCCCCGGTGGCGGCCTTGGCGGCGGCGTTCAGGTAGGTGTTGCGGTGTTCGGGGCCCTCGAAGACGCCGATCTGCGCGGGCACGGCGTCGAAGAGGCGCTGCAGCTGAGCCTGGCTTTCCACTGCTTCGCTTTCGAGGCGGTATTCGCGGGTGACATCCCGCACGCTGATACCCACAGCGAAGATCCTGCCCTCGGCCTCGAGCGGAAAGAAGTCGCAGAGATGGTCGCGGGGCGTGCCGGGTTCGATGGCGCTTTCGGCGGAGATGCGGATGCTGGTGCGCGCGGTGCCGCTGTCGAGGACGTCGCGGACGTGCGGTATCAGGCTGGCCCCGAAGTCGGGCATCAGTTCATTGGCTGAGCGGCCGGTGTGCGCCTCGGGCGGGTGGCCGGACAGCTCTGCCATCGCGTGGTTGACCCGGATCCAGCGCATGTCGGGGCTGATCAGGCTGAGGCCGATGGGGATGCCCTCGTAGACCGCGCCCAGTTCGATGTTCTGGGTTTCGAGCTGGCCGGCGTAGGCTTCGAGCTCGCGCTCGTTGCGCTTGCGTTCGGTCACGTCGACGAAGGCGATCACGACGCCGTCGATGCGGTTGTCGATGGTCCGGTAGGGGCGGATGTAGGCCTGGAAGGTCTCGTCGGTGTCCTTGATGCGCAACTCGCGTTCCAGCGGCTGGAGCGTCCGGCGCACCTGCTCGGCATCCTGCGCGAGCTGGGGGTAGTCCACGTGGGCGGCGAGTTCGTGGATGGGCCGGCCGATGTCACGTTCCTGCACGCCGAAGAGCCGCGATAGGGCCGGGGTGAAGAGGCGGACGCAGTCGAGGGTGTCGAGGAAGAGGGTCGCGATCTCGGTCGCTTCGAGCAGGTTCTTGAGATCGCTGTTGGCGCGGACGAGCTGGCGGTTGTTCTCGGAGAGCTCTGCGTTGATTGTCTCGAGCTCTTCGTTGATCGACTGGAGTTCCTCGCGCGAGGTTTCGAGTTCCTCGTTGGAGCTTTGCAGCTCCTCGTTCATCGAGAGGAGTTCCTCGTTGGTGCTGCGCAACTCCTGCTCGGCGCCTTCGAATTCGCGCTGCACCGCATCGAGCCGCTTGCGGGTGAGGGCCAGTTCCCGCTCGCTGCGTTCCGCGCGGCCGTCGCCGGGCTCGGTGTCCCCGAGGTCGCCGGACCGCACCTCGGCGAGCGACAGGAGGATGAGTTCCTGATCGGTGTCGAAGGGGACGGCGGAGATGTCGAAGAGATGCCGCGTGCCGTCCAGCTCGACAACGATGTCGGTGGCATGGGCGGAGGTGCCCGTTTCGCGTGCTTCGGCGAGCACGGAATGGGCGGGCAGGCGCAGTTCTGGGGTGAGCAGGTCATCCACGGTGGTGCCGACCGCCCCGCGCGAGGGGCGCACGAAACGCGTCATCGCCTCTGACAGGTAGAGGACCCCGTTGTCGCGGTTCACGGTGGCGAAGGGCGGCGCGAGCCGTTGCAGGAAGAGCTGCTCGGTCTGCGTTTCGAGCGTGTCGCTCTTGAAGGGGCCGGCCAGCGTGGCATGGCCGGGGGCGATCGGGGTCGCCGGCGGCGGACGCCGGGTGGAGCCGCTGACGGCGGAGTAGCTGGCGCTGCGGGTGTCGTCGCGCAGGAAGAGGCGCGCGGAGCGGTCGACGGTGCTGAAAAGGTTCTCGTTCTTGCCGAGGGTTTCGGAGGGGCCGAGAAAGAGGAAGCCACCGGGATTGAGCGCGTAGTGGAAGCGGGGCACGAGCTGTCCCTGGCTGCCCGCGTCGAGGTAGATCATCACGTTGCGGCAGGAGATCAGGTCGAGCCGCGAGAAGGGCGGGTCCTGCAGGAGGTTCTGCGGGGCAAAGACGCACATCTCGCGCAGGCGGGAGACGATCTGCCAGTGATCGTTCTCGTGGACAAAGAAGCGGTCGAGCCTCTGCTGGCTGACACCTTCGATGGAGGAGGACGAGAAACGGCCGCTGCGGGCATTGCGCAGCGCATCAAGGTCGATATCGGTGCCGAAGATCTTCCAGGATCTGCGGTCGTCGCGTTCCTCCATCAGCTCGGTCACCATGATGGCGAGGCTGTAGACCTCTTCCCCTGTCGCGCAGCCGGGGACCCAGATCCTGAAGCTCTCCTGATCCTTGTCGAGCAGCTTGCCGAGCGCGCGGGTCTGCAGCGTGGCAAAGGCCTCGGGGTCGCGGAAGAACTCGGTGACGCTGATCAGGAAGTCGTTGGCCAGCAGGTCGCGTTCGTCGGGATGGTGTTCGAGGTGGAGCAGGTAGTCCTCGACCGAGCGCTTGCGCAGCAGCGCCATGCGGCGGGCGATGCGCCGGACGAGGGTGCCGGGCTTGTATCCGGAAAAAGAGGCGCGGTTGCCGTCCTCGAGCTTGCCCAGGACGCTGTCGAGATGGGCCGAGACGGTGTCGAGCAGGCTCTGACGGCTTTCGCTTTCCAGCGACACCCGGTGGTCGAGGATCTCGCGGATGCGCCGCGGCATGTCTGCGGGCCGCAGAACCAGGTCGACGAGTCCCGTGGCCGAGGCATTCTCGGGCATGGCGGCGAAGCGCGCGCTGGCGCTTTCCTGCACGATGGCGAAGCCACCGTGGGACTTGATCGCCCGGACGCCGGTCGTGCCGTCCGAGCCCGTCCCGGAGAGCACCACGGCAAAGGCGTTGCGGCCGTATTGTTCGGCCAGCGAGGTGAAGAAGCGGTCGATTGGCGTCCTGACGCCCAGCTCGGGGGCGTGATCCACCAGACGGAAGCGCCCCTGCGCGATTTCGAGGAAGTGTCCCGGGGGGATGACGAAGATCTGATCGGCGGCGACCTCGTCGCCATCCTCGATCCGGTGGACGGGCAGGGCGGAATGGGCCGCGAGCAGCTTGGCCATGAGCGAGGGCTGGTCCGCGGCGAGGTGCTGCACGATGACGTAGCACAGGCCCGAGTCGGCGGGGATCGCCTGCACGAAGCTCTGAAGCGCTTCGAGCCCGCCGGCTGAAGCCCCGATGCCGACAACAGCTGGACCGTCCGTCATGTTCAACATGCCCCTCAGGATCAAACAGACTTGGCATCTTTCGCGGCGTCTCACAACAGGGCGGTGATGTGGCGCGTGCCGGTCACGGGAGGGGCGGATGGGGGAGGCGCCGGGCGATGCGGCGGAAACGGGCAGCTGACGTAATGTCGCCTTGTGCATCGCCTGCCGGGAGCGTCTGCCGGGCGCTCGCCGCTTGAAAATCCCCTTCGCCGGCCTACGATCCTAGTTCATGAGATATAGTGCCGATCTCGCCGGCGTATCGAGGATATCCGGAAGTTGAACAGCAGGGGACAGCCCATCAAGGTTTCGTCATCACGTCCATCCACGCGCCCCTATGGCAGGCTTGCCGTCCTCGGCGCGGGCGCATGGGGCACCGCCCTTGCCATTGTCCTGGCCCGCAACGGGCGCGAGGTGACGCTCTGGGCCCGGCGCGACGAGCTTGCGCAACAGATCAACGAGACGCGCGAGAACCACGACTACCTTCCCGGCATCGCCATTCCCGACAGGCTGACGGCCTCGGCGGACCTTGAAACGGTACTGTCGGGGGCCGAGGCATTGCTGATCGTCACGCCGTCCTCGTCCCTGCGCGAGATGTGCGGCGCCATCGCGCCGCATGTGCCGGCGGGCATTCCCATCGCGCTGGGCTGCAAGGGCGTGGAGCGCACAACTGGGCTGCTGCTTTCCGAGGTGGTGGCCGAGGAACTGAAGGGGCACCAGGTCGGCGCCGTGTCGGGGCCGACCTTCGCGCGGGAGACGGCGCTGGAGCATCCGACGGCGGCGACCGTGGCCTTTCCCTTCAGCTACAAGGACCGGCTCGAACCCGAGAAGAGCCCCGCCGCGCGGCTGGCGGTGTCGCTTTCGGGCGGTGGCTTCCGGCCCTACGTGTCCGACGACATCGTGGGGGTCGAGGTCGGTGGCGCGGTCAAGAACGTGATCGCCATCGCCTGCGGGATGATGTCGGGCGCGGGCTTTGCCGAGAACACGCGCGCCGCGCTGATCACTCGCGGCATCGACGAGATGAAGCGCCTGGCCCAGGCGCTGGGCGGGCGACGCGAGACGGTGACGGGCCTTTCGGGCGCGGGCGACCTGACGCTGACCTGTTCGTCGACCACATCGCGCAACATGTCGCTGGGCTACCAGCTGGGGCAGGGGATCGCGCGCGACGACTGCTTCGACGGCAAGCCCGTCGTGGTCGAGGGCGAAGTCAACGCCGTGTCGGTCTGCGATCTGGCCCACCGCATCCGCGTCCCCATGCCGATCTGCGAGACGGTGAATGCCGTCCTGCACCATGGCGCCGACCTTCAGGAGAGCTTTTCGGCTCTCTGGGCGCGCCCGCTCGAGTCCGAGCCGCAGACGCTCGACCTGTCGCTCGAGCATCCTTCACCCGACCTGCCGCTGCCATTCGGAGCTGACTGAGAATGAACGTTCACGCATCCCCCCGCCCGGCCATGGCCGAGCGGCGCATGACGCTTGCCACCGACCTGGACGGAACCTTCCTCGGAGGGACCGATGCCGAGAGAAAGCGTCTCTATGACTGGATCGAGGAGAACCGCGACAGCGTGGGCCTTGTCTTCGTCACCGGGCGTGATCCCGAATTCATCATGCAGATGTGCCAGGACCGGCACCTGCCCTGGCCGGAATACGTGGTGGGCGACGTGGGCACGACCATTGCCGAGGTGGAGGCCGACGGCTCCATCGCACCGATCGAGCCGCTGGAAGAGGACATCTCGCATCGCTGGGGCGACAAGGGCGACGCGGTGCGCGCGGCGCTCGAGGGGCACCCGGGGCTGAAGCTGCAGCCGACGGAGTTCCGCTACCGGGTGAGCTATGACCTGTTCCCCGACGATTTCGACGCCTCGGCCAAGGCGAAGGTGGACGAGATGGGCCTCGACTGGCTGATCTCGGACAACAAGTATTTCGACGTGCTGCCCAAGGGCGTGTCCAAGGGGCCCTCGCTGAAGCGGCTGATCGCGCATCTGGGCATTCCGGAAAAGCGCGTGCTCGCCGCCGGCGACACGATGAACGATTTTTCCATGCTTGCCTCGGGGCTTCAGGCCGTTGCGGTCGGGAACTCGGAACAACCGCTTGTTTCAGCGCTTGAGGGTAAGGACTCCGTCTACCACGCGCGCGCCTTTGGCGCCGCGGGCATCCTCGAGGCGATCGACGCCTTTGACCTTCACGATATCCCGAAAGGAGACTGACATGTCTTCAAACCTCGTCATCGTCTATCACCGCCAGCCCTACGAAGAGGTCGAGGTCGACGGAAAGATCGAGTACCGGGAGAACAAGAGCCCCAACGGCATCGTCCCCACGCTCAAGAGCTTTTTCGGTCGCTTCGAGAAAGGCGCCTGGGTCGCCTGGAAAGAGGCCGAGGATCCCGCGAACCCCGAGTTCGAGCGCGTCATCGAGATCGAGGACCAGTACGGGCGCTACAACGTCTCGCGCCTGCCGCTGACCAAGGAGCAGGTGAGCAGCTTCTACCACATCTCGTCGAAAGAGGCCTTCTGGCCGATCCTTCACGGCTTCAAGGAACGCTACAACTACGACCCTGTGGACTGGCCGACGTTCCGGGAGGTGAACTGGAATTTCGCCGAGGCGGCCGCGGCCGAGGCAGCGGACGGCGCCGTGGTCTGGGTGCACGACTACAACCTGTGGCTGGTGCCCGGCTACCTGCGCCGGCTGCGTCCGGACGTGAAGATCAGCTTCTTCCACCACACGCCGTTCCCAAGCGCGGACATGTTCAACGTGCTTCCCTGGCGCAAGGAGATCCTTGAAAGCCTGCTGGCCTGCGACGTCGTGGGCTTCCACATCCCGCGCTACGTGAACAACTTCGTCTCGGCCGCGCGGTCGCTGCTCGAGGTCGATGTCACCAAGCGCGAGAAGGTGAGCCCGGAGCTTGCCTCGCAGATCTCGGCCCTGTCCGAGCAGAGCGTGGCGACGGAGCTGTCCTACGAGGGGCGGACCATCTACCTGCAGGCGAGCCCTGTGGGTGTCGACGTGGACTACATCGAGAAGGTCGCGGCGACCGAGGAAACGGCAGAGCGCGCACGGGAGATCAAGGAAGAGCTGGGCGATGCGCAGCTTGTCCTGTCGGTGGGGCGTACCGACTATACCAAAGGCGGGGCTGCGCAGCTGCAAAGCTTCGAGCGGTTGCTGGAGAGCCATCCCGAGCTGGTGGGCAAGGTGCGGCTGCTGCACGTCTCGGTCGCGGCCAACCGCAACATGGTGGCCTACGAGGAAATCCAGAACGACCTCGAACAGGTCGCGGGCAAGATCAACGGGCGGTTCGGCAGCCTCGACTGGCAGCCCATCGCGCTGGTATCGCGCGCGATCCCCTTCACCGAGCTGGTCGCCTATTACCACGCCGCCGACGTGGCCTGGATCACGCCGCTGGCCGACGGGATGAACCTTGTCTGCAAGGAATACTGCGCGGCGCGCACCGATGGCGACGGGGTTCTGGTCCTGTCCGAATTCGCGGGCGCGGTCGTGGAGCTGGAATCCGCGGTCATCACCAACCCCTTCTCGCACCGGTCCATGGACAGCGCGATCCTGCATGCCCTGAGTATGGAGGAAGAGGAGCGCCGCACCCGGATGGAGGCCATGCGCCGGATCGTGGGCAAGCACGACATCCGCTTCTGGGCCGAGGACCAGATGAAGGCCCTGGGCGACTGGGAAAAGACCGGCGACGCGGCCAAGGAGCCGGCGACCGCCGATTGAGACTATCCTGCCGGGGCTACCAGAGCCCCGGCAGCGCCAGCACCAGAGAGGGCACCGCGATGATCAGAACGGTCACCGCGATGTCCACCAGGAAGAAGGGCAGCACGCCCGCAAAGATCTGGGTCGTGCTCACGTAGTCCGTCGCCACGTTTCGTATGACGAAGACGTTCAGGCCGACCGGTGGCGTGATCATCCCGATTTCCAGCAGCTTGACCACGAGGACGCCGAACCAGACGAGGCTGATGCCCTCGGCGTTGAGCAGCGGCAGGAAGACCGGCAGCGTGACCAGCATGGCACCGAAGGGCTCCATCACCATGCCCAGCAGCAGGTAGACCACCACGATCATGAACATGAGCTGCACGTAGCTCACATCGGCGCCGCCGATGGTGCGCGAGATGAAGCTTGAGAGCCCGGTGATGCCGAGGAAACGGGTGAACATCATGGCGCCGATGCCGATGATGAGCAGCGAGGCCGTTGTCTGGAGGGTTTCCAGAAGCGAGTCCTTCATGACCTTGCGGTTCAGCGTGCCCACGGCCGCGGCGCAGAGGATCGCGCCACCGGCGCCGACGGCACCCGCCTCGGTCGCGGTGAAGTAGCCCGAGAAGAGCCCGCCGAAGACCAGCAGGATCAGCACGAGCACCGGCCAGACCTTGCGCACCGCTGTGCCGATGGAGAGCTGATTGCCCTCGAGACGGCCGCGGGGGATGAGGTCGGGCCGGGTCCAGGCGAGGATGAGCACGATGGCGGCGTAGCTGATGGCGGTGATGATGCCCACGGTGACGCCGCCGAGGAAGACGTCGGTGATCGAGGTCTCGGAGAAGACGCCGTAGAGGATCATCAGGATCGAGGGCGGGATGAGCGCGCCGATGGTGCCGCCCGCGGCGATGGAGCCCGCCGAGATGGCAGGGGAATAGCCGGCACGGACCATTTCGGGGATGGCGATGCGGCCCATGGAGGCCGCGGTGGCAAGCGACGAGCCGCAGACCGCCGCGAAGCCGGAACAGGCGAAGATCGACGAGACGGCCAGCGCCCCCGGCACGCGCCAGAGCAGGGCCTTCGCCGCGTCGAAAAGGCCTTCGGTCAGCCGCGCGTGGAAGGCCACGAAGCCCATCAGCAGGAACATGGGCACGGCGCTCATCGTCCAGCTTGCGACGAAGGAATAGGGCGTGTTCGACAGGATGCCGAAGGCCGGTTGCAGGCCCAGCAGCGAGACGATGCCGCCGAAGGACACCGCGATCAGCGACAGCGCGACGGGCACCCGCAGCAGCAGCAGCGCGAAGAGGATGCCGACACCCCAGAAGCCGGTTTCGACGCTCATCTCATGGTCTCCGTGCGATCTGAATGCCGCGCAGCGCCGTGATGAGGGCGGCGAGCAGGAAGCCCGCGGGCGGCAGGAAATAGGTGGGCCAGACGGGCAGGGCGTAGCCCAGCACGTCGACGAATGTGCCCGAGGCGTAGTTCTTCACCGCGTCGCCCCAGGTCACCCAGGCGATGGCGGCGTAGATTACGCAGGCGATCACCGCCACGAGGATGTCCGACAGGCGCATCAGCGGCGAGGGCAGGAAGGAGTCGAGGATCTCGACCGAGATCATGGCGCGGCTTCTTTCCACCCAGGCCAGCGGCAGGAAGGCGATCAGCACCATGTAGTAGCGCGAGACGATCTCGTTGGTGGCCGGGATCGGCCGGTCCAGAAGGTTGCGGGCCAGCACCTCGGCGGCCACGTGCAGGAGAAGGGCCATGAGGCCGATGGCGCCGACCAGGGCGAGCCCCTGTGCCACGCGGTCGGCCGCGCGTTCGATGGAATTCATCGTCACACCCCGTTTGCCTGTATGAAGGGTGGGGGCGGCCGGCGGGCCGCCCCGAAGCGTTCAGAGCCCGTAGGACGAGACGTCGACCTTGGACCAGATTTCTTCCCACATGCGGTCGACCATGGCGTCGCGGTCGTGGCCGACCTCTTCGGAGATGCCTTCCCACTTCTCGAAGAGGGAGACGAACTCCTCGACGCGGGCGGGGGCGTCGTCCATGCCGAAGCGTTCGGCCGAGACCTCGGCGGCCGTTTCGCGGTCGTCGAGCGCGAACTGGCGCGCGGCTTCGGCGAAAGCTTCGTCGGCTTCGAGGAACTCGATGCCTGCCTCTTCGGCGGCCTTGCGGGCGGTGTTGGCGAAGTCGTAGCCCCAGTGCTGCGTGAAGTCGGCGTTGGCGCGGTTCGCCGCGCGCATCAGCGCGCTGCGCTCTTCCTCGGACATCGACTCCCAGGTGGTGGCCGCCGTGGTGAAGTTCGAGGTCGAGAAATAGGTGCCGAGCGGGATGGGCGTCGCGTATTTCACGAGTTCAACCAGCCGGAAGGCGAGCAGGTCGCCGATCGAGGCCATGGAGCCGTCGATGGTGCCCTGGCTCATCGCCTCGAAGGTTTCGAGCACGCTGATCGACACGGGCACGGCGCCGAAGTTCTCGGCCCAGCGCGAGAAGGGCGCGCCGCCCGAGCGCAGGCGCAGACCCTGCAGGTCCTCGGCGGTGCGGACCGGTTCCTTGGTCAGGAGCATGTAGGGGTCGGACGAACCCGCCCCGAGGAAGACCATGCCGGCGTCGGCCAGCTCCTGCTGACACTCGGCGCAGTTGACCGTGTATTCGGTCAGGGCTGCGGCCATCGCGTGGGGGTCGCGGCCCGAGAGCGACAGCTCGCCCGCGAGGGCGAAGTTCGGCAGGTCGGCCGGGAAGTAGAGCGGCAGCAGGTTGCCGACGTCCACGAGCCCGGTCTGAAGCCCGTCCTTCATGCCGCCAAGGCCCACGACCTCGGGGCCGAGCGGGATCGTCCCCATCTCGCCGTTGGATTCCTCGGGCAGGTATTCCGCGAGTTTTTCATAGAGGTTGCTGGTCGCGGGGTGGGCCGGCGGCGCACCCGAGGCGATGCGCAGGTCGCGCGCGTCGGAGGTCGCCGGCAGTGCCAGCATCAGCGCCGCAGCCGCGGCGGTCGTCCATTTCGCAAGTGTCATGAGTATCCTCCCTGAATTGTCATGACGTTACATCTTCAGAAGCCGCCTCGCGTTCTCCTTGAGAATCAGCGGCTTCACCTCCTCCTTGAGATCGAGCCCGTCGAAATCGGCCAGCCAGCGGTCGGGCGTGATCGCCGGCCAGTCGGAGCCGAAGAGCATCTTCTTCTTCAGGATCGAATTCGCATAGTGCACGAAGATCGGCGGAAAGTACTTCGGCGACCATCCGGACATGTCGATGTAGACGTTGGGCTTGTGCTGGGCGACCATCAGACCCTCTTCCGTCCAGGGGAAGGAGGGGTGGGCCAGCACGATGGGTGTGTCGGGAAAGTCCACGGCCACATCGTCGATGGCGACCGGGTTGGAATACTTCAGCCGCATGCCCATGCCGCCTCGCATGCCGCTGCCGACGCCGGTCTGGCCGGTGTGGAAGAGCATGATGGCGCCTTCCTCGGCGATGGCCTCGTAAAGCGGGTAGGCCATGCGGTCGTTGGGCCAGAAGCCCTGCAGCGTGGGGTGGAACTTGAAGCCCTTCACGCCGAATTCGCGGACCAGGCGCCGCGCCTCGCGGGCGCCGGCCTTGCCCTTGGCGGGGTCGATGCTGGCGAAGGGGATCAGGATGTCGTCGTTTTCCGCGGCGATCTGTGCGACTTCCTCGTTGGAGTAACGGCGAAAGCCGGTCTCGCGCTCGGAATCGACGGGGAAGATCACGGCACCGATGCGCCGTTCGCGGAAGTACTCGGCGGTCTGCTGGACGGAGGGCAGCATGCCCTGGGCGCCCGCCGGGTTCTTGAAGTACTTCGCCATGGCGGCCTGAAAATCGTCGTAGCCGTCGTCACGCGGGCCGCAGCAGGGCTCCTCGGCGTGGGTGTGGAAGTCAATGGCGATCAGGTCGTCGATGTTCATGCGATCCTGCCTCCGTCCTCGATGTTGAGATATTTGCGCAGGAGGCTGCGCAGCTGTTCGGCCTCGGCTGCCGTCAGTCCGCTGACATGGCTGGCCTCGTGGCGTTCGAAGGCAGGGCGGAGCGTGGCGAGGCGCGCCTCGCCGGTCTCGGTGAGGCGCAGTTCCATAGCACGCTTGTCGTCCTGCGGCACGCTGCGCGAGATCAGCCCCTCGTCTTCGAGCGCACGGGCCATCTTGGCCATATGCGCGCGCTTGATGTCGAGCGCGCGGGCCACGACGCCCTGGCGGATGCCGGGGTTGTCCTGAATGACGATCAGCACCGACATTTCGCCCGGACGGACACCCTTGTCGGCGAGGTTGGCGAAGAAGTCCTCGAAGCTGCGCAACTGGGCGAGACGCAGCAGGAAACCGAGCGATTCCGCGAGCGGGCCGAAGCGGATCGACTGTCCCTCGGGAGCGGTTTCGAGCGCCTCAGCCATTCCCGGGGGCCTGGACCTTGGCGGCGCGCTTCTCGAGGAAGTCGCGCAGGCGCTGCTTTGCGTCCGGGGTCATCGTGGCCAGCGAGGCGACCATGGATTCGGTGAAAAGCCCGTCCTCGGAGGACATGTCCGAAATGCGGGGCAGGGCGTTGAGAATGGCGTAGTTTGTGAACTCGGCATTCGTGGCGGTGCGGGCGGCGATCTCGATCGCGCGGGTCAGCGCCTCGCCCTCGGGGACCACGTAGCTGACGCCGCCCCAGCGTTCCATTTCCTCGGCACCGAGCGTGCGCCCGGTCAGCATCATGTCCCCCATGCGGGGCGCGCCGATGAGGCGGGCGATGCGGACAGAGCCGCCGCCGCCCACGAAGATGCCGCGCTGGCCCTCGGGCAGGGCGAAGAAAGCGGTGCTGTCGGCCACGCGGAGCTGTGTCGAGGCGGCGAGTTCGAAGCCGCCGCCGACCACGGCGCCGCTGAGCGCCGAGACGAAGGGGATCAGGCCGCGTTCGATCATGTCGAAGATGCGATGCCACTGGCGCGAGCCCTTCACGGCTTCGAACAGCGGCTTTTCGGAGTGTTCGGAGAGGTCGAGGCCCGCGCAGAAGTGGGGGCCGTGTCCGTGGATGACGCCGGCCTTTGCCTCGTCCGTGGCCCGCGTCACGGCGGCGCCGATGGCCTCGACAAACCTGTCTGAAATGGCGTTGCGCTTGTCGGGGCGGTTGAGCCCGATCAGGGCGACATCGCCGCGCAATTCGTAGGTGACAAGGCCCTCGGCCCCGCTCGATCCATCGTTCAAGTGCCTTCCTCCCGACGTCTCTCCGGACGTTCAATTCTGTTTCCTTGTAGACAAACCAGTTGATTCGAGTCAACGTCATCTTAACCGAGGGCGGAAGAGGAGCCTGCCCCGCGGCCAAGGCATGCAGGAGGAGACATGACCGAATCGAAGGTCGAAGTCCCGCTTTGGGACTCGAAGGTACGATCCGAAACGCGATCCGATGGAACGATCCTGGTCTGGCAGGAGGACCCGCTGGGGCCCTATCCCGATCGGATCACCGAGCCGCTTTTCGACTGGGCCGAAACCGACCCCGACCGGACATGGATGGCCGAGCGCGGCCCCGATCGTGAATGGGTCCGGACGAGCTATGGCGAGGCCGCGGCACGCATCCGTGCGATCGCAAGTGCGCTGGTGGCCCGCGGCTTGTCGCCCGAGAAGCCGGTTCTGATCCTGTCCGGCAACTCGGTGGCGCATGCGCTTATCGCGCTGGCGGCGCAGCACGTGGGTGTGCCCTCGGCCGCGTTGGCGCCGGCCTATGCACTGTCGGGCGGCGAGTTTTCCAAGCTGAGCGACATTGGCGATCAGCTTTCTCCGGGGCTGATCTTTGCCGAGGATGTCACGAAGTTCGTGCCCGGCATTGATGCGGTCTTTGGCACGGACGTGCCCGTCGCCTGCTGCAAGGGCGAGATACCTGGGCGCGAGACGGTGTCCTTCGACAGTCTGCTGGCGACGCAGCCCAGAGACGAGATGGAGGCCGCGCACGCGGCCGTCACGCCCGAGACCGTGGCCAAATTCCTGTTCACCTCGGGGACGACGGGTACGCCCAAGGCGGTGATCCAGACCCACCGCATGCTGTGCGCGAACCAGCAGATGATCCGCCAGTGCTTTACCTTCATGCAGGAGACCCCGCCGGTCGTCGTGGACTGGGCGCCCTGGAACCACACCGCCAGTGGCAACAAGGTCTTCAACATGATCGCCTACAACGGCGGGACCTATTACATCGACGATGGCCGACCGACGCCGGACGGGATCGAGCGGACGATCGAGAACCTGCGCGATGTCTCGCCCACATGGTATTTCAACGTGCCGCTGGGCTTTCAGATGCTGCTCGATGCCTTCGAGACGGATCACGAATTGCGCGAGACCTTCTTCAAGCGGTTGCAGATGCTGTTCTACGCCGGCGCGGGCATGAGCCAGCCGGTCTGGGACCGCATCACGCGCGTCGCCAACGAAATGGTGCCGGGCGGCGTGCTGCTGACGACCGGGTTCGGCGCGACCGAAACGGGGCCCTTCTCGATCGTCTGCACCGAGCGGCAGGAACACGCGGGCAACCTTGGCGTGCCGGCGCACGGTGTCGTGCTGAAGCTGGTGCCGCAGGGCGACAAGCTGGAAGGCCGGGTCAAGAGCCCCTCCGTGACGCCCGGCTACTGGCGCAATCCCGAGCTGACCGATGCGGCCTTCGACGATGAGGGCTTCTACAGCTTCGGGGACGCGCTGAAGTTCGCCGTGCCCGGAGATGCGTCGAAAGGGTTCGTCTTCGACGGCCGTCTGGCCGAGAACTTCAAGCTGGCCTCGGGGACCTGGGTGGCTGTCGGGCCGCTGCGGGCGAAGCTGACCAACGAGATGGGCGGGCTTGCCTCGGACGTGGTGATCGCGGGCGAGGGCCATATCGAGCTCGGCGCGCTTGTGGTCCCGAACTGGGACGCGCTGCGGGATCTGACGGGGACCAGCCTGCGCGGCGAGGCGCTTCTGAACCATCCCAAGGTGCGGCACGAGGCGGCTGAGCGGCTTGCGGCGCATGCGGCGGCGGCCACGGGATCGTCCAGCCGGGTGACCCGCATGATGTTCCTGTCGGTGCCGCTCGACTTCGACAAGGGCGAGGTGACCGACAAGGGGTCGATCAACCAGCGCGCGGTGCTGCGGCACCGTTCGGATCTGGTCGAGGCGCTGTGGAGTGAAGACCCGCGCGTGATCGCTCTGGAGCACGCATGAGCGCAGAACTGATTGCAGCGGTCCTGGCCCGGACACCGGGCTGGGCGGAGCAGGCAGAGGCGGCGGGGCTCGACGATGTCGCGCTGTCGCAGATCCTCGAGGCGGCAGAGGTACGGGCGCAGGGCGATCTTGCGCCGCTCGCCGCACGGGCCGATGCCGCGGGGTGCCGCGTCGAAGGCGGGCGCGTGATCTTGCCCGAGGGTTACACGAAGGCTTACAGGGCGCTGGCCGAAGATGGCTGGATCGGCACTGACCTCGCGCCCGATCTTGGCGGCATGGGCTTGCCGCTGCCGGTGCACGTGGCCGCGACCCTGCCGATGGAAGGCGCCGCGCTGCCGTTCATGATGGCGCTCGGATCCTCGCGGGCCGGGGCGCACCTGCTGGCCGGGGCCGCACCGGAACTGGCCGCCGAGTGGGCCCCCCGGATCGCATCCGGAGAGTGGACGGCGACGATCTGCATCTCCGAGCCCGACGCGGGGTCCGACGTCGGGCGGATCCGGACGCGGGCGCGCCGCGAGGGGGATCGCTGGGTCATCGAGGGGACCAAGTGCTGGATCAGCTTCGGCGATCACGACATGGCAGACCGGATCGGGCATCTGCTGCTCGCGCGGACCGGGACACCTGAAGAAGGATCGCGCGGCCTGTCGCTGTTCCTCGTTGCGGATCGGGACGAGACCGGGGCACGCAACGGCATTACCGTCGAGCGGATCGAGGAGAAGCTGGGCCTGCATGGCTCGCCCACCTGCGTTCTGCGGTTCGACGGTGCGGAGGCCACTCTGATCGGTGCGCCGGGGCGGGGGCTGTCGCAGCTCTTCGGAATGATCGAGCTGATGCGGCTTCAGGTCGGCACACAGGGCGCCGGGATCGCGCTGGAATGCGCGCGACTTGCCCGGGACTATGCCGCGGAACGCCGCCAGGGCGGGGACCCGTCCGGGCCGCCGACGCCGATCGAGGCCCACCCGGACGTGCAGCGACAGCTTGCCGTGCTCGATGCCCACGCGGTGCTGCTGACGGCGCTGGCGCTGGAAACCGCCGTGACGATGGAGCAGGCACACCAGGGCGATGACGGCGCCATGGCCCGGGCGGCGTTCCTTCTGCCGCTGGTCAAGACCTTTGGCGGAGAGCTCGGCACGGCCAGCGCGAGCGGCGCGATCCAGATCTTCGCGGGTGCGGGGTATACACGGGAATGGCCGGTGGAGCGGCACTACCGCGACGCGCGCATCATGACGATCTACGAGGGCACGACGGGCATGCAGGCGCAGGATTTCCTGTTGCGGCGGCTGATCAAGGAAGAGGGTCGCGGCCTGGAGGATTTTGCTGCGCGGGTGACCGCGGAGCTGTCCGGGGATGGCCTGACGGAGGAGATGATGGAGCGGCTGCGCGCCATTGCAGCGCGGCTCCGTGATGCATCGCCGGAGGCGCGGCTGCGGGCGGCGGACGGGGCACTGCGGGCCGGGTGGTGTGCCGTGAGCGCGGCGCTTGCCGCGCGGATGACGGGGTACGATGCCCGCACGGACCGTGCCATGGCGCAATGGCGGGCCCTGCTGCCCGCGCGCATGGCCGAGGCCGAGGCGCAGGTCGCCTTCGGGCTTGATCTGGCGGGCATTAAACAATCCTAAACGGGGGCATGCGATAGGAAGGCGGGGGCCTTACGTCTTTCAGGATCTGGAACGCATGACCACGGAAGCCGAACGCTGCCTGATCGTCGAGGATACCGAGACGGATCGCGCCATGATGCGCCGTATCGTCACCCGGCAATGCGAGGGGCAGAACTTCATCTTTGCCAAGTCGCTTCGCGAGGCGCGGGAGATACTGAAAACGCGCGCGATCTTCTTCATCTTCCTGGACAATACGCTGCCGGACGGGCGCGGCGCCGATTTCGTGGCCGAACTCGCGGCGCATCCCGAGTGGAAGCACCTGCCGGTCGTCATCGTCAGCGACTGGCCTTCGCCCTTTCTCTACGCCAAGGCAAAGGCCTGCAACGTGCTGGAGATCTGGACCAAGAACGATTTCAAGGGCCCCGAGATCCTGCGCGTCCTCGGGGCGAAGTCGCGGGCCCTCTGAACGCGCAGACCCCGGCGGTCAGGCGGCTGCGGCTGACCGGGCCGCGCCTTCGGGCAGCGGCAGACTGATCACGAAGCAGCTGCCCCGTTCGCCTGCTGTCGAGCGCACGGTGATCGCACCTCCGGCGAGCTTGACGTGTTTGCGTGCGATGGCGAGCCCCATGCCGCTGCCCTCGACCTCGTCGCGGGCGCGGAGCGTCTGGAACATGCCGAAGATCCGGTCGTGGTAGGCCGGGTCGATGCCGGGGCCGTCGTCCGTCACGCGTACCTCGGCGAGTCCGCCCGAAACACGCGCCTCCACGCGGACGCAGCCGCGGTCGAGATCGTGGTGCTTGAGGGCGTTCGAAATGACGTTCAGCAGCACGAGTTGGAGCGGCAGCCGGCAAATGCGGAGTCCGAGGAAACTCTCGTCGAACCTGAGCTCGAAACCGTTCGGCACGGTGAGAAGCGTGCGCAGTTCCTCTTCGAGATCGGCGCCGGTCACGAGTTCGGAGGGCGTCTCGCCCCGCTTGCGACCGATGCGGGCGTGCTCGAAGAGGGCATCGAGGAGCTTTTGCATGCGGTCCGCACGGCTGCGCAGGATTTCGAGGTTCTCGCGCATTTCCTCGCTCGGGGTGCCTTCCAGATCCTCCTCGATCCAGTCCGCGGCGTTGTGGATCACCCGCAGCGGTGCCTTGAGATCGTGCGACGCGATGTAGGCAAAGGTGTCGAGTTCGCTGTTGGAGGCCTGAAGATCGGCGATGAGCTTCGCGCGTTCGGCCTCTTCCGCCTTGCGGTCCGTGATGTCGCGCATGATGCAGATGCGGCGCTTGCGCCCGCCGGTCTGGATCGTGCTGGCGGAAATCTCCATCGGAAAGCGCTCGCCGGTCCGGCGCACGGCCTCGAGCTCGAAGAAGCTGCTGTCCTGTTCCGCTCCGTCGATGGTTCCCTGGCACGGTCCGAAGCGCCCGGCGCAGGACTGGCAGGCATCCGCGGTCTGACCGGTGTTGACGAGCAGCGAGCAGAAGCTGGAGCCGACGAGGTCATCCCGCGTGCGGCCGAAGAGCCCTGTTGCGGCCTGGTTTGCGTCTTCGATGATGTTGTCCTCGCCGATCACCAGCACGCTGTCGCGGACCTGGTCGAAGACCGTACGGGCAGGCTGGTTCCGCTCGACAATACGGGCAAGAAGGCGCCCGAAGCTTCGGGCAAGCTGGCCGATTTCGTCCTCGCGGTCGCTGGGCAGGTCCGGCCGGCGCAGTGCGGCCTCGGCTGCGCGGATTTCCGTGTTCATGGCGAGCAGGGGGCGCAGTTGCCGGCTGGTGACGAAATGCGCCAGACCGGCGGCGACCAGCGTCGTGGCGATCCCCGCGATCAGGATGATGGTGGAGGTGCGCCGCGCGCCGACAGCGAATTCGCGGGCGTCTGTCATGAGCGCCAGGTGCAGCGTGGAGCCGCCGGGCCGCACGCGGTCGAGCGTGGTCGCGGCGAGGATCTTGCCGTCGGCGTGCCTGACCTGGGGCGTGGCGCTGGCGTGCTCGACAGCCTCGAGAATGGAGGCGCTGAACCGCGGTGCCCTGTCGATGAGGATTTGTGTACCGCGGCCACCCGGCTCCTGCACGAACCCGCCTCCGTTCCCGTCGAGCAGCAGCACGGTGCGGCCCGGTGGCACCGAGCGGGTGATCTTCTGGATCATGTGACCCGCCGAGACGTTGATGACGACCATGCCGAAGCGTTTGCCATCAAGGTCGAAGACCGGCAGCACGTAGCGGATCACCGCGATCCGCGGATCTGTCACTTGCCCGTTTTCGCGGTTCCATTCGACCGATGTGACGTGGATTTCGCCTGGGGCGAGACGCGCGCCGACGCGGACGTAATCCCGGTCGCCCTTCTGCTGCAGATCGGCCTCTGGAACCCTCAGAATCGTACTGCCGCGCTTGTCGACGCGAACGATTTCGCGTCCGCCATCGGCCAGACCGATCAACCGGATCTGGACATACTCGGGGCGCACCTCGTGGACAGAGGTGAAGATCGCGGCGAGGCGCGATTTCCAGTCCCAAGCGGTGGAGCTTCCGTCTGCCGGGTCGACCGGGTCGCCGGCGAGCGTGCGCGCCAGGCCCTGGACGGGCGGAACGTTGGCAAGGAGGATCATCTCCTGCAGGATTCGCGTGATTTCCGCGTCGAACTGGGCGTGGATGCGATCGAGCCCGCGTTCCAGTTCGCGCTCAAGATGCAGTTGTTCCACCTCGCGCGTCATCAGGTAGCTCGCGAGGCCGAGGGTGGTCACCGACAGCGCCGAGATCAGAACGGCGAGAGCCACCATGCGGGATCTCAGCGATGCTGCGCCGAGGCGGCTGGAACGGGGCTTTGTCATCCGGGGGTACACTCCGCTTGAGCGGGTAATATAGCCGCTCAAGCGGTCTGCGGAGGCCAGAAAATACAACGCATTCTAGGGGTTTGTCTGCTCTCAGCGGATCCGCCTAAGCCTGCGCTTAACCACTTGGGGGGTAGCTCTGGGACCGTAGTTGACAAGACGGGCCCCGTTCGCCGGGGTGGTGGTGACATGAGCGACGAAGCGCGCAGATCGACGGAGCTGAGCCCCGGTGTTTCGGGGGATGCTCTCGTCGTGCTGGTGCTCGAAGACGACGAGACCGACCGGCGAAGGCTGATCAAGTTCGCAAGGCGGGCCGGGCTGCGAGCGGAGTTCCACGAGGCGCAGGACCTGAACGGGCTTGCCGCCAACCTGGCGGCCAGGCGGTTTGACCTGATCTACGTGGACTACCACCTCGGGCTCGCCACGGGAGAGGAGGCGCTGGACCTCATCTTTGCGCGCACGGATCAGGAGGGCGCCATGACCATCATGGTGACCAGCGTCGAGACGCCCGAGATCATGGCGGCCACGATCCGGGCCGGCTGTGCGGATTATCTCGTCAAGGATCGGCTCGGGCCGGGGAGCCTCGGGAGGTCGCTGATAAGCTCGCTGGAACGGCTGATTCTGGTCTTCAGCCTCGATCCCGGGGAGCGGCGCCGCGACATGCTGCGCCAGCTTGTCGGCCGCCTCGACGTGGCGATGACCCCGCCGCTCCGGCTCATGACATGCGCCATGCTGCGCCGCACGCTGAAGCTTTGCTCCGATCCGCAGACCCCTGCCACCGGTGCGCGGGCCGTGCTCGAAGGGCTGTGCCTCGAACTCGTCGCCGTCCTTGAGCGGGCGTCGGCGGCTACTCTCTGGAACGAGGAGGGCGCGGCATGAGCCGGTCCGAACTCGGTCTGATCTTCAGTCAGGACAATACGGAGCCCCTGATGGAGCCTCTCCCCGAGCTTTTGCTGATCGAGGACGATGACGGTGATGCCAAGGCGTTGCGCCGCGCGCTGAACCGGGCAGATATCGACGCGCCATTGATGCGCGTGAAGGACGGGGTGCAGGCACTGGAATTTCTGCGGAGCCCGGAGGCCCGGGACCGGCGTTTCCTGCTCCTGCTCGACGTGAACATGCCGCGGATGAACGGGCACGAGTTCCTCGCCGAACTGCGATCCGATGCGCGGATCCGGCGAACCGTCGTCTTCGTGCTGACCACCTCGGGGAACGAATTCGACATCAATTGCGCCTACGACAGGAATGTCGCCGGATACATTCGCAAGGATGACGTGGGACGCGGGTTCCACAAGCTGATCGAGACGCTCGAGCGCTATTCCGAGATCGTCGTGCTGCCGAAAGTCGCGGGCGGAACAGGGGGCTAATCATGACGGGCGCATGCATCCTTGTCCTCGACGACGACGTGGGAGACCGCAAGCTGGTGCGGCGGCTCCTGCGGAGGGTGCTGCCGCAGGCGAAAGTGCGCGAAGCCGGCGACGCCTCCGAGCTATTCGGCTGGGAGGGAGACCCGCCCGATATCGTCATGGTCGATTACCTGCTTCCGAAGAGCAACGGGCTCGAGCTTTTGCCGCGGCTCAGGGACAGCTGGCCGGACGCGGGCATCATCATGCTTACCGGCAAGGGTGACGAGGAAATCGCGAAGAGCGCGATCCAGGGCGGCGCCGCCGACTACATCCCCAAGCAGTCGCTGAGCGTCGCTTCGCTGCAGCGGATCGTGTCGCGCACCCTGGAAAAGGCCCGAATGCAGGCCCGTATCCGGGCGCAACGCGAGGAACTCGAGGTCTTCGCGAGCGTGCTGGTGCACGATCTCAAGGCGCCGATCCGGGCCGTCAACTTCCTGTCGGGGGAACTTGCCGAGGATATCGCGACGGGCGAAATGGAGGAAGTCGGCGAAACGCTTCGACTGCTTCAGAAATCCGCCGAGAAGATGCGGCGCATGGTGGATTCCCTTGCGGCCCACATTCAGATCGACCGGGTTGTGGACTTCGAGGATACGGAAGTTGCCGATGTGGTCGATACCGCCCTGCTGGCCCTTCGTGGCGAGATCGCGGAGAGCGGTTGCGTGATTTCGCAGGACTTGCGCGGGGCACGCGTTGAAGCCAGCGCACCGCAGCTTGCGCAATTGCTGCAGAATCTCGTTTCGAACGCGATCAAGTACGCCGGGGATGCCGCGCCGGATGTCGCGATTTCCGCAGAAGCGGATGGGGACGCGCATGTGCTGATCTCCGTCAGCGACCGGGGCATCGGGATTCCTCCGGATTTCGTCGAACGGGTGTTCGAACCGTTCCGCCGTGCCCCCACGACACAGGGGGTCGAGGGGACGGGGCTGGGACTTGCGACCTGCCGCAAGATCGTCGAGCGCCATCATGGCCGGATCTGGTGCGAGTCCGAGCTTGGTGCCGGGACGACGGTCCGGGTGCGGCTTCCGCTGACACAGCCCGAAGCCGATCCGCTGGGCTTTGCCATCGCGGCGCCGCGGCCCACCGTGCGACCAGAGGCCGCGTCCCGTGTCGAAGCCAGACCAAGTTGATCCGCACGAGGTGTCCAGATGGAAGAGCCCAGCAAGAAGATCCGCATCCTGATTGTCGAGGACGACATGATCGACAGGCTTCAGGTCAGCCGCGCCATCAAGAAGACGGGCCTTGATGTCGAACTGGACGAGGCACTGTCCCTGCTGCAGGCGCGCGAGGCACTGCGGATGAAGGACTTCGACGTGGTGATCCTCGATAACCATCTGCCGGATGGATACGGCGCGCAGCTGGCTGACGAGATGATGAAGACCGGGCTTGGTCACGGGGCCCGGATCGTGATGCTGACAGGGGACCCGACGGTCATTGCGCGCATGTCGGCGGAGCCGATGGAGGGGCGCAGCGTCCTCGACAAGGACGAGTTTTCGGCACGCCGCCTGCGCGAGATTCTGCAGGGCAGCGGGGCGCAGGATAGGACACACTCTCAACCCAGTTCGGAAGAATGCACCAAGCTTTTCATGATGCTGGCGGATGAGAACCTGCCAGAGGCGCTCGATACGCTGGAGACCGTCTATCAGGATGTCTGGAGCCGGGTGAGCGGGGCCGGCACCTGAGGCACGCTCAGGCCTGTTCGACCAGTTGCACGATTTCGGACCGCTGGGCCTGCATCAGTTGGAAGATGCGGAAATCGCGGTCGTACTGCCGGTGGGCGACACTATCGGGCGTGAAGCGAACCGCCGGCCCCGTCATCCGGCGGACGGTCTGTTCCAGCGAGGTGCCGGGATTCATGGCGCAGAAGGCCGCGCTTGCGGTGCCGAGCAGCACCGGGTCGCGGTCCGCATGGCAGAGCACGCGGCGGCCCGTCACGTCCGCGAAAAGCTGCGTGAGCAGGGCGCTGCGCGCGAAGCCGCCGGTCATGGCGATGGGATCTTCGGGATCGCTGCACCCCATGTGGCCGAGGATCTGCCGCACGCCGAGTGCAAGGGAAACTGCCGCTCGCCAGTAGAGCGTGCAGAGCGCGTCGAAGCCGCGATCCAGTGTCAGACCGCTGATGACCCCGCGCGCGAGCGGGTCCGAGCGCGGGGCGCGGTTTCCGGCGAGGTCGGGAAGGATGTGGATCTCTTCGCCGAGGCGGGGGCCATGCCGTGTCAGCAGCGTTTCGAGATGGGCGAGGACGGGGGCATGTTCGTGGTCTCCGCCCGGCCAGGTGGCGAGGATGTGGTCGAGCAATGCCCCAGCCGCCGACTGGCCGCCCTCGCTGACCCTCAGGTCGGGCAGGATGGCGCCGGGGTATGGGCCCCAGATGCCGGCCCGCGTCTCGGGGCCGGCGCCGAGGGCCATGAGACAGCTTGACGTGCCGGTGACAAGCGTACACTGGCCCGCGGCTGCTTCGCGCTCGAACAGCCCAACAGCGCCAAGCCCACCCGCGAAGGCGTCGATGAGCCCGACGGCCAAGGGAATGCCTGCTGGCAGGCCCGTTTCGGAGGCGGCCAGCGCGGTAAGCTGACCGGCCGAGGTGCCGACCGCGGACGGCGTGCACAGGCCCGCGCGCGCGGGCATGTCCTGCAGGCCGAGTTGTGCGAGGAAATCTGTCTGCCAGCCGCCCTCGGCCCGCCAAGGCCACTTGGCCGAGGCGGCACAAAGCGAGCGTGTCGCCTGACCACTGGCGCGCAGGGCGAGCCAGTCGCAGAGGTCGCCGGCGTAGGCGAGGTCGCGCCAGAGGTCGGGGCGGTGGCGCTTGAGCCAGAGCAGTTTTGGCGTCTGCATTTCGGGCGACATGGCGCCGCCCTGGATTTCGATCATCCGGCCACCCGCGGCGGTGCAGGCCGCGGCTTCTTCGATGGCGCGGTGGTCGAACCAGGCGATGGTGTCGCGCCCCTCGGGGCCAAGCGGCAGCGGACTGCCGTCGGCGCGGCGCAGCACGAGGCTGCAGGTCGCGTCGAAGGCGAGCGCACCGACCGCATCTGGGGCGAGGTCCGCGGCCTTGCACGCCGCACGGATCGCGCTGCAGACCGCCTGCCAGATCTGGTCGGCGCTGTATTCGCCGCGCTGTCCCGGACCCTGGTGCAGCGACAATGGCGCGATTTCGCGCGCGTGCATCGTGCCGTCGCTTGCGAAGATCCCGGCGCGTGCGCTGCGCGTGCCGACATCGACGGCGCAGACAAATTCGGCCATTGGCTTACCCCGTTCCGGCCGAGGCCCGACGCAGAAGCGCGGGTAACTCCTCCATGTCCGCGATCATGGCCATGGGATCGAGATTTGCAACCGCCTCTCTGAGGCCCGCGGGGCCGGCGTGGGCGCCCCCTAGGAAGCCGACGACACGCATGCCCGCGGCCCGCGCCGCCTGGATGCCGGCTGGGCTGTCTTCGATGACCACGCAGTGCTCGGGCGGGACACCCATTTGGCTTGCGGCGTGGAGAAAGAGATCGGGCGCGGGTTTGCCACGGGGCACCATGGTGGCGCTGAAGAGATGCGGCGCGAAGAGCGGCAGCAGGCCCGTCACCTCGAGCGAACGGGCGATGCGTTCGGGCTGGCTTGATGAGGCAACGCAGACGGGCCAGGGAAGGGCGGAGACCGTTTCGGCCACACGCGGGATCGGGGCAAGTTCCGCGCGGAAGCGCGCCAGCAGGCGTTCCCGCATCGCAAGGAGATCCTGCTCGGTCAGTTCGACCTGCCGGTCTTCGCGCAGCCAGGCGGCGATCGTGCCGAGCGACCGGCCGAGAAGGTGGGCATACCCCTCCTCCTCGGTCAGATGGCAGCCGCGCTCGCTCAGGACGTCGCGTGTCACGGCAAGCGAGATCGGTTCGCTGTCGACCAGCACGCCGTCGCAATCGAAGATCACGAGGCCGATGGGCCGCGCGCCGGTCATGGCCTCAGTCCCTCTCCAGGTAGTCTGTCAGCGTCTTGGCGGTGCCGTCGGCCCAGAGCTTGCCCAGCCAGGCGGCGAAGGGTTCGGCGAAGCGCGGGTCCTGTCCGAGGGCGCCATAGATGGCCTTCTGATCGAGCCAGGCTTGCGGGTTGTCTTTCGCCTTCAGCGCGACCTCCTGCAGGGTGTCCCAGTTGGGGTCGTTGGGCGCGATCTCGGCGCCGCTGTCGCTGGTGCCGGCACAGTAGCGGCACCAGAGCGCGCTTTCGAGGGCAAGCCCCGAGACGGGCTTGTCGGCCTTTAGGGCGTCGCGGATCACCGGGACGATGAACTTGGGCTGCCGGTTGGAGCCGTCGAGGCAGAGACGGCGGACGGTATCGCCGATCTTGGGGTTCGAGAAGCGGCGTTCGATCAGATCGAAATACTCCGACGTGTCGGTGTCCGGCACGGGCGGCACGGTCGGGATGATCTCGGATTCCTCGAGCTTGCGCAGGAACGCGCGGATCAGCGGGTGTTCCATGGCCTCGTGCACGAAGTGGATGTCGAGCAGGCCGCCGGGATAGGCGATGGTCGCGTGGCCGCCGTTGAGGATGCGCAGCTTCATGATCTCGAAGGGGGTCACGTCGTCCACGAACTGGGCGCCGGCCTCTTCGAGCGGTGGGCGGCCGAGGGGGAAGTTGTCTTCGAGCACCCACTGGGTGAAGTCCTCGCAAAAGACCGGCCAGCCGTCCTCGACGCCGAACTCGTCGCGCAGCATGGCGCGTTCGCGGTCGCTGGTGGCGGGGGTGATGCGGTCGACCATGGCGTTGGGAAAGGCGACGTTTTCGGTGATCCAGTCCGAAAAATCCGGGTCCGACAGGCCCGCGAGCCCGGTCAGCGTGCGGCGGGTGACATCGCCGTTGTGAGGGACGTTGTCGCAGCACATGACAGTGAAGGGCGCGAGGCCAGCATCGCGACGCGCCCGCAGGCCACGCAGGATCATGCCGAAGACCGTCTCGGGGGCGTCGGGTTCCTGCGCGTCGGCCACGATCATCGGGTGGGTCGGGTCGAAGTTGTCGTCGGAGTCGAGGAAATAGCCGCCCTCGGTGATGGTGAGCGAGACGATGCGGATGTCGGGCTGTGCCATGCGCGCGACGATGGCCCCGGCATCGGCGGGTTCGACGTAATCGACCATGCTGCCGAGCACGCGGGCCGTGCTGCTGTCGGATTCCTGCTCGACCAGGGTGGTGAGCCAGTCCTGTTTCTGCAGGACCTCGCGGCCCTTGCGCTCGCCCTCGAAGACACCGGCGCCGATAAGCGCCCAGTCGTAGGCCTCGCCCTTGTTCATGAGCCGGTCGAGGTACATGGCCTGGTGGGCGCGGTGGAAGTTGCCGACGCCGAAATGCAGGATCCCCGGGCTCAGGGCGCTGCGGTGATACACCGGGCGCGCGACCTCTTCGGGAAGCTGGTCGAGGGTGTCGAGTGAAAGCTTGATGGCCATCGGTCGTGCCTTCTGTTCGGTGGACGTCCCCCTCACCCCGGCCCTCTCCCCCGAGGGGAGAGGGAGGCGCCGGTTGCCGGCGGGGCGAGGGATTGCCTCAGCGGTGCCTGTGTCCGGGGCTCACGCGATGCGCAGCCCCGACGCGTCGAAACGGTGCAGCATGTCGGAGCGCGGCGTCATCTGGATGCGGTCGCCGTGCTTGTAGCCCACTTCGCCCGATGCGCGGACGGTCATGACCTCGGCGAGCCCGGTGTCGTGGACGTGGAAGAAGGTGTCCGATCCAAGGTGTTCGGAGACGCCCACGGTGCCGCTCCATTCGCCGGTCTCGGTGATGTCGATGTGCTCGGGGCGGATGCCGATGGTCTCTGCGCCGTGCTGCTGGGCGGCGTTGCCCTCGATGAAGTTCATCTTGGGTGAGCCGATGAAGCCCGCGACGAAGCGGTTGCGCGGGGTGCGGTAGAGGTCGAGCGGGCTTCCCACCTGCTCGATCTCGCCAGCCTGAAGCACCACGATCTTGTCGGCCATGGTCATCGCCTCGACCTGGTCGTGGGTGACGTAGATCATCGTGGTCTTGAGGCGCTCGTGCAGTTCCGAGATCTCAAGCCGCATGCCGACGCGCAGGGCCGCGTCGAGGTTCGAGAGCGGTTCGTCGAAGAGGAAGGCCGCTGGTTCGCGGACGATGGCGCGGCCGATGGCGACGCGCTGGCGCTGGCCACCCGACAGCTGCCCCGGCCGCCGGTCGAGGTAGTCGGTGAGGTTGAGCACGCGGGCGGCCTCTTCCACGCGGCGGTCCTGCTCGGCCTTGTCGAGCTTGGCCATGCGCATGGGAAAGGCGATGTTCTTGCGCACGGTCATGTGCGGGTAGAGCGCGTAGCTCTGGAACACCATCGCCAGCCGGCGCTTGGCCGGGGGCAGGTCGGTGGCGTCCTCGCCGTCGATGCGGATGTGGCCGCTGGTGGTATCCTCGAGCCCGGCGATCAGGCGCAGGAGGGTGGACTTGCCGCAGCCGGAGGGTCCGACGAAGACGACGAATTCCCCCTCGTCGATGGTGAGGTCCAGCGGCGGAATGACCTGAACCTCACCGAAGCTCTTGGTCACCTTGTCGAGCGTGATGCGTCCCATGTGTCGTGTTCCTTACTTCACCGCGCCGAAGGTCAGGCCGCGGACGAGTTGTTTCTGGCTGAACCAGCCCATGATGAGGATCGGCGCGATGGCCATGGTGCTGGCGGCCGAAAGCTTGGCGTAGAAGAGCCCTTCGGGGCTGGAGTAGCTGGCGATGAAGGCCGTGAGCGGCGCGGAGTTGGCGGCGGTCAGGTTCAGCGTCCAGAAGGCCTCGTTCCAGGCGAGGATGATGTTGAGCAGCAGCGTCGAGGCGATGCCGGGCACGGCCATGGGCAGCAACACGAAGAGCACCTCTTCCTTCAGGGCGGCGCCGTCCATGCGCGCGGCTTCGAGGATGTCGCCGGGGATCTCGCGGAAGTAGGTGTAGAGCATCCAGATGATGATCGGCAGGTTGATCATCATGAGGATCAGCGTGAGCGCGATCCGTGTGTCGAGCAGGCCGAGGCTCTGGCAGATCAGGTAGATCGGCATCAGCACCCCCACCGGTGGCAGCATCTTGGTCGAGAGCATCCACATCAACACGTTCTTGGTCTGCTTGCCCGGCACGAAGGCCATGGCCCAGGCCGAGGGCACCGCGATGATGAGGCCGAGCACTGTGGAGCCCACGGAGAGGATCACCGAGTTCCAGAAGTGATGGAAGTAGTCGGAGCGTTCCTGCACGACGCTGTAGCTGTCGAGCGTCCAGCCCGAGGTGAGCACGCCCAGGGGCGTCCGGATGGCGTCGCCCTCGGTCTTGAAGGAGAGGATCACGATCCAGAGGATCGGGAAGAAGATCAGCAGGCCGATGATCCAGGCGACGGCGGTGTTGATCATCTTGCGGCGGGGTGTGACGGCGCGGGCCATGGTCAGATGTCTCGCTTTGCTGGGAGGGGGCGGGCCTTGCGGGCCGCGGGTGCCTCCGGCGGGAGTATTTGGGCCAAGAAGAAGCGGCAGACGGGATCAGGCATCGAGGTTCTTCCCGATCATGCGCATCAGGAAGATGGCGACGATGTTGGCGAGGATGATGGCGATCACGCCGCCGGCGCTGCCGGTGCCCACGTCGAAGCTGAGCAGGCTTTCCTGGTAGATGAGGTAGGTCAGGTTGGTCGAGGCATCGCCCGGGCCGCCGCTGGTGGTCACGAAGATCTCGGCGAAGATCGAGAGCAGGAAGATGGTCTGGATCAGGATCACCACGGTGATGGCGCGCGCGAGGTGCGGCAGCATGATGAAGACGAAGCGGTTGACCGGGCCCGCGCCGTCCATCTCGGCCGCCTCGAGCTGTTCGCTGTCAAGCGACTGCAGCGCGGTCAGCAGGATGAGCGTCGCGAAGGGGAGCCATTGCCAGCTGACGATGCCGATGATCGAGGCGAGCGGCGCCTGGCTGAGAAAGTCGAAGGGCGTGAGGCCGAGCCCCTTGGCGATGTGCCCGAAGAGGCCGTTGACCGGGTTGAAGAACATGTTCTTCCAGACGAGTGCCGAGACGGTGGGCATGACGAAAAAGGGCGCGATCACCATGATCCGCACCACGCCCTGGCCCCACATGGGCAAGTCGAGCAGAAGCGCCAGCAGGATGCCGCCCACCACCGTGATGAGCAGGACGCCCCCCACGAGCAGCAGCGTGTTCCAGATCGCCGTGGCGAATGCGGGATCGGTGATGAAGTACTCGTAGTTCTCCCATCCCACGAAGGGATTATCGCCCGGCATCAGCAGGTTGTAGCGGAGCGTGGAGAAATAGATCGTCATCAGCAGGGGAATGAGCATCCATCCCAGCAGCAGGATCACGGAAGGTGAGATCATCGCCCGCGCGGCGGCGCGGGAGGCCTTGGTCGCCATGGGATGGCCCCTTGTCTGGTCGTCGGATCGGAAATGGCGGGGGACCGGTGGGGCGATCCCCCGCGCTGATCGGACGGGACGGCGTTGCCGTCCCGTCGCGTGCGGATCAATCGGTGTAGCCGGCCCGGTCGATCTCGCGCTGAGTGACGCGCTGTGCGTTCTGCAGCGCGGTTGCCGCGTCGGTCTGGCCCGCAAGGGCGGCCGAGAACTGCTGGCCGACGGCGGTGCCGATGCCCTGGAACTCGGGGATCGCGACGAACTGGGCGCCGGTGTAGGGGATTTCCTGCACCGAGGGCTTCTTGGTGTCGACGGCGTTGATCTGGTTCAGCGTCATCTCGGCGAAGGGCGCAGCCTCCTGGTAGTCCTCGTTCTCATAGAGCGAGGTGCGGGTTCCCGGAGGTGCCGCGGCCCAGCCCTCTTCCTCGGCCACGAGCTCGGTGTAGCCCTTGGAGGTCGCCCAGGCCACGAAGGTCTTGGCGGCTTCGGTCGCGTCGCTCGACGCCGGGATGGCGAGGTTCCAGGACCACAGCCAGTTGCCGCGGTTGTCGACGCCTTCCTTGTTGGGGAACTGGGCGAAGCCGACGCTGTCGGCGACGGTGGATTCGTCTTCGTCGGTGACGAAAGAGGCTGCCACGGTGGCGTCGATCCACATGCCGCACTTGCCCTGCTGGAACAGCGAGAGGTTCTCGTTAAAGCCGTTGGAGGAGGCGCCCGGAGGACCGTAGTTGTTCATCAGGTCCAGGTAGTCGGTGAGCGTCGCTTCCCACTCGGGGCTGTCGAACTGGGCCTGCCAGTCCATGTCGAACCAGCGCGCGCCGTAGGAGTTCGACATGGCGGTGATGAGCGCCATGTTCTCGCCCCAGCCGGCCTTGCCGCGCAGGCAGATGCCGTAGATCTCGTTTTCCTTGTCGGTCATCGCCTCGGCGGCGGTCTTGATGTCGGCCCAGGTCGGCTGGTCCGGGATCTCGACGCCGGCTTCCTCGGCAAGGTCCGTGCGGTACATGACCATGGCGGATTCGCCGTAGAAGGGCGCGGCGTAGAGCGTGCCGTCGACGGAGAGGCCTCCCGCGATGGCGGGCAAGATGTCGTCGGCGTCATAGCCCTCGGGCATGTCCTCGAGCGGCGTGAGCCAGCCCTGGTTGGCCCAGATCGGCACCTCGTAGTTGCCGATTGTCATGACGTCGAACTGGCCGCCGCCGGTGGCGATGTCCTGGGTGACGCGCTGGCGCAGCACGTTTTCCTCGAGCGTGACCCACTCGAGGTCGATGTCGGGATGCTGTTCGGTGAAATCCTGGGTCAGGCCCTGCATCCGGATCATGTCGCCGTTGTTCACGGTGGCGATCGTCACGGTCTGCGCCTGCGCGGCGGCGGCCACGGCCGTCAGCGCGGTTGCGCCCAGCAGGGCGCGGAAAGTCGGTTGCATTGTAGTCCTCCCGTTTGAGCAAATGCCAAGCTCATGCGCAATTACTCACGACTGGACAGGTCTGGTCAACCAAATTCGTCTCTGCCCTGCAGCATCGCTGGGGCGGAGAGAGGCTAACAATTTGACGGATAAGGGGGTTTTCCGACCTCAGGGCAGTAGCGCTTCGGCCGTCCGTTCGTCCGTGATGAGACCGGTGATCCGGCGGCCGCGCAGCGCCCCCTGAATCGCGGCGATCTTTCCGGGCCCGTGGGCCGCCGCGATGGTTTGCGCCGGAGGATCGTTCGGCATCTCGACGCTGCTGACGCGGGTGTTGATCTCGTCGTCGAGGAAGTCACCGTTGGCGTCGTAGACGTGGCCGACGATTTCGCCGACCGCGCCCTTGGTCCGGAGACGGTCCAGGTCCTGCTGCGTGATGAAGCCGTCGACGAGGAGCGGGGCGGCGTCGCCCATGGGGCCGATGCCGATGAAGCGCACGTCGGTCCGCAGCGAGAGCGCGCGGGTGGTGGCGAGGGTCTTCTGGTTGAGCAGGGCATCGCGCTCGGCGGCGCTGGCGGCGATGACGGGCAGGGGCATGGGATAGGTGGCGGCGCGGACCTTGTCGGCGATGGTGAAAAGGACGTTGAAGAAGGCCGTGGAGCCGTCGGGAGAGATGTTGCCGGTGAGAGAGACGATCTTGCAGGCGCCGCCGTCGAGGTGGGGCATGTGCTCGACCGCGGCCCGCAGCGTACGGCCGGTGCCGAGGCCGATGACAAGGGGCTCGCCGCGCGAGAGGTGGGCCTCGATCAGGTCGCCGGTGGCGTGGGAGACGGCGAGCCCCGAGGCCTCGGGCGACTGCAGCGAGGGGACGACGCGGCAGAGGGTGAGGCCGAAGCGGGCCTCGATCTGCGCGGCCAGATCCATGCAGCGGGCGACGGGGTGGTCGATGCGGACCTTGACCAGCCCGGCCGCCATGGCCTGCGAGACGAGGCGCTGGGCGGACTGGCGGGAGATGCCCATGATCCGGGCGATCTCGTCCTGCTTCAGCCCGCCGATATAGGCCAGCCAGGCGGCGCGGGCCGCGTCGTCCAGTCTGCTTTCGGTCATGGGATCTCCGAGGGCCTCCTGCCGCCAGCTTTATCGGCTGGGGGGCCGGTTGCAAGCGATCTCGGGGACAGAAGGCCGCCGGGACATTTCAGGTGTCCCGGGCCGGGACATTTTTCGATCCCTGTTCTTTCAAGGGGTTAGCTTCCAAGGTTTACCGAAAATTAGGAATGTCCCGCGCGGGGAGCTTTTGGGAAGGGCTGCAATGGGGCCGTGTTTCGGCAGCGGAGACAAGGGGAGGGGCCAGATGTCTGACTGGGTGTTCTATCCGGGTGATGGGAGCGAAGGCGCGCACAGGCGGCGGCGACAGGCTCATCATCGAAACGGCTGGCGGCGGCTACGGCGATCCGCAGAATAGGGATCGCGAGGCGCTCCGGCGCGAGATCGTGCAGGGCCTGCTCAGTCCGGAAGAGGCAGCTGAGGTCTACGGCATGTCCTGAGACGACCATCTTCAGCTTCCCCATAGCAAAAGCTGACTCACTCAGAGCAATCTTGGTCAGGGGGTCCTGAGCCCAGCGAGGAAGGCCTACCCAACACAAGGGGCCAACCAGTCAGGTGCAGGAAATGCCATACAACACTTTCGACGCTTCCCGGTCATCGAACCGGGCAGACAGGTCTTCGAGCCGGCCGGCGTAGGAGGCCACCTGCTCGAACCGCGTGTGCGGCCAGTCGCTGCCCCAGACGAAACGGTCCGCGGGCAAGAGGGCCGTCAATCGGTCCAGATGGCCGCGGGCGTCCGGGACGCCACGGTAGGGCGCGCTCAGCTTGACGAAAAACGGCGCGCGGGTCGTGCAGGCCGCAAGCGCGTTCAGCCAGGGTTCGCTTTGCGCGTCTTCCGAAGCCGGCAGGCCCATGTGGTCGACGACCACCGGCACCGGCGCGCGCGACAGGGCGGGCAGGTAATCGGCCCAGCGGGCGCTCTCGAGCTGCACTTCGACGTGCATGTCGTGGGCCCGCAAGAGGTCCAGAAAGCGCTGCACCGTCTTGTCGGCCGGGTCCGGCAGGGCAGCGCCCGAGACGAGGTTCCAGCGCACCCCGCGGACGCCCGCCTCTCCGAGGTCGCGCATGACCGACCCCGGACTATCCAGCGCGACGCAGGCAATGCCGGCGAACCGGTCGCGATCGAGCGTCGACAGCGCATCCAGCAGCTGGGAATTGTCCGTGCCGAGAAAACTGACCTGAACGATGACCCCGCCATGCAACCCGTGGTCGGACTGCATCCGAAGCCAGGTCTCCAGCGGTGCAGGAGCCCCCGGCATGTAACGTGCGCCGGGCACCGCGCAAACACGTTCGTAGACATGGGCGTGGCAGTCGAAGGAAATCACGGCGGCACCTCAAGTTATGCACTTCTATATAGAACTAGTTGACTGAAGCGGTCAACACGACTACAAACGAAGCCGGAGGAGACGACATGGCACATGCATCGACGGTCAGTGACGACAGGCTTCCCGCCTATCTTCGGCTGCGTGACGACATCGCGCGCCGCATCGCCGCCGGCGAATGGCAGCCGGACGAGGCATTGCCCTCGGACAATCGTCTCGCCGCAGAACATGCGCTTTCGGTCGGGACCGTGCGCAAGGCCCTGCAGCAGCTCTCGGACGAGGGGCTTCTCGAACGGCGGCAGGGCGCGGGCACCTTCCTGCGCAAGCCGGCCTTCGACGCGACCCTGTTCCGGTTCTTCCAGGTGCGCGAACACGGCGCGGAACAGAGCATCCCGACCAGCCGACTGATCTCGCGCGCTCTGGTGACGCCCACCGAACACCTGGCCGATACGCTCGGCACCACAGAGGTCATCCGCATCGAGCGCCTGCGCTGCCTGTCCGAACAGCCGCTCCTTTTCGAAGAGATCTATATTCCGCAGGCGCGCTTTCCGGGGTTCGAGTTGATCCCGGCAGAAGATATCGGGCCGCTTCTGTACCCGGTCTATTTCGAACGCTTCGGCGTATTCGTCGCGCGGGCCGAGGACGAGGTCAGCTTTGGCACCGCAGATCGGACCATAGCCCTGCGCCTCGGCATGACAGAGGGCGATCCCGTCGCCCGGATCGAACGCACCGCCTTTGCCATGACCGGCGAAGCCATCGAATGGCGGGTCGCCTCGGGACGGGCCGACCGTTTCCGCTACCGCAGCCGCATCGGCTGACATCCAGTATCCAAAGGGAGGAAGACCATGAAAACCCTGCTTATCGGCGCAAGCGCGCTGGCGCTTTCCACAGTGGCAGCGCTTGCCGAATACCCCGACCGCGCCATCGAGGTGACGATCCCGGCCCCCTCCGGCGGCGGCACCGACACCAGCGCCCGCAAGCTGGCCACCCTGCTCGAGGAAGAGCTTGGCACATCGCTCGCCATCCTCAACGTCGCAGGCGGCGGCGGCTCGGTCGGCGTCACCCAGTTCATGATGGACAAGCCCAACGGCTATTCGCTGCTGGCGACCTGGAACAGCCCGATCACCACGGTGCCCCAGGTGCAGAACGTGGCCTACGATGTGGACAGCTTCACGCCCATCGCCTCGACCTCGGAAACCGCCTACACGATGTGCGTGTCCCCGGACTTCCCCGCCGAGACCGGTGAGGAATTCCTGGCCGAGCTCGCGGCCAACCCGGGCAAGTACACCTACGGCAACGACGGCATCGGCGGCACCATGCAGATGGCCGCCGAACGCATCTTCCAGGCGAAGGACATCGAGGCCGTGGCCATCCCCTTCGGCGGCGCGGGTGAGACGCTGCAGAACTTCCTCGGCGGCCATATCGACATCTACGGCGGCTCGATCTCGCCGGTGCTGCCCTACACCGAATCCGGTGAAGCCAAGTGCCTGGTCGTGACCTCGGCCGCCCCGGTCGAGGCCCTGCCGCAGGCCGCGGGCCTCGAAGAGCTGGGCCTCGGGTCCGAGGAAACGCTCCTGTGGCGCATGGTGCTGGCCCCCGCAGGCACCGACCAGGCCATCGCTGACCGTCTGGCCGCGGCGCTCGAAAAGACCGTGAACGATCCATCCTACGTCGAATTCCTCGCCACTAAGGGTGAGGTGCCGAACGTGGTGACCGGAGAGGCGCTCGCAGAGCGCCTGCGCAACGAATACGACGCGCTCGCCAAGGTCGCCGAGAAGCTGGGTCTGGGCAGCTGATGGAACGGCGGCAGGATATCGTCCTCGGCGCCATCTTTGCCGCCCTCGGTCTTTTCGCGGCGGCGAAGGCCACTGCCTATTCCGGAGCGTCGGGCACCTATCCCATGGTGCTCGGCCTCGTCCTTGCGGCCTTCGGCGTCATCGTCGCGGCCAAGGCGGCCCTCCGGGGACGGGCAACCCCGCGCCCGCTGACCGAACACACCGGCCGCGTGGCTGTCACCGTGATCGTGGGCGCGGGCTATCTCGCCCTCGTGCCGCTCCTCGGCTTCTACACCGCATCGGCGCTTGTCGTGCTGGCGCTGCCGGTCGCGCTCGGCTTCCGGCAGTCGGTCTACCTGGCTGTAACGGCGGCCCTCTTCGTGGCCATCGTCTGGACGGTCTTCTCGATCGTTCTCGAAAAGCCGCTGCCGACCGAGTTCTGGCAAACCTTCTGATCGAGGCCATTCCATGGATATCGTGACCCAAGTTCTTTCGGGCGTCTTCGCGCTCGGGCCGATAGCGGCGATGATCGGCGCCTCGATCCTCGGCGTCTTCATCGGAGCCCTGCCGGGCCTCAACCCGGTCATGGCCATCGCCCTGCTGCTGCCGCTGACCTATTCGATGGAACCGCTAGTCGCGCTCGGCATGGTCGCGGGGATCTACAACGGGTCGATGTATGGCGGCGCCATCCCGGCGATCCTGCTGCGCATTCCGGGCACGCCCGCGGCCATCGCGACCACCTTCGATGGCTACCCGATGGCGCAGCGGGGCGAGGCCGCGCGCGCGCTCAAGATCGCCTGCTGGTCCTCGGCCCTCGGCGGCACGGCCTCGGCCATCGCCCTGATGACAATCGGCCCGATCCTGGCCCGGGCGACGCTGGCTTTCGGGCCGGCGGAGTATTTCTGGATCGCCATGTTCGGCATGGCCTCCATCGGCGTGCTCGTGGGCACGGACGCGGCCAAGGGGCTGATGGCGGCGACACTGGGCCTGCTGCTCGGCACGGTCGGGCTCGATCAGCTGTCGGGCACGGCGCGGTTCACCTTCGGCGAGGTCTGGCTGCTGAGCGGTCTCGACCTCATCGTGATCCTTGTCGGGCTCTATGCCCTGCCGCCGGTCATCGCACTGGCCGAGGCGGCCGACCTCAAGGGGCTCTCGGCGGCGCAGCTCAAGCTGGAACCGGCCAAGGTGCCGTGGTCCGAGGTGCGCAGCCTCGTGCCGACCTGGATCCGGTCCTCCCTGATCGGCATCGGCGTGGGCATCCTGCCCGGTGCGGGCGGAAACATCGCGGCCTTCCTCAGCTACAACGCCGCCAAGAGCGCCAGTGACGACCCTGACAGCTTTGGCAAGGGCAACCCGGTCGGCGTGGCGGCGGCGGAATGCGGCAACAACTCCGACAACGCGGCCTCGATGATCCCGGCGCTGACGCTTGGCATTCCGGGCAACGTCATCGCCGCGCTGGTGCTGGGCGCGCTGCTGATCCACGGGTTGCAACCCGGCCCGCAGCTTTTCCACCAGAACCCCGGCCTCGTCGGCGGCTTCATGGTGCAGATGCTGCTGACGTCGCTGCTGATCCTCGCCGTCGGCGGCGCGGCGGCTACCAAGATCTTTGCCCAGGTCCAGAGGCTGCCTGGCGTGATGCTCGTTCCGACCATCCTCGTGCTGATGGCGGTCGGCGTCTACGTCATCAACGGCCGGGTCATCGACCTCTGGATCATGTTCGTGGCCGGTCTGGCGGGCTACGTCTTCGAGAAGACGAACATCCCGCTGGCGCCCATCGTCCTTGGCCTGATCCTCGGGCCCATGGCGGAACAGAACGTGCGCCGGGCGCTCCTGATCAGCCGCGGCGATGTCACCGAACTGGTGACGCGGCCGATCTCGGCGGTCATCGCGCTTGCGACCCTCGGGCTGGTACTTTTCCCGATCGTAGCTGCAATTTCGCGGCGTCGACGCAGCGCCTGACCTGATGTGACCAAAGAAATCCCGGCTCCGGATCGAGCCGGGATCGCAGCATCCTTGTCGTGACGGAGGTCCGCTCAGGGCGAGAAGCGAGAGACGGTAGGAGCCGAAAAGGGGTGCGTGGCGGTCAAGGATTGCCGAGCGGAGCATGAGGCCGAAAGCCCTGGCTTCCGGCGTTCCAAGGTTGGACGGCGGCGCAGTGGGACAGAACAGCCCCTTCTGTTACTCAGTTGACAAGTGCATGCATCCGTCGCTCGGCCAGTTCGGCACTGCGCCGCAGGACATAAGGCTCCATGAGCACGCCGAGCGCCTTGTGGGTGTCCCGGTCCACGACCGCGAGGGCGTCGCTTCCGCTCCGCGCGAAGTGTTTCAGGGCCTCGGGTGCGGTCATCTCTGGTGTCAGATAGCTCCCCGAAAGCCGCAGCAGATCGGCCATGTCCTTGTCATCCGACGCAGGATTGTGGAGCTCCGGCACCGACAGGATGCCCAGGTAGGTGCCGTCGCGATCGGTCACCACGACCCGGTGCCGGGATCCTGGCGGATACCGCTTTCGGAACTGGGCGAGGTCGGTGTCGTAGAGCACCGGTGTCGCATCCCTCCGCATCATCTCGCCGACCTTGAGCTCCTGCAGCCAGCCGACATCGGCGGCCGAGCGGATCGGATCGCCGCGAAGATGGAAGCGCCAGGTCGCGAAGGAAAAGCCGAACAGGCGCCGGACCAGCACGGTGGTCAGGGCCGCCACACAGACCAGCGGCACCACCATTGCGATATCGCCGGTCGCGAAGGCCACGAGGAAGGCCATTGCCAGCGGGGCGCCGATGATGGCCGTTGCCGAAACCGTCATGCCCACCAGCTCACAGATTTCCGTTGGCAGGGGCTGCCAGCCCAGCAATGCCATCAGCGTGGCGATCAGCTTGCCGCAGAGCATGCCGAGGAACAGCGAGGCGAAGGACAGACCGCCCCTGAACCCGGTGCCGATCGAAAGGATGACGGCCAGGGCTTTCAGCACAAGCACGCCGGCAAGCACCCACCAGAACGCATCCTGAGCGAAGAGATCCTGCAAGGCCGAGCGCCCCGAGGATAGCGCCGCGGGGCTCGCCAGGGCGAGGACAGCGAGCCCGGCCCCGCCAAGAACGGGCGCCAGCCAGGCAGGCATGATCGCCCGGAGCAGGATCTCCACGCGTGTACAGCAGCGCATGACGGCGATGGCCATGGCCACGGTCGCAAAGGTGATCATCAGGATCATGACAACCGCCGAGGGCCCGAGGGACAACGCCGGCACCTCGAAGTGCAGGGCGGACGGGTAGAGCACCATGCGCGTGCCTGCCGCGGCCAGCGAGGCGATCACCACCGGCGCGAGGTTTCCGATCGAATACGCGGCGATGACCAGTTCAAAGGCATAGAAGGCCCCCGCGATGGGGGACTGGAACAGCGCTGCAATCGAGGCGCCCGCGCCGCAGGCGACCAGTAGGCGCATGTCATTGCGCCGTCCGGAGGCCAGGGAGCCGGCTTTCGAGCCCAGGGCTGAACAGAGCTGCGTATGTGCCCCCTCCATCCCCACAGAAGCGCCCATGCCATGCGAGAGCAGGGTCTGGACCATGATCCACAGCGCACCCGGAAGGGGAATGCGTCCGCCCGTCAGGGCGTTGGCCTCGATCGGATCGACCTTTTCCAGCCGGCGCCCCAGACGCTTGGCGATCCAGATCGTGGCACCGACCGCGATGCCGCCCGCCAGCGGCACCCAGAGCCGGTCGAGCGGGATGGCATCGGCGCCGCTGATCTCACCGGTGCCGAGCCCGAAGGCGAGGAGCTGGATGTGCTTCACCAGCCAGTCGAAGGCCGCAACGCTGACCCCGCAGACGATGCCCAGCAGCGCCGCGATCCCCGCGAGCCAGAAATCGTCCCTGCGAAAGCGCGCCCGGGCATATCTGAGAGCCCGCGCCGGGTAGGACCTGTGGCGAGTTTTCATTGCAGCATCACGACTTGGCAGAGGGCAGCAGGGATCCGGGGTCCTGCCGCTGGCGAAAGCGGCGGGACCCGTTCAGGGCTGGCGAGAGGTCAGTCCCGGTGCAGGTAGATCGGTGAGGTCCACGCCTGGTTGCCGTCCTCGAGGTTCACGCAGATCCAGACGGGCGTGTCGCCGGTTTCGGCGATCTCGACCTCAGCCTCGAAGCTGGCGTTCCGGGTCAGCGGTGCGTCCGGCAGTCGCTGGGCGACCAGCTTCCGAGCGAGGCCGCCGGCGTCCATGACCACCGGCTCGATCCCGAGGTCCGCCGGGCGCAGCGTGAGGTCGCCGCGGTTGGTGGTGAGGCTCAGTTCGGGTGCGGCGCCGTCAAGCCACATGTCGCAGCCCATCCGGTTGCCGGTGGTGATCGTGTCGAAGACCGCGCCATTCGAGCCGACCTGTTCCAGCGTCTGCTCGGGGTTCAGGCGGTTGACCGGTGCGAACTGCGCGATCCGCCCCCCGGCAACAAGCGCACGGCCCTGCCAGCGGGTGTTTCGCCCGCGCCCGCGGTACTCGGCCCCCGACCACATCAGCCTCAGCCGGCTGCCAAGATCGCTTTCGCGGTAGCTGCGCCAGAGGGTCACGGTTTCACCGCCACTCCGCAGTTCGATGCTCTCGATGCCGACCGGCGCGTCGACCGCGACCGAGATGCGGGCGCTGGCGCCGTTGCTGCGCACGATGTCGCCCATGGTGCAGCTGGGCACCTCTTCGGTCGCGCAATCGGGCTCGGACAGGGGGTTTCGATGATAAAGCGTGCCGCCTTCGGGAAGCTCGGCCGAGATGTCGATGGCAAGGCGCGGCCCCGAGGTGCCGTAGGTGTGGCGCCGGCGGATCGCCTCGAACACCGCGTCGCGGGTATTCTCTTCCATCAGGAAGCAGGTCAGCCCGCCATAGGCCCCGAAGAAGGACGCGCCGGGATAGGACGCCCCGGGCCGACCCTTGTGACCGTCCGAGTTCGCCACGACACCGACACGGCGGCGCGTCGGGAAGCCGTCGGTCAGCACCCATTCGAAGCTGCCCCAGGCCGAATGAACCTCGACCGCAGCCTCAAGCTTGGGGTCGTGATCGAAGTGGATGTTGGCGTAGCGCCCGCCGACGTGGGCATACATCACCGCATCGATGGGTTCGGCGTGCAGCTTGCCGTAAAGATCGGTCAGCGTATGCGCATCCGCGTCGAGGTCGTCGTGTTCCTCGACCAGAGCGTGCGAGCAACGATAGATCTGCGCGCCTTCCTCGCGGAAAAACACGTTGTGGTCGCCGCCGACCGCCGTGTTGCCAGACCATTCGTAGCCGGGAAGCACGGTGAAGACGCCGGGTTCGTTCAGTTCTGCGGTCAGACGGTTCAGCTTATCCCAGAAGGCGGGCTTGATCTGGAAGTCGTTCGCCTGATGCGAGGTCACGTCGAGGAAGGACTTGTTGCGCGCGAAGTCGAAGTAATGCTCGATGGAATTGGTGCCCACCGTCTCGCCGGTCTGCCCGTGCAGATCGCCCCAGTAGTGGACATGACCTTCGCGGATCTGCATCGGCCCGGCCTCGACCACACGGCCGTCCTCGGAGGTGAGCCGCAGCGTCAAGAGCCCCTCCTCGGCGACGCTGAGCGGTTCGATCCGCATCGCACCGCTTTCCGGCGCGAACTCGATCACTTCGGGCAGGCCGCTCACCGGCAGCGAGCTTTCGACGGTGAAGCGTGTCGGTCCCTGATCGGTCGGATTGCCCCAGAGGTCTTCGGCCTTGAGGCCGAGGCAGAAGCTCTCGCCCGGGCGGCGGCGCGTCGGCAGGACCGCGAGGTGACGATGCAGCGGCCCTGCGCCCACGGTGAATTCGAGGCGGGTGTCCGGCAGAGGAATGAAATTCCCGGTGGCCTGCACGTCGGCCATCACGCGGAACACCCGCGCGCCTTCGAAGAAGGTGGACATCAGAAGGCCCGGCGAGCCCTGCGATGTGTCGCCCAGGGTGATTTCGATGGTCTCGCCCGGGCGCAGGTATCCGCCGCGCTGGTAGATCGTCAGCGTCTCGTTCCAGGGGCGCTGCCCGCCGTTGCGATCGTATTTCAGCATCAGCTGGCCGTCGCCCGAGGAGCGCGCGGAGACGTAGTTCGGCGCGCTCGGGTCGGTGGTCTGCAGAGCCCCGGCATCCGAAATCAGGCGCAGCGCAACACGGACGGCCCCGGTATCGTCGAGCCCCAGCTTGCCCGTCGTGTAGGTGATCCTGAAGGTCTGATAGCTGCGCACCTCGACGTGGTCCGGCCCCTCCAGGATGGCCGTGCCAAAGAGGTCCCGGTCCGTGCCGGGGATGGTCCGCAGGCGGCTTTCGCCAATCATTTCGGGGTCGACATCGCGTTTGATCGTCATGGGAACTCCTAGAACCAGTCAGACGGACGGTTCCCAAAACTCTGTAGTTACTGGAAGTGGAAATTTGAATTTTGCCCAGATTCCGCGCGTATCGTCAGAGATTGGCTCAAAAACTCTAGTGTATTGATGAAAATCTGGGCGCACCCGCCGGGGTCGGCAGATTTTACCCTCGATTCCGCGGGGCTCGATTGAGTAAAGCTTGCCGAAGCCGCCGTCTGGAGGCGACTAAACTACATAGTAAACCGATACCAACAGGAGTTCCCATGCTTTCGAAGATCGTGAAGGTGGCCTGCATGGTCGCCGCACTCGCAGTCCCAGGGATGGCTTTTGCCGCCGATTATCCCAGCAAGCCGATCACCCTAATCGTGCCCTACCAGGCAGGCGGGTCGGTGGAAACCATGGGGCGCGTCTTTGCCGATGAGCTCGGCTCGGCGCTTGGAGGCAAGGTTCTGGTCAAGACCCAGCCCGGTGCCGGCGGAAAGATCGGCACGACCGCGGCCTCGAAAGCCGGAGCCGATGGCTACACCCTTCTCTTCGCGCCCGACTCCACCGTGCTCTGGCCTCCGATCGCGGAAGATGTCGACTATTCACTCGACAGTTTCACGCCGATCGCCCGCGTCGCCATGTTGCAGATGGCCATCGTCACCTCCAAGGACTCGGGCATCGAAACCTACGAGGACCTGCTCGCCGCCTCTCAGGAAGGCAAGCTCAGCTACGCGGACCAGAACGCGATCTCGCGCGCCTTCGTCAACTATATCGGCAAGCAGGAAGGGCTCGATTGGGTCGCGGTCCCGACCAAGGGCGGCGGCGAGATGGTGCCCTTCCTTCTCGGGGGCAAGATCGACTTCGCCTGGTCGGGTGGTGTGCATAACCGCTACCTCGACCAGATGAACGTGGTGCTGGGGATGATCGACGCGCCGCTGCAACGCTCACCCGACGTGCCGACGATCCAGGAGAAATTCGGCGTGGCGATGCCCGCCGGCGCAACAATCTGGGCGCCTGCCGGTCTTCCCGAGGACATTCTGTCCCAGCTCGTCGAAGCCAGCCTGACCGCTGCGGGATCCGAAGCCTTCACCTCCTTGCTGAACGACAAGCTTGGCATGCCCCCGGCGGCGGTTAGCGGTGAAGAGCTCACCGATGCACTGGCCGAAATCGACAGCGGCCTTGCCAAGGTCTACGAGACAACCTCCCAATGAGTGAGACCGGCCTGCCAGATCGGGGTGCCCAAGGGCGCCTCGACTTCTTCATCGGGCTGATCGCGGTGCTCGGGGCGATTGTGACCGCGTTCTGGATCATCCCGGCACAGATCGAGCCGACGTCTGCTGCCGGTCAGCTTTCGCCGCGCTTCTTTCCGACCTTGTCGGTCAGCGTGATAGCTCTGTTCGGGCTGGCGCTGATGTTCAAGAATCGTGGGTTCGCGCTGTCCCGCCTCCCGCATCCTGGCCCGGCACTGCTTCTCGAAACCCTCGCCTGGGCGGTCTGGGCCACGGCCACCATGCTGCTGCTCAGCTATGCGGGCTTCATCGCGGCGGGGGCGGTTTCGTGCTTCGCCGGCATGATCCTGGCCCGCCAGCGACGCCACCTGATCCTCTGCGCCGTCGCGTCGCTTCTTCTGCCGCTGGCGATCCAACAACTCGCCTGGCACGCCTTCTACATCCAGCTTCCCTGAGGTGTGACCATGATCGACGTGTTCCTCCACGCCTTCGCTGCGGCTCTGGACCCGATGAACCTGGTGTTCATCGCGCTCGGCATCACGCTCGGCATCGTCATCGGCGTGCTGCCCGGCCTCGGCAGCGTCACGGCCATGGCCGTCCTCATCCCGCTGACCTTCTACATGTCGCCCCTCGCGGCCATCGCCTTTCTGGTCGGCGTCAACAAGGGCGGCACGTCTGGCGGTGCGATCCCGGCGATCCTTCTCAATTCCCCCGGCTCTCCCGAGGCTGCGACCACCGCCTGGGACGGATACCCAATGGCGCGGCGGGGCGAGGCTTTTCGGGCCATGAAGTTCGCCCTGTTCTCCTCGATCACCGGAGACACCATCTCGGACATTCTGCTTGTGATCCTGGTGGTTCCCTTCGCGGCCTTTGCCCTGCAATTCGGGCCGGTCGAATACACCGCGGTGCTTCTCTTCTCCTTCGCGCTGATTGCCGGCATCGCCGGGGACTCCCCTCTCAAGAGCGGCATGGCCATCTTCATCGGCATCTTTCTCGCGACGGTCGGCCTGGACCCGGTGTCCTCGACGCCGCGGCTGACCTTCGGACGGATCGAGCTCTACGACGGGTTCTCGCTCTCGGCCCTGGCCATCGGCGCGCTGGCCCTGGGCTCGGTGGTGATGCAGGTCTCGGACCTGGCCACCGGACGCGCCGCGGACGATTTCGCCGCAAACCAGGCCGAAACCAGGGAAGGGCGCCGGCTGCCCGCGCGCGAGTTCTTCTCGTACTGGAGGACGCTGCTGCGCGGAGCACTGACGGGCTCTCTGGTCGGCATGCTGCCCGGGCTGGGTGTGACGCTGGCCTCTTTCCTGTCCTATTCGGCCGCCAAGCGCGCCTCGAAGACCCCCGAAGCCTTTGGCAAGGGCACACCCGACGGGATCGTGGCCACGGAGAGCGCCAACAGCGCCGTCGTCGGCTCGAACCTCGTCCCGACCATCGCGCTTGGCATTCCCGGCAACATCGCCGCAGCCCTGCTGATCGGTGCCCTCGTGATGCACGGCGTGGTGCCCGGCCCCTTCATGCTGACCATGCACGGCGAGTTGATCTACGGTCTCTTCGCCTCGATGATCATCGCCAACCTGATCCATCTGATCATCGGCCGCGCCGGCCTGTCGCTCTGGGTGCAATTCGCCCGCATCCCGCGCCGCCTCATCCTGCCGCCGGTTCTGATGTTCAGTGTCTTCGGCATCTACCTGCCGACGCAATCGCTTTGGGATGTCGGCGTGATGCTTGCCTTTGCCGGGCTTGGAATTCTCTTTACCCGCGCCGGGATTTCCGTGGTTTGCACGGTGATCGGCTTCCTCCTCGGCGAGATGTTCGAAACCTCGCTGCGGCAGTCCCTGCAGTTGTATCAGGTCGATGGTCTTGCGATGTTGGCAAGTCCGGTCGCGGCGATCTTCCTTTTGCTTGCGATTGCCGTCGTCTTCCGCGCCATCTGGCGTGGCCGCCACCCTCAGGAGACACCCGTATGAGCACCGCAGAGATCGCAACGGTTGACCGGTGTGAGCAAATTCGCCTCCGGCTTCAGGACGAACGGGCCCGGAACCCGCGCGAAACCAAGCGCAGTGCGCTGCGGCTCGCCCTGATGTCGGCAATACGCGACGGCGTGTTCAAGCCAGGCGACCGGCTGCCACCCGAAGCCGAGTTGGCGCAGCGGCTGCAGCTTGCGCCGGGCACGGTTCAGAGCGCCTTGGGACAGTTGCAGGACCTCGGCCTGATCATTCGGCGCAGAGGGGACGGCACGCGCGTTGCGGATGCGGAACCGATGGGGCCAAGCGTCTGGCACTTCCGTTTCCGTGTTCTCTCGACCCAGCGTCCGCTGCGCCTGACGTCTGCACGTATCGAGGTGCTGCGCAGCAACGAGACCGGACCATGGACCGAGCATCTCGGCGAGGGTCCCTACATCGTGCTGCGGCGAAGGCTGTCCGGTGATGGCATCGGGATCGGGGCGGAAATGTACCTGCCCGCCGACCTGATCAACATCGACACCATCGAACTCAGTGAACTCGACGGGGTGAACCTGCGCGTGCATCTCGAGGCCCTTCTTGGCCAGCGGGCGCAGCGCCCCTCGACGCAAGTGGCCATCAAGACCCTCGCTCCGCGCCAGGCCGCGTTGTTCGAGATGACACCCGGGGCCAGCGTCTTTCACATCACGGCGCGCACCTATCTCAATGATGGTCGCCCGTTCTATCATCAGGACATCTACGCGCCCGGCGACCAACTGACCCTGGAATTCTGACATGCGAAAGCATTTCTCACTCTACGACATGCAAGGACTGGCGTTCGGCATCCTGCTGACAAGCCTTGGCGTCACCTTCCTCAAGGCGGCGGGCCTGGTGACCGGCCAGACCGCAGGTCTTGCCGTTCTGCTGTCCTATCTGGTCCCTCTAGACTTCGGCACCCTGTTCCTGCTGATCAGCCTGCCCTTCTTCGTGCTGTCCTGGAAGCGGCGTGGCCCCGTCTTCACGCTGCGCACGGTCATTGCCGTGGCGGGCATATCGGTCGTCACGCAGTTTCTGGGTCACGCGATGTCCTTCGACGCGCTCCCTCCCTTGCTTGCCGGGATCCTCGCGGGCGCTTGCAGCGGCGTCGGTCTGATCGCTCTCTTCCGCCACAACGCCTCCGCGGGCGGGCTCGGGATCTTGGCTCTGATCGTCGAGGAGCGCACCGGCTTCAAGACCGGGTGGTTCCAGATGTGCTTCGACGCGGTCGTCTTCGGTATCGCGCTGATCTACCTGCCGTTCGAGAACGTCCTCTGCTCCTTTGCAGGCGCGGTTGTCCTCAACGCCGTGATCGCCTGGAACTTCCACATCGGCCAGACTCGCCCCGCTGCCGCGCAAACCGAATGACGGGCTCCGCTCCCATGTTCCTCAGGCCTGACGTCCTCTCTGGCAACCCGCTTCTTTCACTCATCGGTCAATTCCGCCCCAACCCTCGCGAAGAGTAGATTGACCTCGGTATGGGCATCTACGGAAATGCCACGGGCTACACCCCGGTCATGGCCGCCGAAGCACATCCTATCAGGATTCAGGTGGCCAGGGGCTACGCGGCCCCCGAGGGTGATGCCGACTTCCTGGAACTGAAGGGAACGCTTGTTTTTGACACCTTGCCCTTCGACGGGGCGTAGACCCCCGGCGGCACCGGCGCGCCCAGTCTCGCGGCGTATCTTCTGGCGCCCGGCGGTGTGCGCCGGATCTGGCTTGGCCTGCCGACGTGGCCCTGGACGCGTTATGGACTGGGACAGAAACCGGGATGCTCAATGGAGGTAGGTCAGCCCGAAGGGTCATGGCAACGGGTCGCCCCTTCCTCGAGATCAACTGTTTCAGTCGAAGACCATCTTGCAAGCCAGGCGGCAGTGCTCGTCGACGAGCGCCGTGGTGTCGCCCCAGGGGAATGCCGGTCGGGCGAGCAGGAGCGAGACAAGGCCGTGGAGGGAAGCCCAGAGGCTCTGACTTCGCATCACGACCGTTTCGGCAGAGAGATCCGGACGATTCAGCCCCACGATCCGGACCAGATGCGCGAAGGCCCGAGGGCCGGGATGATCGGTCTGATCGAACCCGGACATGCTTGCGTCGGGCGCGTCTGGCGTATTCCCCGGATACTCCAGCATGAAGGCAATCCGATAGGCATGCGGCTGAGATAGACCGAAGTCGAAATAGCCACGCACCGCATTTGTGAGCTGTGTTTCCGGGCTCTCGCCGTCGGCTGAGGAGATCGCCTGTTCCAGACGCGCGAAGGCCCCGGCCGCGACCTCGTCCTGGATCTGCTGGAGCGAGGTGAAATGCGCATAGAGCGAGGGCTGCGAGATCCCGACAGCCTGTGCGATGCGCCGCGTCGTCACCGCGTCCACGCCGTGATGAGCGAAGAGGTCTCCTGCCACATCAAGGATGTCGTCCCTGCGGTTGCGGCGCCTTGGTGTCCTCTCTTCGGTCGGCATGATCGGTGGTCACTCCTGCATCTTGAGCTTTCCAAACTAACCCTGCCTGCCGGACCTTGAAAGCCTCCCTATCAGTGATAGCTTAAAACCTATCAACGATAGGTAGATGCCCATGTCACCGAACCTTGCCGCCTGGCTCGCCGCCCCACACGCTCCGCTGACCGTCTCCGAGGCCCCGCTCCTGCCGCCAGAGCCGGGACAGATCCGGCTGCGGGCCCGTGCCGTCGCGATCAACCCTGTCGACCGTTTCAAGCAGAAGATGGGCAATGCCCTCTACGGCTGGCGAGCCTATCCGATGATCCTGGGCTTCGACGTGGCCGGAGAGGTCGAGGCGGTGGGTCCCGGTGTCACGAGGTTTGCGCCCGGTGACCGGATCGTCGCGCTCGCGACCGGCATGGAGAAGTCCCGCAACCGCGACGCCGAAGCGGCCTTTCAGCTTTTTCCCAATGTGCGGGCGGACCTCTCTGCGCCGATCCCGGATGACATGAGCTTTGAGGCCGCCGCCGTCCTGCCGCTGGCGCTGTCGACGGCGGCCTGCGGTCTTTTCGCTGAGGATCAGCTCGACCTTTCCCGGCCCGGTGCCGGTTCCGAGGATCGGGGACAGACGGTGCTTGTCTGGGGCGGGTCGACCAGCGTCGGATGCAGCGCCATCCAGTTGGCCAAGGCGGCGGGCTTTCGCGTCATCGCCACCGCCTCGCCGCGCAATTTTGACTACCTGAAACGCCTTGGCGCGGACAATGTGCTCGACTACGCGGGCCCGGACGCCGCGGGCCAGGTGGCGCGGGCGCTGCGTGGCTACACTGTAGCAGGGGCGCTGGCGATCGGCGCGGGCTCCGCCCGCGCGTGCATCGAGGTGCTCGGCGCCAGGGCAGGCACGCGAAATGTCGCCATGGCAACCTTTCCACCGGTCGATATCGATGCCCTGCCGGACAGGCCGGGTGCCTGGACGCTCATGACCCGGATGCTGCCCGGCATGGTCGCAGGCATGGCCGGGCTCTGGGTGGCGGCAAGGCGCCGGGGCGTGGCGCGCTCGACCATCTGGGGGACGGCGCTGATGGACACCGACCTCGGCCCGGCGATATTCGAGGGCTTCCTGCCGCAGGCGCTGGCCACGGGCCGGATCGTCGCCGCACCACCGCCCCTGATCGCGGGCGACGGGCTGGACGCGATCCAGCCGGCCTTCGAGCGGCAGAAACAGGGCGTCTCGGCCGCAAAACTCGTGGTGACGCTGTGAGCCCGGCCTCGCCCGCCGAGACTGTGAGCGGTACCGCGCTCTGTCGACCGCGCTGTTACGTCTTTGAAAGGGCGTCGGACTGACGCCATCCCGCGCCGAGCCGCCGGACGCGGTGGTCTTCGACAGAAAACCCATCTCCTTTGCCCTGCGCACCCCCGCTGGGCGACCTCAAGGCCATCCGGCCGCCCGGTCATGGCATCGCACTCTGGTTCGGCTGTGACGACGCCGACGGGCTGCACGACCACCTGAAAGCGCAAGGCGTGACCATCGGCTTTGCGCCCAAGCACGACCCTTTCGGCCGCCACTTCGCGTTCGAAGACCCCTTCGGCTATACGATCACGGCGCATAACGTCGCGCAGGAAAGCTGAGATCATGTCCTGCTGAATCGGGATCGCCTCGGCCGACCACGTCCGAGGCGGCGTCGCGGGCGGCTTCGCACAACTTGGCCACGGCAGGCACGACGCGGTCAAAGCGCTGCGGAAAGGCGACTGGCTTGCCTATTGTTCTCCGCGCGAAGCCATGGGCACGGGCGCCCCGGTTCAGGCCTTCACAGCCCTCGGGCAGATCACGTCGGAGGCACCCTACCAGGCCGCGCATGCAATGGACTTCAACCCGTTCGGGGTCGATGTCGCCTATCTGGCAGAGATCCGCCCCGCGCCAATCCGACCGCTACTGGAGCGGCTGGATCTCACGCGTGGCCGCACCGGCAACTGGGGCCTGCTGCTACGCGGTCCGAAGCGCAGGGTCACGCCGGACGACATGCGACGGATCGCCGACGCCATGGGCGCTTTGCCGGACGATTTGCGCCAGATTGAATAGCGCATTCGTCCGCACGGATGACGCTCCCCCAAGAAAGAATGCTGCGCGATGAATGGCGCCTGAAGCGAAAGCGCAGGGCAGGTTGGGGCCGAACCGGAGTGTTTTGGCATGCGATCAAAACCCGGGCGCATCGCATCTCGCGACGGGACATGTGCCCTCGCACCTCTGGATTTCCCCGCCCGCGCCTCGCAGTATCCGGCCAAACACCGGACACGAAGGAGCCTGTCATGCCGATCCGCAACCGTCTTGCCGAGATGCACGAGGAGATCACCGGGTGGCGCCGGGATCTGCATCGGATGCCGGAGCTGCTCTACGAGACGCACAGGACCGCCGCCTTCGTGGCCGAGAAGCTGCGGGACTTCGGCTGCGACGAGGTGGTGGAAGGCATCGGGCGCACGGGGGTCGTGGGGCTCATCAAGGGCAGGGCAGAGGGCCGGACGGTGGGGCTTCGGGCGGACATGGACGCGCTGCCGATCCACGAGGCGACGGGCAAGCCCTACGCCTCGGAGGTCCCGGGCATCATGCATGCCTGCGGCCACGACGGGCACACGGCCATGCTTCTCGGCGCGGCCAAGTACCTGGCGGAGAGCCGGAATTTCGCAGGCAGCGTTGCGGTGATCTTCCAGCCCGCCGAGGAGGGCGGCGGCGGTGGCGAGGCCATGGTCCAGGACGGCATGATGGAGCGCTTCGACATCGCCGAGGTCTACGGGATGCACAACGCGCCGGGCAAGCCGGTGGGGACGTTCTCGATCAACTCGGGGCCGATGTACGCGGCGGTGGATACCTTCGACATCACGGTCAAGGGGCGGGGCGGGCATGCGGCGCGGCCGCACGAGTGCATCGACCCGACGCTGGCGGCCTCGGGCATCGTCATGAGCCTGCAGAGCATGGTGTCGCGCAGCGCCGATCCGCTGAAGTCGCTGGTGGTGTCGGTGTGCAGTTTCCGCACGGCGACGGACGCCTACAACGTCATCCCCGAGACGGTGACGCTGCGCGGCACGGTGCGGAGTTTCGATCCCGAGCTGCGCAAGCTGACCGAGGGGCGGATCCGCGAGATCGTGTCGAACGGGGCGGCGGTCTACGGGGCGGAGGCGGTGATCGAGTATCACAACGGCTATCCGGCGACGGTGAACTACGCCGAAGAGGCGGGGTTTGCGGCGGAGGCGGCCAAGCGGATCACGCCTGAGGTGGAGACCGACAGCCCGCCGCTGATGGCGGGAGAGGATTTCGCCTACATGCTGCTGGCGCGGCGGGGGGCCTATATCCAGGTCGGCAACGGCGGGGGCGCGAGCGTTCACCACCCGGAGTACGATTTCAACGACGAGGCGATCCCGGCGGGCTGCTCCTACTGGGTGGAGCTGGTGGAGAGCCGGTTGCCGGTGGGGGCATGAGCGCGCATCTGGCGGCGGGCGCGGAGAGCTGCGCCTGGGGCTTCTTCGACGCGGCCCGGGCGCCGGTGCTGGAGGTCGGGAGCGGCGATGTCGTGGTGATCGACACGGTCTCGGGGGCGCCGGAGGTGCTGCCGCCCGCGGGGTTCCACGTGCCGCCGGAGCTTTACGATGTGCATGCGCGGGCCGAGCGGGCCATGGGCGGGCATATCGTGACGGGGCCGGTGGCGGTACGCGGGGCGCGGCCGGGGGATGTGCTGCAGGTCGATATCCTCGACGTGGCGCTGCGGCAGGACTGGGGGTACAACGTGATCCGTCCGCTGGCGGGGACGCTGCCGGAGGAGTTCGACGAGGGCCGCTGCGTGACCATTCCGCTGGATGCGGAGGCGGGTGTGGCGCGGCTGTCCTGGGGGCTCGAGCTGCCGCTGCGGCCGTTCTTCGGGGTGATGGCGGTGGCGCCGCCGGCGAGCTGGGGGCGCGTCTCGACGATCCAGCCGCGGCGGTTCGGCGGCAACCTCGACAACAAGGAGCTGGTGGCGGGCAGCACGCTGTTCCTGCCGGTGCAGGCGGAGGGCGCGCTGTTTTCCTGTGGCGACGGGCACGGGGCGCAGGGCGATGGCGAGGTCTGCATCACCGCGATCGAGACGGCGCTGCGCGGGACCTTCCGGCTGACCCTGCGGAGCGATCTGTCGTGGGAGTATCCCCGGGCCGAGACGCCGGGGCACCTGATCACGATGGGGATGCATCCCTCGCTCGACACCTGCGCCGAGATGGCGCTGCGGGACATGATCGGCTGGATCGTGGATCTGACGGGGCTGAGCCGGGAGGACGCCTACATGCTCTGTTCGCTGGCTGGGGATCTGCGGGTGACGCAGACGGTGAACGGCAACAAGGGCGTGCACATGATGATGGCCAAGGAGCTGGTCGGGCAGACGTAGGGGGCGGATAGCCGGGCGGGGCTGGCGCGCTTTGTTCCGGGCAAACGCGCGCGAAGCCCACTGCGCGGGATAAAGGCTGAAGGCCGCCGCGCATCGTCATGCCAAAGGCATGCCTACGGCATGACCGCGCCCTCACGCGGCGGCGATTTGGCGATTCTGGGTGCGTCGTGTCGAGGTCTTTCGGACTTGGCTGCCATGAAGCGAGGGGAACGTCGGTCGGGATCGCCACCGCGCGCGGCTGCGATGCGCGGCTCTGCGCTCCTCCGAGTATCATGTGCTTGCAGTCCGACATGAAAACGCCCCCGCAGTGTCCTGCGGGGGCGCGTTTGTTTCAGCGGTCTGGCCGGAAGGCTCAGCCGCGGAGGTCTTCGGGGAGGAGCGCCTCGGGCATGTTCTGGTAGCAGACCGGCCGCAGGAAGCGGCGGATGGCCAGGGTGCCCACGGAGGTCGCGCCGAAGTTGGTCGTGGCGGGGTAGGGGCCGCCGTGGACCATGCTGTCGGCGACCTCGACGCCCGTCGGGAAGCCGTTGACCAGCAGGCGGCCGGCCTTGCGCTCCAGCACGGGGACCAGCGGCTCCGCGGTGTCCATGTCGCTGTCGTCCATCTGCAGGGTGCAGGTGAGCTGGCCGTGGAGTTCCTTGGCGATCTGCATCACCTCCTCGGCGGAGGCGGCGCGGATGACGATGCCGGCGGGGCCGAACATTTCCTCGGAGAGCTCGGGGTGGGCGAGCCAGTCCTTGCCGGAGACCTCGAACATCGCGGGCGCGCCCTGACGGTCGGAGCAGTCCTTGCGCAGGTGCTCCTTGACTGCCGAGACGCTGGCGATGCCCTCGACGCCCTTGCGGTAGCCCGACGCGACGCCATCGGTGAGCATGGGCTGCGGGCCGACCTCTTCGAGGGCCGCGCGGGCCGCGTCGACGAAGGCATCGGCGCCGTCACCGGGGTGCAGCACAACGATGCCGGGGTTGGTGCAGAACTGGCCCACGCCCATGGTGAGCGAGCCCGCCCATGCGGTGCCGATATCGCCGCCGCGGGCACCTTGGGCCGCGGGCATGACGAAGACCGGGTTGATCGCGCCGAGTTCACCGAAGAAGGGGATCGGCTCGGGGCGCGACATGGCCAGGTCGAAGAGCGCCTTTCCGCCGCGGAACGAGCCGGTGAAGCCCACCGCGCGGGTCAGCGGATGGGTGACGAGCGCCTCGCCCGCCTCGGTCGTGTTGGACTGGACGAAGCCGAAGGTGCCCTTGGGCATGCCGGTCTTCTCGATGGCGGCGCGGATGGCGTCGGCCACGATCTCGCCCGTTGCCGGGTGGCCGGGGTGGCCCTTGTAGACCACGGGGCAGCCGGCTGCGAGCGCCGAGGCGGTGTCGCCGCCCGCGGTCGAGAAGGCCAGCGGGAAGTTCGAGGCGCCGAAGACGCCCACCGGGCCCATGGGGCGCTCGATCATGCGCAGATCGGGGCGCGGGGCGGGCTGACGGTCGGGCAGGGCCTCGTCATGGCGACGGTCGAGATAGGCGCCGTCGCGGATGTGGCTTGCGAACAGCTTGAGCTGGCCGGTGGTGCGGCCACGTTCGCCGTTGAGGCGCGCCTCGGGCAGGCCGGTCTCAGCGGTGCCGGCGGCGGTCAGGGCCTCGCCGCGTGCCTCGATCTCGTCCGCGATGGCCTCGAGGAACTTGGCGCGCTCTTCGCGCGAGGTCCAGCCGTAGGTCAGGAAGGCCTCTTCGGCCGCCTTCATGGCGGCGTCGACTTCGGCCTTGCCGCCGCAGTGGACGGTGACGGGATCCCCGGTCACGGGGGCGGACTGGAAGGTTTCCCCGCCGGCGGTCCATTCGCCTGCAATCAGGTGGCGTCCGGTCAAATCGGTCATGTCATGTCCTTCTGGTCACTCGTTGAACGGCTCGACCACCAGGCGGCGGCCGAGGAGGAACGCATCGGCGACGTGGATCAGCGGGGCGGCATCGACATCGCGCGCGCCCCCGTCGATCAGATCGCCGAAGCGGTGGTAGAGGTCGGGGTACTCGCCCCGACCGTGAACTGTCTGTTCCGCGTCATCGAGGAAGAGGCGCGAGCCGCCCTCGATGAGACGCAGGGTGCCTGCGGTGGTCTCGACCGCGATCTGCCAGATCTCGCCGCCCTCCTGTCGCCAGTCGAAGGCGGCTTCGGCGGTGAAGCCGGGCCCGGCAAAGGTGAGGTCGGCGGCGATGGGCGCCGCGCGGTTTTCCGGGAACGAAAGTTCCGCACCGGTCAGGTGCAGGGGGACCTGCACGATCTCGGTCAGGATCGAGAGCGCGTTGATGCCCGGGTCGAAGACACCGAGGTTGCCGGGCTCCCAGATCCAGTCCTGGCCGGGGTGCCACTTGCGCACGTCTTCCTTCCAGTCGATCCGCAGGGCGGTGATGGTCTTGTCGGCGAGCCACGCCTTGGCGGCGGCGACGCCTTCGGCATGGCGCGAATGCCATGTCGCGAAGAGCGTGACGCCGGCCTCCTCGGCCATGCGGGCGAGGTCGAGCACCTCGGCCACGGTGGCGCCGGGGGGCTTTTCGAGCATGGTCTGCTTGCCCGCGGCGATGGCCTCGGCCGCCGCTTCGTAGCGCACGGAGGGGGGCATGCAGAGCGAAACCGCCGGGATGTCGGGGCGGGCCGCGATCAGCTCGGACAGCGTCGCGAAGTTTTGCACCCCGTCGACGCCGCCGGAGCGGCTGACGGTGGCGGCCAGCTCGAACCGCGGGTCGGCGGCGATGGCCGGGATGTGCTGGTCGCGGGCAATCTTGCCCACGCCCATGATGGCGATCTTAGTGGCTGTCACGTGGGACCTCCCGTCCGCGGCATCCTTGCAGGAAGTCGAAGTCGGCACCGGTATCGGCCCCCTGCACGTGGTCGTGGAAGAGTTTGTCGTAGCCCGAGGCGGGCGGTTCGGCCGCGGGTTTCCAGTCGGCGAGCCGCTGCTTCAGTTCCTCGTCGGAGATGTCCAGGTGCAGCCTGCGTTCCGCCACGTCGAGTTCGATCATGTCCCCGTTGCGCACCACGGCCAGCGGTCCGCCGACGGCGGCCTCGGGCGAGGTGTGCAGGACCACGGTGCCGTAGGCGGTGCCCGACATGCGCGCGTCCGAGATCCGGACCATGTCGGTGATGCCCTTCTTCAGCACCTTGGGCGGAAGGCCCATGTTGCCGACCTCGGACATGCCGGGGTAGCCCTTGGGGCCGCAGTTCTTGAGCACCATGATGCAGGTCTCGTCGATGTCGAGGGCGTCGTCGGCGATCTTGGCCTTGTAGTCGTCGATGTCCTCGAAGACCACGGCGCGGCCGCGGTGCTTCATCAGTTTCTCGGAGGCGGCGGAGGGTTTCAGCACGGCGCCGTTGGGCGCGAGGTTGCCCTTCAGGACCGCGATGCCGCCCGAGGCGGTCAGCGCCTTCTCGACGGGGAGGATGACATCCTCGTTCCAGTTGCGGACGTCCTTGACCTCGTCCCAGACGGTTTCGCCGGAGACCGTGAGCGCGTCCTTGTGCAGCATGCCGCCCTCGCCCAGGCGCTTGAGCACCACGGGCAGGCCGCCGGCGTAGAAGAACTCTTCCATCAGGTACTTGCCCGAGGGCATGAGGTTCACGATGGTCGGCACGTCGCGGCCGAGGCGGTCCCAGTCATCGAGCGTGAGGTCCACGCCGCAGCGCCCGGCCATGGCCAGCAGGTGCACGACCGCGTTGGTCGAGCCGCCGATGGCGCCGTTGGTGCGGATGGCGTTCTCGAAGGCCTGCTTGGTCATCACGTCCGAGGGTTTGAGGTCGTCCTTCACCATCTGAACGATCCGGCGGCCGGAGAGTTGCGCCATGACCCGGCGGCGCGCGTCGACGGCGGGGATCGCGGCGTTACCGGACAGTGCCATGCCGAGCGCCTCGGCCATGGAGGCCATGGTGGAGGCGGTGCCCATGGTGTTGCAGGTGCCCGAGGAGCGGGACATGGCCTGTTCGGCCTCGAGGAAATCCTCCTGCGTCATCTTCCCGGCCTTGATGTCCTCGGACATCTGCCAGAGCGCGGTGCCGGAGCCCACGCGTTCGCCGCGGAACCAGCCGTTGAGCATCGGCCCGCCGGTGACCACGATGGAGGGGATGTCGGTCGAGGCCGCGCCCATGAGCAGGCTGGGGGTGGTCTTGTCGCAGCCCACCAGCAGCACGGCGCCATCGATGGGCTGGGCGCGCATGGTTTCCTCGACCGCCATGGCGGCGAGGTTGCGGTACATCATCGCCGTGGGGCGGAAGGTGTTTTCGGAGGCCGAGAAGACGGGCACCTCGAGCGGGAAGCCACCGGCCTCCCAGATGCCGGCCTTCACCTTTTCGGCCAGTTCGCGCAGGTGGCCGTTGCAGGGCGTCAGATCCGACCAGGTGTTGAGGATGCCGATCACCGGGCGTCCGTCGAAGAGGTCGTGGGGGTAGCCCTGGTTCTTGAGCCAGCCACGGTGGTAGATGTTGTCCCGCGAGGTGCCGCCGTACCATTCCTGCGAGCGAAGCTTGCGCGGCCATTCTGCCGGTTTGAAAGTCATTGTTACCTCACATCGCGCGGATTTCGGTCCGCGGCTCCGGTTTGGGGCCCGGCTGGACCGCGAGCGGGTTGCGCAGAGGCAGGCCGAAGGGCGCCGCCTCGATCTCGAACACGTCGCCGTCCTGCGGGGAGATGCCCTCGGCAAAGGACAGGGTCGCGGTGCCGAACATGTGCACATGGACGTCGCCGGGCTGGCAGAAGAGCTGATACTTGAAGTGGTGGTGTTCGAGGTTGGCGATCGTGTGGGACATGTTCGCCTCGCCCGACAGGAACGGCTTTTCGAAGATCACCTCGTTGCCGCGGCGGATGCGGCTGGTGCCCTCGACGCTGTCGGGCAGGTCGCCCACGAGGATCTCGGGGCCGACCGAGCAGGGGCGCAGCTTGGAGTGCGCGAGGTAGAGGTAGTTCTGCCGTTCGGTCACGTGGTCGGAGAATTCGTTGGCCACGGCAAAGCCGACCCGGACGGGGGTGCCGTCGGGGGCGATGACGTAGAGGCCCGCAAGCTCGGGCTCTTCCCCGCCGTCCTCGGCGAAGGGCGGGCTTTGCAGCGGTGCGCCGGGGGCCACGAGCGCGTGGCCGGTGCCCTTGTAGAACCATTCGGGCTGGACGCCCGCGTGGCCGTTGGCGGGCTTGCCGCCCTCGATGCCCATGCGGAACATCTTCATCGAGTCGGTCTCGTCCTCGGGCTTGGTGCTGGCGTGCATGGCCGCGCGGGTCGAGGCCGATCCGAGGTGGGTGAGTCCGGTGCCCGTCAGGTGCAGGTGCGCCGGGTCCGGGTGGGTGAGGGGCGGCAGGAGCCGCCCTTCGGCGTAGAGCCGGTTGAGGTCCACCGCCTCGCCCAGGCCGAGCGAGAGGACGTGGGCCTGGAGGCCCTCGCCGCTCTTGGCGCAGTGCATGGAGAGGTCGTAGAGGCTGGCCTCGGTGCGGACGTCGTAGGCCTCGGTGCCTTCGCGGGCGACGACCTGAGGGCGGCCGCTGTCGGTGCGGTATTGCGAGAGAAGCATCGGGATCAGCCTTTCTGCTTGTTCATGACGTCGAAGATCACGGCGGCGAGGAGGACGAGGCCCTTGATGACCTGCTGCCAGTCGATGCCGATGCCGAGGATCGACATGCCGTTGTTCATGACGCCCATGATGAAGGCGCCTACCACGGCACCCACCACGGTGCCCACACCGCCCGACATCGACGCGCCGCCGATGAAGACGGCCGCGATCACGTCAAGCTCGAACGTGGCGCCGGCCTTGGGGGTGGCGGTGTTGAGGCGGGCTGCGAAGACGAGTCCCGCGAGCGCCGCCAGCATGCCCATGTTGGCGAAGGTGAAGAAGGTCAGGCGCTTGGAGTTGATGCCCGAGAGCGTGGCGGCCTTTTCGTTGCCGCCGATGGCGTAGATGCGGCGGCCGACCGTGGTGCGGGCGGTGACGAAGGAATAGATCGCGATCAGCAGCGCCATGACGATGAAGACGTTGGGCAGCCCGCGGAAATCGGCCATGAGGTAGCTCATGTAGATGATCGCCACGAAGATCAGCGCGTTCTTGGCCGCGAAGAAGGCAAAGGGTTCGCCGGGCGCGCCGGTCTTGGCCTGGCTCTGGCGGGCGCGGACGGCCAGCACCAGCAGGCCCACGGCCAGCGCGACGCCGATCAGCAGCGACAGCAGGTTGAAGCCGTCCATGCCGAAGGGATCGACGAGGAAACCCGAGGAAATGAGCTGGAACGTGGGCGGGAAGGGGCCGACGGACTGGCCGGCGAGCAGCCAGAGGGTGAGACCCTTGAAGACCAGCATGCCCGCGAGCGTCACGATGAACGACGGGATGCGGAAGTAGGCGATCCAGAAGCCCTGCGCCATGCCGATGACGGCGCCGGCGGCAAGGCAGATGATGCCCGCCAGAAGGTAGGGCACGCCCCAGTTGACGATCATCACGGCGGCCAGCGCCCCGATGAAGCCGAGGACCGAGCCCACGGAGAGGTCGATGTGGCCCGCCACGATGACCAGCAGCATGCCGATGGCCATGATGACGATGTAGGAGTTCTGCAGGATCAGGTTGGTCAGGTTGACCGGTTTGAGCAGGATGCCCCCGGTGGCGATCTGGAAGAAGGCCATGATGGCGATGAGGGCAAAGAGGATGCCGTATTCGCGCAGGTGGCCCTTGAGGAAGCGCCAGCTTGCCTTGGCCTGCTCGCCAGCGGGCGCGGTGGCGCCGGTGTTGGTGGTATCGCTCATGTGCGGTCCCCTGACTTGATGATGGTCGACATGATCTTTTCCTGGCTGGCTTCGGAGGTGGGCATCTCGCCCACGAAGCGGCCTTCGTTCATGACGTAAAGACGGTCGGTGATGCCGAGCAGCTCGGGCATCTCGGAGGAGATGACGATGATCGCCTTGCCGGCCTCGGCGAGGTCACGGATGACGGTGTAGATTTCGAACTTGGCGCCCACGTCGATGCCGCGGGTGGGTTCGTCCAGGATCAGGATGTCGGGATCGGCGAAGAGCCACTTGGACAGCACCACCTTCTGCTGGTTGCCGCCCGAGAGGTTGATCGTCTCCTGCTCGATGGAGCTCGACTTGATGTTGAGCCGCTTGCGGTAGCGTTCGGCGACCTCGGCCTCGCGCCCCTTGTTGACGACGAGCCCGTCGGCCACGGCGTCGAGCTTGGCCAGCGGCACGTTGCGCCGGATGGTCTGGTCGAGCACGAGACCGAAGGTCTTGCGATCCTCGGTGGCGTAGGCGAGGCCGGCGTTGATCGCGCGGCGGACGCTGGACAGGTCCACGGGCTGGCCGTTGATCCTGGCCTCGCCCGAGATGTCGCGGCCGTAGCTGCGGCCGAAGAGGCTCATGGCAAGCTCGGTGCGGCCTGCGCCCATGAGGCCCGCGATGCCCAGCACCTCGCCCCGCTTGACGTGGAAGCTGACGTCCTTGACCACCTGGCGGTCCGAATGGAGCGGGTGATGGACGGTCCAGTTCGCGACCTCCATCGCGATGTCGTCCTTGGTGTGGTCGATCTTGGGCGGGTAGCGGTCGTCGAGCGAGCGGCCCACCATGTCGCGGATGATGTCGTCTTCGCTGATGCCGTCGCGGCAGTCGAGCCGGGCCACGGTGGAGCCGTCGCGCAGGACGGTGATCGTGTCGGCGACGCGGGAAATCTCGTTGAGCTTGTGCGAGATGAGGATGGAGGTCATCCCCTTCTTCTTGAACTCCAGCAGGAGGTCGAGAAGCTTTTCGCTGTCCTGTTCGTTGAGCGAGGAGGTCGGCTCGTCCAGGATCATCAGGCGCACGTCCTTGGACAGCGCCTTGGCGATCTCGACCAGCTGCTGCTTGCCGAGGCCGAGGTCGTCGACAATGGTGCGCGGGGTTTCCTTGAGGCCGACGCGGTCGATCAGCTCGGCGGCGCGGCGTTCGGTTTCGCGCCAGTCGATGATGCCGCCGTTGGCGCGTTCGTTGCCCAGGAAGATGTTCTCGGCGATCGACAGCAGCGGGATCAGCGCGAGTTCCTGGTGAATGATGATGATGCCGACATCTTCGCTGTCGGTGATGCCGCGGAAGGCCTTCACGTCGCCGTCGTAGACGATGTCGCCTTCGTAGCTGCCGTGGGCGTAGACGCCCGACAGGACCTTCATCAGGGTCGACTTGCCGGCGCCGTTCTCACCGACGAGGGCGTGGATCTCGCCTTCCTCAACCTTCATGTTGACGTTGTCGAGCGCCTTCACGCCGGGAAATGTCTTGGTGATCCCGCGCATCTCGAGAAGGGTGGCCATCTCTCGTGCCTCCGGTAAGCGTGGATTGGGTGTGGGCCCGGCGCGTGGTGGCCGGGCCCTTGGCGCGCGCCGCGAGGGGCGCGCGCGGGGAGGCTCAGTTGATCTGGTCTTCGGTGTAGTAACCGCTGTCGATCAGCACTTCTTCCCAGTTCTCTTCCGTCACCGGCTGGGGCTCGAGAAGGTAGGAGGGGACGACCTTGACGCCGTTGTCGTAGGTCTCGGTGTCGTTGATCTCGGGCTCGCCGCCCTGCAGGAGCGCGTCGACCATGCCCACGGCCACGTCGGCGAGTTTCCGGGTGTCCTTGAAGATCGTCGAGTACTGGTCCCCGCGCAGGATGGCCTTGACCGAGGGGATCTCGGCGTCCTGGCCGGTCACGATGGGCATGGGCATGTCGCCCGAGCCGTAGCCGACGCCGCGCAGCGACGAGATGATGCCGATCGACAGGCCGTCGTAGGGCGACAGCACGCCGTGGATCTTCTTGTCGGTGTAGTTGGCCGAAAGCAGGTTATCCATGCGGGCCTGGGCGACGGAGCCGTCCCAGCGCAGGGTGCCGACGGTGTCCATGCCCATCTGGCCCGAGACGATCTCGATGCTGCCGTCCTCGATCATCGGGTCGAGCACCGACATGGCGCCGTTGTAGAAGAAGTAGGCGTTGTTGTCGTCGGGGCTGCCGCCGAAGAGTTCGACGTTCCAGGTGTCGACATCGGGGAAGCGTTCCTCGAGGCCTTCGACGAGGGTGGTGGCCTGCTGCACGCCGACCTGGAAGTTGTCGAAGGTGGCGTAGTAGCTGACGTCGCCGGAATCGCGGATAAGGCGGTCGTAGGCGACGACGGGGATGTCCATTGCAGCGGCGTTGGCCAGCGCGTTGGTGAGCGTGGTGCCGTCGATGGCCGCGATCACGAGGGCGTCGACGCCCTTGGTGATCATGTTCTCGATCTGCGCGAGCTGGTTGGGGATGTCGTCTTCAGCGTACTGGAGATCGGTGGCGTAGCCGGCATCCTGGAACTGCTGCACCATGTTGTCGCCGTCGGCGATCCAGCGGGCCGAGGATTTGGTCGGCATGGCGATGCCGATGGTGCCCTTGTCCTGGGCATATGCGGGCAGTGCGACAAGCGCAGCGAGGGCTGTCGCGCCGAGGGCGCGTCTGGTGAATTTCATGCTGTCCTCCCATCATGGCGGAGCGTTTCTCCGCCTTTGAGGTCCCGCTCGCGGAGGGCGTCTCCTACGCCCGCCCGGCAGGACGTGCGCACTGTTGTCAGCTCGGGGTATAACGGTCAAATTCGGAAAGTGGTTTGTGATATACCAAAGTGAGCATAACGTATGTCGGACAAGGCCGATTATCGCACCAGCAACGCCCTTGTCCGCAAGGGGCTGAAGTTCTCGCAATTGCGGCTGCTGGCGGCGCTGCGCGACCTGGGCCAGATCGGGGCCGCTGCGCAGCACGTGGGGCTGACGCAGCCCGCGGCCTCGCGCCTGCTGGCGCAGCTCGAGGAACTGGCGGGCGTGGCGCTTTACACCCGTCACGCGCGCGGCGTGGTGCTGACCGAGGCCGGGCGGGTGCTGGCCGAGCAGGCGGCGAGCACGCTGCAGGGGCTGGACCTTGCCAACGAGCGGATCGGGCAGCTGGTGCGCGGGGCGCGGGGGCTGGTGCGCGTGGGGTCGGTGACAGGCCCTTCGCTGGAGCTGCTGCTGCCGGTGCTGCGCGAGGCGCGTCTTGCCTATCCGGAGATCGAACTGGCGGTGGAGGTCGGCACGTCGGACCGGCTGTCGGATCTGTTGCTGAACCGGGAGCTGGATTTCTACATCGGGCGCATCCCCGAGCGCGCCGACGCGGGGGGCTACGAACTCGACGTGATCGGGCCGGAGCCGATCTCGCTTGTGGTGCGGCTGGGGCATCCGCTGGTGCGGCAGGACCGGCTGCAGCTTCGGGATTGTCTGGATTACGACTGGGTGACGCAGCCGCCGGGCGGGCTGCTGCGGCGCACGGCCGAGACCTATATCCTCAAGCAGGGGCTGCCGCTGCCAAAACGGGTTCTGGGCACCTCGTCCACGTTGTTCACGTTGGCGATGCTGAACGAGACCAATGCCATCGCGCCGCTTGCGCGGGCGGTGGCGGACTTTTTCATCGCGCGGGGTGCGCTGGGCAGCCGGCTGGCGCGGCTGCCGGTGGCCGAGGACATCCAAGTCGGGGATTTCGGGCTGGTGCGCCGCGCGGGCGAGGCGGTGAGCCCCAGCACCGAGCGCCTGTTGCAGATGCTGCGGCGGCGCGTGGCGGCGGCGGAGGTGGCCCCGCCGCCGTGAGGGTCACCTGGTTCCGATGGCCTTGCCCGCCTGATCGGGGCGGGGGAGGGCGGCGTGCGCCTCGGCAAAGGCCAGAAGCGCCTCGGCCACGTCTGGCGCGGGCGGGCAGGACCGGCGCGTGGCGAGGTCGACGTGGAGCAGGAAGGTTTCCATGGTCGCGGCGACCTCGCCCTCCTTCAGGATGCGGTGGAAGAGGTGCAGTTTCTTGCCCTCGCCCTGAAGCACCTGCGTGGTGACGGTCAGTTCCTCGCCCGCGAGCACCTCGCCCAGGTAGCAGAGGTGGTTCTCCACGGTGAAGTAGGACAGGCCGCCGGCAATGTAGGTTGGGCCCGCGCCGACCATCTCCATGAAGCTGTCGGTCGCCTGGGCGCCGATCTCGAGGTAATGCGCCTCGTTCATGTGGCCGTTGTAGTCGGTCCAGCTTTGCGGGACGTCGCGGCGGACGGTTTCGACCGGGGCGGGTTCGGGCGCGGGCATGACCCTGGGCAGGCTGGCCTCGTGATCGGCGATGACCTTGCCCGCGGCGGAGCCGGTCTTGCGCAGGGCGCGCATCATGCCGACGAGGTTGTCGTCGCGGATGCGTTCGAGATCGCGGATGGAGCGCTGGCCCGACTGGGCGTCGGACTGGCCCGCGATCAGGTCGACAAGCTCGGGCGTGTAGTCGGGCACGTCCATGAGCTTGGTCCAGGGCCATTCCAGTGCCGGGCCGAACTGGTCAAGGAAGTGGCGCATGCCCGCCTCGCCCCCGGCGATGCGGTAGGTCTCGAAAATGCCCATTTGCGCCCAGCGGAGGCCGAAGCCCATGCGGATCGCCTCGTCGATTTCCTCGGTGGTGGCGACGCCGTCGCTGACCAGCCAGAGGCATTCGCGCCAGACCGCTTCGAGCAGGCGGTCGGCGATGTGGGCGTCGATCTCCTTGCGGAGGGTGAGGGGGTACATGCCGACCTCGCGCAGGATGGCGGAGGCTGTCGCGCAGATCGCGGCGTCGCCCACGAGTTCCACCAGCGGCAGCAGATAGACCGGGTTGAAGGGGTGGGCCACGATGGCGCGCGCGCCCTCCGCCGTCAGTTCGGAGGGTTTGAAGCCCGAGGTGGAGGAGCCGATGACGGCGCTCTCAGCGGCGGCCTGCGTGATCTCGTCCAGCACCCGGTGCTTGAGGTCGAGCCGTTCGGGCACGCTTTCCTGCACCCAGTCGGCGCCGCTGACGGCATCGGAGAGCGCGTCGTGGAAGGTGAGCGTGCCTTCGGGGGGCAGGGCGCGGTCGTAGAGGCCGGGTAGGGCGCGGCGGGCGCCGTCAATGACCTCGCCGATCTTGCGCTGCGCCTGCGGGTCGGGATCGAAGACCGCGACGTCCCAGCCGTTGAGAAGGAAGCGCGCGGCCCAGCCGCCGCCGATGACGCCGCCGCCGATGATGGCAGCCTTGCGTGTCTGGGTCATGGTACGAGCGTCTCCGAATGTGCGTCGAGGGAAAGCGCCTGCCCGCTGATCTTGCGGGCGGCGAGGGTGATGGCACCGCTTTGGAGGCCGCTCACGACCTGGGCGCCCGCTTGGTGAGGCCCAGCTTGTCGCGCACCTGCTGCGGGCCGATGACCCTGGCGCCGAGGTTCTCGGCCACGGTCACGGCCTTTTCCACGAGCTGCGCGTTGGTGGCGAGCACGCCCTTTTCCAGCATCAGGTTGTCCTCGAGGCCGACGCGCACGTGGCCGCCGGCGAGCACCGCCGCGCCGGCGTAGGGCATCTGGTCCCGGCCGAGCGAGAAGGCGGACCAGGTCCAGTCCTCGGGGATGTTGTTGACCATGGCCATGAAGGTGTTGAGGTCGTTCGGCGCGCCCCAGGGCACGCCCATGCAGAGCTGCACGAGGGCGGGGGCGTCGAGCACGCCGTCCTTGACCAGCTGCTTGGCGAGCCAGAGGTGGCCGGTGTCAAACGCCTCGATCTCGGGCTTGACGCCGAGATGGGTGATCATGCGGCCCATCGCCCTCAGCATGCCGGGCGTGTTGGTCATCACGTAGTCGGCCTCGGCGAAGTTCATGGTGCCGCAGTCGAGGGTGCAGATCTCGGGGAGGCATTCGGCGATGTGCTCGACCCTTGCCGCCGCGCCGATCATGTCGGTGCCTTTGTCGTTCAGGGGCAGTGGCGCCTCGGTCGGGCCGAAGACGAGGTCGCCGCCCATGCCGGTGGTGAGGTTGAGGACCACGTCGACCTCGGAGTCGCGGATGCGCTCGGTCACTTCGCGGTAGAGCGCGAGATCGCGCGAGGGGGCGCCGGTTTCGGGGTCGCGGACGTGGCAGTGCACGATGGCGGCCCCGGCGCGGGCGGCGTCGATGGCGCTTTCGGCGATCTCCTTCGGGCTGCGCGGGACATGGGGGCTGCGGTCCTGGGTGGCGCCGGAGCCGGTCACGGCGCAGGTGATGAAGACCTCGCGGGTCATGGTGAGCGACATGTCGACTTCCCTCTGTTGGTGCGGGCGCACGCGGGCCCCGGATTTGGCTGCAACAAAGACCAGCGGCCGGGGAACCACAAGCTCCGGCCGCCGGGAAACGCCGGGCAGGGGGCAACGGCGATGAGGCAATGCGCGCAGGGTGTCGCGCGGGACGTGGGCCACTGCCCCTTTGATTCCGGGGCGCGCGGGCCTATCGGTGCGGGATGGATGACGACCTGTTTCAGCGACTTGCCCGCTCGCGCTTTCGCAGCCGGTTCCGGCTCGGGGCGAAGGAGCAGGACTATCTGGCAGCGAAAGGGCGCGAGGTGATCGCCTCGCACGCCACGGATTTCGTCGCACAGAGGCTGGCGCCCGCGGCGCCCCGGAACGATGGCAAGCAGACCCCGATGCGCGGACATCCCGCCTTCATCGCGCAGCATGCGACGGCGACCTGCTGCCGGTCGTGCCTTGCCAAGTGGCACGGTATTCCGGCGGGCCGGCAGATGAGCCCCGAGGAGCAGGCCCGCGTCGTCGGTGTGATCATGGAGTGGGTCGATCGGCAAAGCCGTTGAAGGTGCATGCGCCCTTGCAGAGCCCGCCGCATTCGCGACACTCTGCGGTCGACAGGAAGGAAACCGCTCACGTGACGACCCGATGAATATCCTCTGGACTGCGGGAACAGGTCTTCTTGCCATCGGCATCGTGGCGTTCTGCATCTGGCGGGCGCTGGGGACCGTGCGGACCCCGCAGGGCTCGGCCGCCTGGGTCATCTTCCTGCTGAGCGCGCCGTGGTTCGCGGTCCCGGCCTATGCGGTCTTCGGCGGCCACCGGATCCGGAGCTACACCCGCTCGCGGCAACGCAGCCGCGCGCTGACCTCGGAACAGAAGAAGAGCGCGCGCTACTGCCCGCCGGATGTCGCGGCGGGGGCGCGGCTCGCGGTGTTCGAGCGGATCGTGAACCTGCCGGTGGTGGGCGGCAACTCCGGGGATCTGCTGATCGACGGCGAGGCCAGTTTTGCCGCCATGTTCGCGGCCATCGACGGCGCCCGGCACACCGTCTGCGTTCAATTCTACACCATCGTCGACGACGCCACGGGGCAGGCCTTTGCCGAACGGCTGATCGCCGCGGCCCGGCGGGGTGTGGCGGTCCGGCTGCTTTTCGACGGGGTGGGCAGCTACGGGCTGTCGCGGGCCTACCGCGGGCGGCTGTCCGAGGCGGGGGTCCAGGTGGTCGAGCCGCGCGGGGCGCGCGGGCCGACCTCGCGGCTGAACATCAACTTCAGGAACCACCGCAAGACCCTCGTCGTCGACGGGGTGACCGGTTTTGTCGGCGGGCACAACGTCTCGGACACCTACGTCGGGCGCAATCCGCGGTACGGACACTGGCGGGACACGCATCTGCGGCTGCAGGGGCCGATCGTGGCGCAGCTTCAGCTGATCTTCACCGAGGACTGGCACTGGGGCACCGGCGAGCTTCTGACGCACGAGCTGAACTGGGACCCCGGCACGCACGAGGATGACATGACGGCGGTGCTGCTGCCGACCGGGCCGGCCGACGCGATGGAGACGGGCACGCAGACCTTCTTTGCGACGATCACCGCGGCGCGGAAGCGGCTCTGGATCGCGTCGCCCTACTTCGTGCCCGACGCCAGCATCCAGTCCGCCCTGAGCAACGCGGCCCTGAAAGGGGTCGATGTGCGGGTGATCTTGACCGGGACCGTCGATCACTACCTGCCCTGGCTTGCCGCGCATGCCTTCTTCGACGAGATCCGGTCGGATGGCGTGCAGATCTACCATTACAAGGCGGGCTTCATGCACCAGAAGATCGTCCTGTGCGACGAGGATGTCGCCCTCGTCGGCACCGCGAATTGCGATGTCAGGTCGTTTCGCCTGAACTTCGAGACCATGGCGGCCTTTGCCGACACGCGCTTTGCGGGCGCAGTGGCGCGGATGCTCGAGGACGATCTCGCCGTCTCGGAGCGCTACGAGACGCCGCTGGAAGAGGAGCCCTTGTGGATCCGCACCGGCGCCAAGCTTGCGCGGTTGCTGGCGCCGGTGCTGTGATGCGGTTGCGGGTGGCCAGCTACAACATACGCAAGGCGCTGGGCATCGACCGGCGGCGGAGCCCGGAGCGCATCCTGTCGGTGATCAACGCGATCGGGGCCGATGTCGTGCTTCTGCAGGAGGCCGATCTACGGCTCGGGCCGCGCCGGGCGGCGCTGCCCCGGTCGCTGGTCGAGCGTGAGAGCGACTACGTCGTCGCCGATCTTGCCCGCAACGAGGTGAGCCTTGGCTGGCACGGCAACGCGGTGCTGGTGCGCGAGGGGCTTGCGATCACGGCGACCGAGCATTTCGACCTGCCGGGGCTCGAGCCGCGCGGGGCGGTCATGGTGGGCGTCGAGGGGATGCACATCGTGGGCACGCACCTCGGGCTGATCCGGCGCTGGCGGCAGTTGCAGATGACGGCGATCCTCGACCACCTGGGCGCGCGCATCGAGACCTGCCTGGTGGGTGGGGATTTCAACGAATGGTCGCGGCGGGCGGGGTTCGATCCCTGGCTGGAGGAACTGACCCTGGTCACGCCGGGGCCGAGCTTTCACAGCTCCCGACCTGTCGCGCGGCTTGACAGGTTCGCGCATGGCGCCCGTCTGAGCCTGCCCGAAACGGGTGTCGTGCACCATGGCGCCGCGCTGCGGGCCTCGGACCACCTGCCGGTCTGGTGCGAGGCGACGCTGCGGCCGCCAGAGGCGTGACGGCGGGCGCAGGGCGGTCCTGCGCCTGGCTGAAGGGGCTGGGATGCCTGCGAGGTAGGCGGCGCGCATTTCGCTTCGGAGCTTTGGCTTGGCATGGCTCTCACCGCAATTGAACATCGTGCAATTGGACGCTACGACTGGTCGGCGATCCAGATTGCAGCGCCCGCCCATGTTCGATGCCTCCTTGTATTTCATCCTCGTGCTTGTGCCTGCGACGGGCATCGCCGCGGGCCGTCTGTCGGGACTGGTCGAGCTCGGACGCGACTTCCCTCCGCTGCCAGCCTTAGCCCCGTTCCTCATCCTCGCGGCGCTCAAGATGCAGCGCACGGCCCACTTCTGAAGGAGACGTTTCCCTTGGCCCAGACCATCCCCACTGATCCCGCCGAGCTTGGTGCCGCGCAGGCGCGCCGCCTGATTGCCCGCAAGGCGCTCTCCCCCAGCGAGCTGGCCGAGGCCTGCATCGCGCGGGTCGAGGCCGTGGACCATGCGGTAAACGCCCTTGTCGCGCGGGATTTCGATGGGCTGCGCAGGGGCGCAAAGGCCGCCGACGACGCCGTGGCCTCGGGGGCCGAGCTTGGACCGCTGCACGGGCTGCCCTTCGGTGTGAAGGACATGATCGACGTGGCCGGGCTGCCAACCACTTTCGGCTCGGAGCTCTTCCGCGACAACATCGCCACGAAGGACGACGCCATCGTCGCCGCCATGCGCGCGGCGGGGGCGCTGCCCATGGGCAAGACCAACAACCCCGAATGGAGCGCGGGCGGCAATACCCGCAACCGCGTCTACGGCGCGACGGCGAATCCGCACGACCTCACGCGCACCTGCGCGGGGTCCTCGGGCGGCTCGGCGGCGGGGCTGTCGGCGGGATACTTTCCGTTGGCCACGGGGTCGGATACCGGCGGGTCGCTGCGCAACCCGGCGGCCTTCTGCGGTGTCGTCGGCTACCGGCCTTCGCCGGGCGTGGTGCCGGGCAAC